>JAGBSG010000029.1 GCA_017632035.1 Oscillospiraceae bacterium | reverse complement strand
CGTTCCCGTCAGGCGCACACTTCCCTGCCAGTCCTCGGCAAGGGTTACCCCGGCGGCAAGTGCCCGCGCCGTCCCGATATTGTAAGAACCCGTACCTGCCAGCACAAGCGTGGAATCATCATCCTTTGCCACGCGGGAAGCATCCAGCACCACGTCCTTGCCCAGATTCAGCGCCAGGGTCGTATTCGCGTTGCTGATGGTGATTTTCCCCGTATAACCGCTGATATCGTTTATCGCAACGTTATGCTTCTCATTCCGGCTCTGTATAGCCAGGGGACCACTACCCGTAAGAGTATCGATTTCCAGAGTACATTTCCAGGTAGTTGTCTGGGTCAGCGCAGCATCCAGATTCAGCGACTCAATCGTGCAGGCTGCTCCTGCCACTCCGTTGCTGCCCGTCTGGTCCCAGATTTGCAGCTCACTATCGGCACTGACATTAACTGCCCCGAACATGATATTCTTGCCGCGGTAGGAAAGCTTACCGCCTGCCAGCTCTACGCCGGCTGTGCCCGTCAAGTCCAGTGTGCCGATATCCTCTGTCATCAGATCTCCACCCAGGATTTTGTTTGGAGCCTCACTCATATAGACCACACTTCCACTCCCGATGCACAGGGAACTGCCGTCTCCCACCTCCCAGCTGTTGGCCTGAACCGTACCGCTGAATCTGATGTCGGCGCCTGCGCCAATCGCCATGCTGGTGGCCTGAATATCTCCCAGCACTTCCACTTCGTGATTCAGTGTCACATTCAGGCTGCCGAACGTAGTCGTTTCACCATTGGTCACGCCCACGTTCAGGATATCACCTTTCAGAATAGAGGCAGTATCCGCATGGCCGATGGTAACATTCAATGTCCCCGTACGCTCCAGGTAAACACCGCTGCCTTCGCTGCCATCAAAAATCGTTCCGCCTCCGTTCAATCTCAGATTCACCGTACTGGCATTTGCGCTTTCGGTGCTTTGCTGCACGCGGAACGCACCGCTCCATGCCTCCATAGCACCCCGCATTTCGTACCCGCTTTCATAGGCACTCTTGGAACGGACAACAAAATCACCCGTACCACTGATGCCATTCAGATAGGTGTACGTCTTCTTGCTGTTGTCCAGAACAGTAAGGCCCTTCGACTGCAGGTGGATATGAGGCTGCACATCAGCACCGTACATGAACCAGCCACTCACACCGTTCACAAGCAATTCATCGCGGCCGGCGGCAAAGGAATTCAGCTTTATACCAGAAGCGGTGCAATCCTCCAGCTGAATCCGCCCCTGCCAATCAGCATCCTGCAGAAATGAAGGTGCCGCCGCACGCTCGTCAACTCCCTCCAAACCATAGAATCTGAACACACCGGCCCCAGACAGCTTCAGCTGACCGCCATTCGCCATAGTGACACGGCTGGAATCCAGCACATCATCATCGCCCAGGGTCAGCGTCAGGCTGCTGCTGCTGCCGGCCACCTCAAAGGCACCACTGTATCCGCTGATATCACCCACAGTCACCCTGTGAACCTGGCGGCTGCTGCCCACCTTCAGCACACCATCACCCGCCAGGGCAGCAATATTCAGTGCGCTCTTCCAGGTTGTAGCCAGCGTCAGCTCAGCAGACTTACTGATGTGCATACTCGCAACAGAAGAATAATGCCCAGGCTCACCACCGGTCCCTATCTGGTCCCAGATTTCCAGCACACTATCTGCAGTCACGGATACACTCCCCAGCTGCACACTCGTTCCGCGGAAAGTCAGCGTACCGCCAGCCAACTCAAGCTCGCTGAGTCCGGCGAGAGGCATGCTATGATTATTCGTTTCATGATCTCCCCCCATCGTCCCCTGCGGCGGCTCACCCAGGTATACCCGGCCACCGGTACCAATCTTCAATGTCCCGGCGTATGTTCCCGTCCCTTCTGAAATCCAGAGCGTTCCATTCTGAGATACATCCAGGGCGGTTCCTGCAGCCGTGGACGTATCCCCCATGAAACGGATCATACCCTGTTCCACCGCCAGCGTACCCGCATTGATGGCCGTATTCCGCAGCACCAGGGCAGCCTCCCCGTTCTTATAGAGTGTATGCCCATTCAGGTTCAGACTGGTCGCACCATAATCCGCCCCCACCATGCAGATCTGGGCATCAGCAATCACTTCGGCATCTCCCTGCAGATCAATGGCGGGAATCCCCTTCCAGTCATGGTGGGCATCCGCCCCGCTGTTCTTCAGCACGGACATCTCCTCCAGCACCAGGTGATAATATGTTTCCCGTCCATTGATATCCAGCGTGGCATCTTCCTGCACCGTTATCGTTTTATCCGGTGCAGTGGCGTAATTAGCACCAAAGGCAAGCCCATCCGTTGCGGTGGCAGAATCATTTACCAGCGTCGTGCCCGTCAGCACCGTGATATTCCCCGTAAACCCGGCGCTATCCGTAGCCCTCACCGTCCGGCCATCCTCGCCCAAAGTGAGATTCAACCCGCCATTGCCCAGATCACCCGTAAACTTCAGCAGCTTATCACCAGTCTCCGTCTGGTAATACACCGCCGATGTCTCATCCGCCATGGCCACCTGCCCCAGCAGGGCTGCATCCGTCAGGCTCAGTTCGGCATTCCGCCCCACGGAAATCGCCTTGGCGGCCTCCGTCTCCTCATCATCGAGCGTCATCAGCGATACCAGATTCAACCCCTTCTGCAGGCTCAACGAGGAATCATCCCCCACTTCTACCCCAGCCGCCACCGTTGCCAGATCCAGCGTCACATCGGCACCGCCGGTTACGGAAAGCACCTCGCTTACTCCAAGACTGCCCTCACCGGAAATTTGATAAAGCCCATCGCGCAGGGTCACAGAACGATACCCCAGATCAGTATCCGTAACAGCCTTGACAGCACCACGAGATAAATTCAGATCAGATTCATTATCCGTCAATTGCATGCTTTCCCATACAATCAGATTCAAGGCGTTGTCACTCCATGCTAATTCATAATGCTCCGGTATATCAGCTGTCAATTGACTGATATCCCCCGATATAGAAGAACAAGTCATTAACTGATACACACCATAATCCATCTCTCTATCCAATTGAAGAGATACAGCACCCAACAATGAAAGATTCCCGGTCAGCGTCATAGCAGGATGGTTCTCCGTCCCGTCCAGAATGTAACGAAGGGAGCTTCCACCATTCAACACCAGGCTGCGTACCGTTATCTTATTTTCTCCTTCCAATTCCAGTGAGGTTCCGGAATTCAAAATAATATTATACCCGCCATGGTTGAGCTCAGCATTCTTCACACGAATCGTTGAATCAGAACCCGCATGTGCTGTGATACCATAGCCTTTGTAAATAGCTCCATCTTCCACACGCAGACGCCCGCCGTAGAGATCAGTCATAACGTATACTTCAGATGTTCGAGAATTGAGTATTTCATCTGCGGTTCCCGCTATGCCTTTCACTGCCAATAAATCAGCCTCTGTGGTAGCGCCGGTGAAGAGAATATCGCCGGTCTGCTCATGTATTGTGCCTTCAGCATCGGTGTAATCTTCGTTGAAAGAAACAGTTGCACCAGCACCTATGTAGACGGAATCCCTAAATTCGATTGTATTGCTTCCCCCAGCCGAAAATGCGATAGTCCTACCATCTCCGCCGTTGGCATAGATGCTGCGTAAGTGGTATTCCCCGTTGTCCTCTTCTGCATTTTTCTCGAAGAGAACGGAATCGTTATTCCGGATGTGTAAATCACCCCAAGTATATATCGCACCGCCGCGAGCATGGTGATCGTAATTCTGGTAAGAAACTGCAACCTTATTTTCACTGAAGGTTACATTTTTATTACAGTAGAGCGATACTATGCCTGCATTTCCATAACCAATTGCACCGCCTGTGACACTCCCATAACCGACGGCTTCATTCTTATAAAAACTCACGTTGCCGTTGTCTGAAAGTGTTATGTTATCGACAATACCTGAAATGGCACCGCCGTAAGCAGTTGCCTTTCCGAATACTTTATTTTCTCTGAACATTATGTTCTCATTTCCGCTTAAAATGATACTATCACCTTGTCCATAAATCCCACCTCCATGACTATAGGTGGCACCGCTATTGTACTCGTGCCCCGCTGAGTTCCCTCTGAATGTGATGCTTTCATTGTCGCTTAGCGTAACATTCCCATACCCGCAAATAGCACCACCCTTGGTTTGAGAAGAAGTAGCGGATGTATTATTCACTGAAAACTCAACACTGCCGTTGTCTGCTAAGGTTATGTTGCCCTCGCAATGAATAGCTCCTCCCATGGAAGTTGAGCCGGAAGCGTGATTCTGATTAAAGGATATACGCTTATTTGTATGTATGTAGATGGTGGAGGAAGCATAAATTGCACCACCAAAGGATGATAATGAAGAGCAGGACGTAGAATTGTCGGAAAAAGTTACTTCTTCGTTTCCGTATAGTAACAAATATGCGCTATAGACAGCACCACCTTCGGCTGATGTGTTTTTATTCTCTGAGGAGGAAATATTCTTGTAGAATGACACATTCTCATTGTATGCTAGCTGTACCCCGCTGCCATCTAAACCACAGATCGCGCCGCCCTTTGCTGCCGTGTTTTCACTGACCGTTACATTCTTGTTGAAACTCAGTCTTACCTCGCTGCCATCCATGACGCAGATTGCGCCGCCGCCCTCTTCTGCTGTATTTTTGCTGAACGTAATATTTACATTCTCGTAAAGCTCTGTTTCGTTTGAATAAAACCCACAGATCGCGCCGCCATTCGCTGCTGTGTTTTCACTGAATTGCACGCTTCTATTGTTGCTCAGCGATATTGAACTATTGTAATATAACCCGTAAATCGCCCCGCCGTAGGAGCCAGCAGAGTTTTTACTGAACACGACGCTTTCGTTGTCATGCAACGTAAGAGCACTGCCGCTGTTGCCGAGTATAGCCTCAGCGTAAATTGCTCCTCCGTGTGTCGTGGCTGTGTTTCCATTGAATGTCACATATTCATTGCCATTTACCTCTGTTGAACCATGAAAATAAATTGCTCCTCCATTCCTTGCAGAGTTTTCGCCGAATCGCAGGCTCTCATTGTTGTTCAGAGTTATGGAGCTATGGTTCCCTCCATCTATTGCCCCTCCTGTCCTTGCCTCGTTTTTACTAAACGACACGCTTCCGTTGTCGCATAGTGTAATTGTGCAGTATGATAACGCATATATTGCCCCTCCGGCTGTGTTTGTTTGATACCCGTTGAATGTTAAACTTCCAGTGTCGCTTAGAGTTAATGTGTCGCCTCTACTGTCTAACGTATATGCGTGGTCGACCTCACTCGCGATGGCGAGCGTTATTATCGATCCTTTATCGCCATCAAGAGCTGCCGCATAGAGAGACGACGTAACGTCACAGATGATAAGAGTAAGAGAAGCCATTACAGCGCGGAAAAGGCGGACAGGAAGGTGAAGTTTCATGATAGATAAAGAGAGGGGTAAAAATGAATCATCCCTACTTTACGCTTTCGGAATCCGTAAGTCAAGCACACAAACTGTTTTATTTCGAGAAAATTGCGATACCCG
>JAGBSG010000028.1 GCA_017632035.1 Oscillospiraceae bacterium | reverse complement strand
ATCCATAACCATTCTCCTTTCAAAATCATTGGGTTTCATCTTCTCAGGAAAAGCAACGACAAGCATTGCCTTTGCTGAAAAGACCAAACACCATATCGGGAATGGCGGTATTTCGCCATTCCCGATATGGAATTTTGGTTTAGAAGCTACCGCCACCGGTGCTGCGGGATGATCCGCCGCCGGAGGACGAAGAACTGCTCTTCTGTCGCTGTGTCTTGGTCAAATTACGGTACATAAAGTAGTCACCGGATTGGGTAATCTTCATGCTGCCGGCCTTCACATAAGCATTGGCCTTGCTCTGCTTTTGGACAGATTTCAGCTGCTTCTTCCAGCCCTTGGTGATACCCAGGGCAATTAAAATACCTACGCCAAGGGAAATCAGCAGTGCCTTTCCGAACTCGAAGGGGAAGCCGTTCAGATAGCCGTCGAGATAGTATTCACACTTATCTGCGAAGGTGTCGAAAGCCTCTGCATAATTACCGTCAGACAAATCGGATGTGAACGCTTCTCCGATCTTTTCGATTGCATCAGGATCGATGGCCTCGCCGGCAAAACCGTTGCTGAGAATCCGCCATTCCCGGGGTTCCATACAGATCAGCAGCAGTACACCGTCGTGGTCCTGGCCGTAGCCGAACCCCAGTGTATCGTAGGTGTTCTCCAGATATGTATCGATGTCCTCGCCTTCCAGGGAGTCCACTGTTAAGATAATGATCTGCGCCTGATAAGTGCTGCTAAGCTCTGCCAACTTCTTATCCAGCGTGTTTACTTCGCTGTCAGTCAGGATGTCAGCGTCATCAATGACAAAATATTCTTCTGCTTCTGCTGCGTACGCTGTGACCGCGAAGGTAACAAACAGCATCAGCGCCAGCAATAAAGAGACTATTTTCTTCATATTGCCCACCTCCTTACAGCAACCAGAACAGGTATTGCACGCCAAAGGCAATTGCGCCGAACAATACCGTCAATCCCACCAGCCACTTGCGGTAAGCTGCGGAATCCAGCGGCAGGTCGCCTACCAATCTTCCGGTTTGACCGTTCATCGCAAAGGTATACTTTTTCTTGTTCCATTGGGTCGTAAGGATCCATACGGGAAATAAAGCATATTTTGCCGTGCCATTTTCCAGCGAAATATTTGTATTGGTGGGTGTTACTGTGGTATAACCGTTCACCGTGGATTCAAAAGCTTCCTCGGTGCTTTTCTTGATGCGCTCGTTTGCTCTTTGGATGCTGTCTTCCGAATTTACATCGTATTTGTCAGCCAGATAACCGGACAGATATGCCGTCTGGAAATCCACAGCCTCCGTAATGTTGTACGGCTCAATGGATTCCATCAGCGCATCATCCATCTTTGTGGATCCGTCAACAGGCACATTGGTGAAGGCAAGATTGCCGCCGCGAATCACATTGTAAAAGCTGGTTTCTGTGTAATTGTAATTACTGTCGCTCCAGGTGCGCACCCGGGATGCCTTATACTGCACAAAACCCTCTGCATCTGCGTCAAACAGCCACACAGGAACATACAGGCCCTTAACTTCCTTCACCCGGTTTTGATCCTTAAACACCTTAGGCAGTAGCTTCTTACCGCCATAGTGCTTTTGCAGTGCCTTGATTGCTGCCTTCTTGTCCAGCTTAAACGGAATCACCAGATCCGGTTTCAGATCTCCGGCAAACTGTCCGGTCATGACCACGGGATTTCCGCAGAAGGGACATTCCGTAGCACCGGTGGTCTCATCACCAACCACCTCTCCGCCACAGGTATTGCAGGTATAGATACGCATACCCTCGGTTTCGCCCGGCTGCCACTGTGTACCGGCTGTAGTATCCCATTGCATCTTATCCTCTATCTGATCGTGCAATGCGTTGCTGTATGCCTGAAGATCCGACACCTCGAACTCCGAACTGCAATAAGGACATTTCATCTTTTGAGAGGAACTGTCAAACTCAATTGCGCCGTCACAGCAGGGGCACTTAAAGTTTTGTAATACAGCCAAATTCATCTACTCCTTTGCAAGATTATCTGCGCTTTTCATTAAAGCTGAGAGCCGCAACTCTGGCAGAACTTACCGCCTTCGGCAGGTGCACCACAGTTGGGGCAGACCTTAGGACCGGCAGGTGCCTGTTCTACCACAGGTTCTGCAGCAGGTGCTTCCTGCGGAGTTGTGTTGCGGCTGCGCTGCACGGTTTCCTCAATTTCCCGGCACATAGCCGTGTATGCCTCATACCGCTGCTGCTCTCTGGGGCTGCCCACATTGACCGCACCGGAATTGAAATTCATGCCCAGGAAGCTGACAGAGCTGCCGCCACGGGTTTCCAGTGTAACGGTACTGTCATTGATACGGAAACGGATATGATCAAAATAGGGGTTATTTGCGATCTGCATTTCCACATAGAAGTTATAATCCGTCTCATATCTGGGAGGATTGTAGCTGACCTTGTTGCCATTTCCGTCATCCCGCTTCAACTCGGTTTCATGGCTGTCTTCATCAATGGAACAGGACATCAGATCCGAAAAGGCAATGATATCGGGGTTTTCGCTCATGTAATCATCGTCGCAAGATACAAAGAAGCGAGTGGGGATACCGTTGACCTCTTCCACATACATCTTGTAGTAGTCGCCAATCACCTTTGCAACGCGGAAATCAGCCAGCTTTTTCTCGTTTTCTGCGCGGTATGCCAGCTGCTCCTGAATCTGAGCAACGGTTGAATGACGGCGTTCTTCGAACCAGGGGGACAGCTTGTTGACGCAATCCTTGCAGATCTCGCCGTCTTCCAGCTTTTTATAACCGAACATGCCTACTTCTTTGCCGCAGATCTCGCAATCTTTCTTCTTAAAAACATCAAACAAACCCATGGTATATCCTCCTTAGATGATGTCGCCGTTGTCGAAGGGATCGCCGCACTCAGGGCAGAAACGAGGTGCCTTGGTGGGATCTTCAGGCTGCCAGCCGCACTTATCGCACTTATACTGGGGAACGCCCTCAGGCTTCTTGCCACCGCAGTTCTGGCAGAACTTACCGGTGTTGGTGGTGCCGCAGGAGCAGGTCCAACCGACTGCTTCTGCAGGCTTGGGGCTGCCGCACTCGGGGCAGAACTTGCCGGTAGCGGT
>JAGBSG010000027.1 GCA_017632035.1 Oscillospiraceae bacterium | reverse complement strand
TTTCGCCCAGGTGGGGCGAAAATTAAGGGGTCGCCGGGCCCCTTACCCGGCGAGCAACAGTCCCCCGGACTATTGCATTTAGATTTTTCGAATCTCCGGCGTGCAAAAAAGCAGATACCCAGAAGGAAACTGATTGTGTGGTGACCCGACCGTCGATTCGTTTGCATCTGCACAAGCGCAGATAGAGGTTCAGCTCGGTCAAGCCCTCGCTGGCAACAGTCCACCGGACTGTTGCATTTAAATTTTTCGAATCTCCGGCGTGCAAAAAGGACAGATGCTAAAAAGCATCTGTCCTTTTTGGTGACCCGCCGGAGATTCGAACTCCGGACCCATTGCTTAAAAGGCAATTGCTCTGCCAACTGAGCTAGCGGATCGGGTTGGCTGGGATGGCAGGATTTGAACCTACGAATGCCAGAGTCAAAGTCTGGTGCCTTACCGCTTGGCGACATCCCAATGGATATGCGCCCGGAATCGGACACACGGAGCATTATAGCACGGGAATTTCCATTTTGCAATAGAAATTTTGTCAATCGGCGAACAAGGGTGTAGAGAAATACCGCTCAGCCGTGTCGGGCAGCACAGTCACTACGGTCTTGCCCTTGCCCAGCTGTTTTGCCAGCCGGATAGCCGCAGCCACATTGGTGCCGCTGGAAATGCCGCACAGGATGCCCTCCCGGCTGGCCAGCTCCTTGGATACGCGCAGAGCCTCCTCGTCGCCAACGATGCACACCTGGTCGATGATCTGCTGGTTGAGGATCTCCGGGATCACGCCGTCGCCAATGCCCATCTGGACATGGGTACCGATGGCGCCGCCGGACAAAATCGCCGCATTCTCCGGCTCAACGGCCCAGACGGTCATATCCGGATTTTCAGCCTTCAGGGCCTCACCGATGCCGGTGATGGTACCGCCGGTGCCGATGCCGGAGCAGAAGCCGTGAATGGGGCCATCCACATCCCGGAGGATCTCCTGCGCCGTCTGAGACCGCTGAATGGCGGGATTGGCGGGATTTTCGAACTGCTGGGGCACGAACACATTGGGGTCCTCGGCCTTCATTTTCAGAGCCAACGCCAGACATTCCTCGATGCACAGACCGATGTTGCCGGCATCGTGGACCAGAATGACCTGGGCGCCGTAATGCTCCACCAGCTTGCGCCGCTCGACGCTGACAGAATCGGGCATAATGATCCTGACCTGATAGCCCCGGACAGCGCCCACCAGAGCCAAACCGATGCCCTGATTGCCGCTTGTCGGTTCTACGATAATGGTATCCGGGCCCAAAAGGCCCTGCTTTTCGGCCTCAGCGATCATGTTGAAGGCAGTGCGGGTCTTGATAGAGCCGCCCACATTGAGGCCCTCGAATTTGACGAGAATGTCCGCACCCTCAGGGTCAGCCAGATGGCGCAGACGGATCATGGGGGTGTTGCCCATGGCGTCCAAAATAGAGTTGCAGATCATACCAAACACCTTTCCTATGGATATCCATGGAATTATACCACCAAACCCACCGGAATGCAAGTAAAACCGTAAACTTTTCTCCCACCTGTGCCTGAATGGACAATGGACAATGGATAATGGACACTGAAGGTATGCCCTGCGCCCATGATTTCCATTTCCACCCCGTAGGGGAGGGTCTTGACCCTCCCGCGAGCGACACATTGGCCGCCCCTACAAGCACCAACGGCAGCTCCCGTAGGGAACGCATTCATGCGTTCCGCCTTACCGCACCCACCTTTACGGAACGGATAAATCCGTTCCCTACCGCCCCTACACCCCCCAAGTCATTCCGAGGCCCCCAGGCCGAGGAATCCGTTCCCCTTAATCAAATCGTCGCCAACGGCGACACCGCAATTTTCAACTTTCCATTTTCAATTTTCAATTAAAAAAGCAGCTGCCCGAAAGCAGCTGCTTTTTTGTATCTTACTTGCAGAATTCCTTAGCGACCTTAACGATATTGCTTGCGCACAGACCGCACTGCTCCAGAACCTCGGCAGCAGGACCGGAGTGACCGAACTGGTCGTTCACACCGATGCGGCGCACGGGAGTGGGCAGCTTCTCAGCCAGGCAGGCGCAGACAGCCTCGCCCAGACCGCCGATGACGGAGTGCTCCTCGCAGGTGATGATCTTGCCGCACTTGCGGGCAGCTTCCAGCACCAGCTCCTCATCCAGAGGCTTGACGGTAGCCATGTTGATCAGCATGACGCTGATACCGGCAGTCTTCAGCTCCTCGGCAGCCTTCATGGCCTCGTACACCATCAGGCCGTTGGCGATGATGGCCACATCGGAGCCCTCCTGCAGCACCTCACCCTTGCCGATCTGGAATTTGAAGCCTTCCTCATGGAAGACCGGAATTGCCAGACGGCCAAAGCGCAGATACACAGGGCCATCGAACTCGTAAGCGGCCTGCACGGCAGCCTCAGCCTCCACGCCGTCGGCGGGGCAGATCACGGTCATGCCGGGGATGGAGCGCATCAGGGCGAAGTCCTCGCAGCACTGATGGGAAGCGCCGTCCTCACCGACGGAGATGCCGCCGTGGGTCGCGCCGATCTTCACATTCAGATGGGGGTAGCCGATGGAATTGCGGACCTGCTCAAAGGCACGGCCTGCAGCGAACATGGCGAAAGAAGAGGCAAAGGGCACAAAGCCGGTGGTGGACAGACCGGCTGCCACGCACATCATGTCGGCCTCGGCGATGCCGCAGTCGAAGAAGCGGTCAGGGAAGGCCTTCTGGAACACGCCGGTCTTGGTAGCGCCGGCCAGGTCGGCATCCAGGACAACCACATTGTCGTACTTTTCGCCCAGAGCCTTCAGGGCCTTGCCGTAGGCGTCACGGGTAGCTACTTTGATTACATCTGCCATATCACTTGCCCTCCAGTTCTGCCATGATGGCCTTCAGTTCGCCCATAGCCTGCTCGTACTCGGCATCGTTGGGTGCCTTGCCGTGCCAGCCGGCGTTGTTTTCCATGAAGCTGACATCCTTGCCCTTGACGGTGGACATGACGATGGCGCAGGGCTGACCCTTCACGGTCTTAGCCTCCTCCAGCGCCTTCTCGATGGCGTCGAAGTCATGGCCGTCGATGGCCACGGTATGGAAGCCGAAGGCCAGCAGCTTGTCCACGATGGGATAGGGGCTCATGACATCGGCGATGTTGCCGTCGATCTGCAGGCCGTTGTTGTCCACGATGACCACCAGATTATCCAGCTTGTAGTGGGCTGCGAACATGCAGGCCTCCCAGACCTGGCCTTCCTGGATCTCGCCGTCGCCCAGCAGGGTGTAGACACGGGCGTCCTTGCCGGCCTTCTTCAGGCCCAGAGCCATACCGGCGGCCACGGAGATGCCCTGACCCAGAGAGCCGGTGGACATGTCCACGCCGGGGACCATGTTCATGTTGGGGTGGCCCTGCAGATAAGAATCGGTCTTCCGCAGAGTCAGCAGATCCTCCACAGGGAAGAAGCCCCGGTTGGCCAGAGTGGAATACAGGCCGGGAGCGGTGTGGCCCTTGGACAGGACGAAACGGTCCCGGTCTTCCCACTTGGGATTCTTGGGATCGATGTTCATCTCCTTAAAATAGAGGTAGGTGAACATTTCGGTGGCAGACAGGCTGCCGCCGGGGTGTCCGCACTTGGCGGCGTGGGTGCTTTCGATGATGCCCATACGCACCTTGCACGCGGTCTTTTGCAGACAGAGCTTTTCGCTGGCGGTCATATGTTAATTCCTCCTTGCTCCGGCAAAGCCGGTAGTCATAGTTCATTTTATTCTACCATTATTTTCTGCCGGATGCAAGAGCCAATTCTGCCAATTTCCACCCAATTTCCCGCCCTGCTGCTCCCTGTCATCCTGAGGCCCCAGGCCGAAGGATCTCTTTTGGATTCTTCAGTCTCTTCGTTCCCTCAGAATGACAAGCAGGTTCGTGTCATCCTGAGACCCCAGGCCGAAGGATCTCCCCCCACCCCCTGTCATCCTGAGGAAGCTGTGCGACGAAGGATCTCTTTTAGATTCTTCGCTTCGCTCAGAATGACAAGAACAAAGGCATCCGTCCCTACGCGTTCGCCCGCCAAAGCCCTCTCCCCGGGGCCGCGAGCCTTTGCGCTGCCGGCAGCAGATGCAGCGAAGGCGCAGCGTGTGCCGCGGTCGGCAGGGAGCAAGCCCGCTCCGTCGGGCGCAGCTACCGCCGGGCACCGCAAACGGAGAGGGTGGCAGCCCGAAGGGCTGACGGGTGTGGGGAAAACCAACGCCCCGCCAAGAACTTTATTTACTTTTCCTGCGCACTGTGCTATAATGTTTGTACTTATGAGCAAGGAGGCAAGACCTGTGAATTTCGACAACACCTATGTGACCATCGACCTGGATGCCATCGAAGCCAATTTTGACGCGGTGTCCCGGAAGGCCGGCGTACCGGTGATGGCCGTGGTCAAAGCCAATGCCTACGGTCACGGCGCGGTGCAGATCGCCCGTCTGCTGGAGGGCAAATGCGCCTTCTTCGGCGTATCCTCCATTTCTGAGGCCCTGGAGCTGCGCCACGCCGGGCTGACCACACCCATTCTGATCCTGGGCCATACCCCCTCCGCCGCCTTTCCTCTGGCTGTGGAGCAGGATATCCGCCCCACGATCTACCGGCTGGAAAGCGCCGAGGCCCTATCCAAAGAAGCCTGCCGCCAGGGCAAGACAGCCCGCCTCCACATGGCCGTGGATACGGGCATGAGCCGCCTGGGCTTCCAGGCCGACGAGGAATCCGCCGACCTGTGCGCCAGGATCGCCAGGCTTCCGGGGCTTGTGGTCGAGGGTCTGTTCAGCCACTTTGCCACGGCAGACTGCGCTGACCTTTCCCGTGCCAAAGCCCAGGCCGCTCTGTTCGACCGGTTCATTGCCATGCTGAAAAACCGAAATGTCCATATCCCCATCTGCCATTTGGATAACTCCGCAGGCCTGATGAGCTTCTCTGTCCATTACGGGCTGGTCCGTTCCGGCATCGTCACCTACGGCCTGTACCCCAGCAGCGAGGTGGACTTTTCCGCCCTGCCCCTGCAGCCTGCCCTTTCCTGGTACAGCCGGGTCACCCATGTGAAGACCCTGCCCGCCGGCCGGCAGATCAGCTACGGCGGCACTTTCGTGACTACAGCCCCCACCCGGGTGGCCACGATCCCCGTGGGCTATGCCGACGGCTACCCCAGAAGCCTTTCGGGCAAATTCCATGTGCTCATCCACGGCAAAAAAGCTCCGATCCTGGGCCGCATCTGCATGGACCAGCTCATGGTGGATGTGACGGACATTCCGGACA
>JAGBSG010000026.1 GCA_017632035.1 Oscillospiraceae bacterium | reverse complement strand
TATTGGACGAGTATGTGTATTACTATAATAACGAGCGACCTGCGGCCGCCTTGGGCTACAAAAGCCCAGTTCAGTACAAGACCGAACTGGGCTTCTAAAACTATGGTGTTTTTAGTGTCTACTTTTCCTTGACAGATGCACTAGGCCGGTGGTTATGATTAGCAAAAAGGTGTGATGCATTTTTCTGTTGTTTTATCAGAAAGCTTGACGCAGAGAAAATTTGTGGTATTATAAATATGAATAATATTTCTTAAGGAGGAAAACCAATGGATACCCTGAAAAAGATTTTTCCGCTTTCTTTTAAGAATACGGACTCTGTAGCAAATCTGGTGATCGGTATACTGATCTATCTCGTCGGTGATATTATCGCCGGCGCGATCATCGGCTTGCTGGCAAAGCTGCCCCTGATCGGTATTGTCTTTGGACTGATTGGCAGCCTGGTTGGGCTGTATTGCCTGGCCGGTATTGTGATCCTGGTTCTGGTTTACCTGAAGGTCCTGAAGTAACTACATACCAAAATCACCCCTTGGCGTTAAGCCAAGGGGTGATTTACTATGCTGTTAGTCCTGCTCCCAGTTGTGCCAGACGTTCTGCACGTCGTCATCCTCTTCCATGATGTCGATGAGCTTTTCCATAAGCTTGATATGCTCTTCGTTATCCAGCTTCTGATAGTTCTGGGGGACCATCTCGATCTGTGCAGAGGCAAAGACATACTTCTTGGCGGTCATGGCATCAGCCACGGCGTTAAAGTCGTCGGGAGTGGTGTAGATGGTGAAGCAGTCTTCCTCAGATTCAAAGTCGTCAGCACCGCAATCCATGGCATCCATCATGACGGTATCCTCGTCATAGTTGCCATCTTCGTTGTCAATGACCAGAACGCCCTTCTTATCGAAGCTCCAGCTAACGCAGCCGGAAGCGCCCAGATTGCCGCCGAACTTATCGAAGTGGTGGCGCATGGAGCCTGCGGTACGGTTGCGGTTATCGGTCATAGTCTCAACGATCACAGCTACACCGCCGGGGCCGTAGCCTTCGTAGGTGATGGATTCGTAGTTGTCTCCGCCGCCGGCACCGGAAGCCTTTTCCAGGCAGCGCTTGATGTTGTCGTTGGGCATGTTGGCAGCCTTAGCCTTGGTGATGACGGTTGCCAGCCGGGAGTTGTTGGCAGGATCGGTGATGCCACCGCCTTCCTTAACAGCTACGATCAGCTCCTTGGCGATCTTGGTAAAGGCGGCGGCACGCTTTGCGTCCTGTGCGCCCTTGGTTTTCTGAATGTTATGCCATTTGGAATGTCCGGACATGATATACTTCCTCTCTGTGCATACGGCCCGGGGCCGTAAAAAATCTTCCTATATTCTAGCACACAACAGTGCTAAAAATCAACTCTTTTACGCAAATTCCATGCAATCTGCGTGGTTTTTGGAGAGTTCTACAGTCAGATCCGGGAATTGGACCTGCAGCTTTCGGGCCAGTACGGCGCATATAGGATTTTCTGTATAGAAGTGGCCGGCATCGATCAGATTTATGCCCAGCTCCTTGGCATCCCAAAACTGATTGTACTTGATGTCGGCGGTGACAAAGGTGTCGCAGCCGGCGGCATGGGCCGCGTGCAGTTCTCCGGCGCAGGCTCCACCGCCAACAGCCACACGGTTGACAGGCCGTCCACCACTGACATAGCGAAGAACCGGTGCGCCCAGCTTATCCTTCACATGAGAAAGAAAGTCCCTCAGCGGGGCTTCATAGCTGCCCGCGCGGAGCAATCCCCATGCCTGGCCCTGGGCATCGGTGCCCATGGGGTCAATGACTGCCGTATCCTGCAGCTCCAGGGCCTTTGCCAGAATGTCGTTGACACCGCCGGGAGCACAGTCCAGATTGGTGTGGGCGTTGATGGCGGAAATGCCCTTTTCGCAAAGGAACAGGATGCTTCTGCCCAGGGCGTCCTGGGTAGTAATGCTCCGGGGCGCCTGGAAGATCAGGGGGTGATGGGAGACGATCAGGTCCGCACCTATATCATAGGCCTCCTGACAGACACTTTCAAAGGGGTCCAAGGCTACCAGGATCCTATGGACCTTTCGGGTAGGATCACCGCACAGAAGCCCGGTGTTGTCCCAGTCCATTTTCATATAGGAAGGTGCGAAGGTTTCCAGATAGTCCAGAATGTCCTTAACCGTTGTCATAAGGTGCCTCCTTCGGTCGGTTATATACTTGCTCCAGAGCTGACAGCTCCGCAAGCGCTTCGGTCAGTTGGGGATCGGTCTTGCGTGCTGCTGCGAGCCGAAGGCCCTCCAGCACCCTGCTGTAGTAAGCGGGCAGCTCCTTTGCCGGATTTTTCAAAAGGGCGGGGGGGAAGTACCATTGCCCCGGTGTGAGTCGGGGATAGTCCGGCTGCCAACAGACATCCATGACTGTGTACAGAAACTTGCCGTCCTGAACGACGGTCTCTTCTGTAATGCGCCAGCCGTTTTCGCTGAGATACCGGCGCAGCATAGGGGTCTTGGACTGGCATTGCAGTACCAGAGTGTACTGTCCGCTTTTTAACCATTGGGCAGCGGAAAGAATCGACACCATGGTATCGGCACCCATGCCTGCGCAGACCATCACATCAAAATCCCGGGGGATACTCCTGACACCGTCAGAGAGGTAGAACTCCATTTTATCCGCAAAGCCATATTTCACCGCATTCCGGCGGGCAGTGGAAAGAGGCCCCGGGACGATGTCCGAAGCGATGATGCTGCTGGCAATGCCCTGCTGCAGCAGCCAGATGCCCAGATAGCCGTGATCGGTACCCACATCAGCTACCCGTGTTCCCTTGGGAATATAGTTACAGCAGGCGCGAAGCCTGGCAGAGAGGGGGATCTTCATGGTCGCCTCCGTAAAAATGCCGCCGGGAGGATTCCCGGCGGCGGATTGGATCAGTTCTTCTTCTCAGCCTGATCGGCCTCATAAGCCTCCAGGAAATGGTTCAGCTGGGACAGGAACGCGTCGCAGTCGATGCCGTGGACCATGCAGGCCTCCTCGACGGTCTCGCCCCGGGAAGAGGGGCAGCCCAGGCAGTGCATGCCGATGGCGAAGAAAAGGGGGGCAGCCTGGGGGGCGATATCCAGAACATCCCCGATGATGGTTTGCTTTTCGATCTTAACAGCCATAATATGACCTCCTGTTACATTTCTCAAAGTATTATAACCGCTGTGACAGAAAAAAACAAGAGGGAATATGAAAAAGAAAGGGTTATTTGCTATAACTTTACCAAACTAAAGTGACGGTGCGGGACGTCTTTTGTGCAGTTCACCAAAAGTGAAAAAAAGCGAAAAAAAGACTTTACAACTTTAGCGAAGTAAAGTATAATCGCCTCATCAAATAAAACGCCCCCAAGGGGTGGAAGGAAGGCTTATTATGAAAAAGATTATTAGTTTGCTCCTGGTCGCGATCATGATCGCTGCCTGCTTCGCCGGCTGCGCCAACACCGGTGCCGGTAAGAAGACCGTTGTTGTTGGCTACACTATCTACGAGCCCATGAACTACAAGGATGAGAACGGCAAGCTGGTGGGCTTTGACACCGAGCTGGCCGAGGCTGTGTTTGGCAAGTTGGGTTATGAGGTCATCTTCAAGGAGATCGACTGGAAGGCCAAGTACACCGACCTGAATGCCAACACCATCGACTGCATCTGGAACGGCTTTACCTGCAATACTGCCGATGATGACGGTGTGCAGCGTGCCGACAAGGTTGACTTCTCCTACAACTATATGGAGAACACCCAGGTCATCGTCGTGAAGGCTGACTCCAAAATTGCTACCGCTGCCGACCTGAAGGGCAAACAGGGTGCTGCCGAATCCGGCTCCGCCGGTGAAACCTACGGCAAGAGCTTCGAAGGCGCTACTATCAAGGGCTTCGATGTTCAGACCAAGTGCATCTTCGAGGTCAACGCCGGTACTGCTGATTTCGCTGTTGTTGACGCACAGCTGGCCAAGAGCTATGTTGGCAAGGGTGACTATGTCAACCTGAAGGTCATTGATGCACTGACCAGCGACACCGAGTACTACGCCATCGGCTTTAAGAAGGGCAGTGAGCTGACCGCCAAGGTCAATGAGCAGCTGGAGGCTCTGGCCAAGGACGGCACCATCAAGACTCTGGCGGAGAAGTACGGTGTTGCCAACACTGCCATTACCGATTTTTCCGATCAGAAGAAGTAATTACATAAGAAGTTCGTCGATAACCGCAGGTGAACATACCTGCGGTTATCGGTGGGTTTATCACAGTTTTATTGGAGAACAAATATGTCATTTTGGGAAGTTACACAGTTCCTGCTGGACGGCTTTTACATATCGCTGCTGATTTTTGCGGTGACCCTGGTGTGTGGCGCGCCTTTGGGCTTGCCCATTGCCTTTTGCTCTATGAGTCGCTTCAAGCCGGTAAAAGCCATTTCAAAAGTGGTCGTCTGGATCGTCCGGGGTGTGCCTCTGATGCTGCAGATCTTCATCATCTATTACGCCCCCGGCCTTTTGTTTAAGGACCAGATTCCTCTGTTCAGCCGGCTGGACCGCTATTTCTTTATTAACTACGGAATCAATGATGCCGGACGGATCATTGCGGTGCTGATAGCCTTTACCATCAACTATGCCTGCTATTTTTCCGAGATCTACAGAGGCGGTATCGAGAGCATTTCCAAGGGCCAGTATGAGGCAGGTTATGTTCTGGGTCTGACCAAGCAGCAGATCTTCCGGAAGATCATCCTCAAGCAGGTAATACAGCGCATCGTGCCGCCCATGTCCAATGAGATCATCACCCTTATCAAGGATACGGCCCTTGCTAACTGTATTGTGGTGTGTGAAATAATCAAGCAGGCCAACGAATTGGCGGCCACCAAGGCCTTGATATGGCCCTTGTTCTACACCGGCGCCTTCTACCTGCTGTTCGTGGGCATGTTGACCATTATTCTGGGCAAGGTGGAAAAGAAGCTCAGTTATTTCAGGAGTTAAGCTATGGCATTGTTGATTGCAGAGAATTTAAAAAAGAATTTCGGTAAGACCGAGGTTTTGAAGGGCATCAGCTTTTCTTTGGAAAAGGGGCAGGTGCTTGCCATCATTGGTTCTTCCGGCAGCGGTAAGACCACCTTGCTGCGTTGCCTGAACTTTTTGGAGCTGCCTGATGAGGGCTCCATCACCGTAGGCGATAAGGTCCTGATCGATTGCGCCAAGGCAGAGACTCTGGATGATGAGACGATCCGGCAGAATCGGCTTCACTTCGGCCTGGTATTCCAGAACTTCAATCTGTTCCCTCAGTACAGTGTGCTGGGAAATGTGACCCTGGCACCGACCTTGCTGAAAAAGGGTACGCCCGAGGAGATCGAGGCCAATGCCCGCAGACTGCTGGACCAGGTGGGCCTTTCCGACAAGCTGGAAAACTATCCTCATCAGCTGTCCGGCGGTCAGCAGCAGCGTGTGGCCATTGCCCGGGCGCTGGCCCTGCAACCGGAGGTTTTGTGCTTTGACGAGCCTACCAGCGCTCTGGATCCGGAGCTGACCGGCGAGGTCCTGCGGGTCATCCGTGGGCTGAAGAACCGGGATACCACCATGATCGTGGTCACCCACGAGATGGAGTTTGCCCGGGAGGTGGCGGATGTGGTCATGTATATGGCTGACGGCGTCATCGAGGAAATGGGCACCCCGGAGCAGGTCTTCGATAACCCCCAGAGCGAGAAGACCCGGTCCTTCCTCCACGGCGCTCACGAGAAGTTTTAATGGGTGATGCTATGGAGCGGAAGCAAGAAAAAATCGAGGCCCTCTACCGCTTGATCCTGCAGCTGGAGACTATGGAGGATTGCCGTGCTTTGATCGATGACCTTTGCACCATGAAGGAGATCGAAAAAATGGCGGAACGGGTCCATGCGGCCAAGCTGCTGCTGGAGGGGAAGACCTACAATCAGGTCATGGCCCAGACGGATATATCTTCGGCCACACTCAGCCGGGTGTCCCGTTGCGTCCAGTACGGCAAGGGATATGCCAAACAGCTTACAAAGTAAGGTCATATAATTAATAAAAAGAACTGCCAGCTTTAGTGCATCTGTCAAGGAAAAGTAGACACTAAAAACACCATAGTTTTAGAAGCCCAGTTCGGTCTTGTACTGAACTGGGCTTTTATAGCCCAGAGCGGCCGCTGGTCGCTCGTAATTATAGTAATGAACATACTCGTCAAGAAGCTTTGGAACGTCCTTAGCGGTCGCCAGCCCGAAGTCAAGGAACAATTCTTCCTTGATCCAGCCGTTAATTGCTTCAATTATTGCATTATCTGTTGGAGTTCCTACTCGCGACATTGACCGAAGTATGTTATCATGATCAGGGGCGTGCTGAAAAGCCCTTGAGGAGTAGACGGCTCCCTGGTCGGTGTGGAAGACTACCTGGGACCTCTGCTCCTCTTTTTTGCCTGCCAAATGTTTTAGCTTATCCAGACAATGGTAAT
>JAGBSG010000025.1 GCA_017632035.1 Oscillospiraceae bacterium | reverse complement strand
CGCTCCGGCAAGGTCTGCGAGGAGCTGGAGGTCTACGTAGAGGTCCCCTCCGATGAGATCCCCTTTGAGCAGGCACCTGCAATGAAGTCGAGGCAGATCACCGAAAAGATGGTCGCCGCCATGGCCAGCGGCAAGTTCCAATTCCTGCGCTGCAACTTCCCCAACGGCGACATGGTGGGCCACACCGGTGTCATGGATGCCGTCATCACCGGCATGGAGTGTGTGGACAACGGCCTGAAGGCCATTCTGGAGGCCGCTGACAAGTACGGCTACACCGTACTCATCACCGCCGACCACGGCAACGCCGACCAGATGACCGAGACCAAGAAGGGCAAGACCTCTGTGCGTACCGCCCACTCTTTGAATCCCGTTCCCTTTATCATCTACGACACCGACAAGGTGTGGACCATCCGGGAAGGCGCATACGGCCTTGCCAATGTCGCTCCCACCGTGGTGCAGATGATGGGCCTGACTGCCCCCGACTGCTGGGAGCAGAGCATGGTATAACACCAGGTTTTCCTCATTACTTTCAATCAGGAGGTTCTATTATGATCCGACACAGCAATGAAAACGGCAGCGTCAATGTAAGCACCGGCGTATACACCGACATTGCCGGCACCGCCGCCAGCAACTGCTTCGGCGTTAAGGGCATGGCTGCCCGCTCCGTCAAGGACGGTGTGTATCACCTGCTGCGCAAGGAATCCCTTTCCAAGGGTGTCCATGTGGAGCTCCACGAGGACGATACCATCTCCATCGACCTGCACATCATCGTTGACAATGGTGTGAACCTGTCCGCTGTCGGCGCGTCCATCATTTCCGAGGTGCGCTATGTGGTAACAAAGTGCACCGGCACGGAAGTCCGCGCCGTGAATGTTTATATCGATTCTATGATGATCGGATAACGGAGGTAAGATTCTTGAGACAGACAATAAACGGAGCCGATCTGCGCCGGATGATCATTGGCGCAGCCGCTACCATTGAGAATCGCAAGCAGAAGCTCAACGACCTGAATGTGTTCCCCGTACCCGACGGCGACACCGGCACCAATATGTCCATGACCATCAACGCCGCTGCGGCGGACCTGCGCAAGGCAGAGGACCCCTCCCTGGAGAAAGCTGCTTCCATCGCCGCCTCCGCCATGCTGCGGGGCGCCAGAGGCAACTCCGGCGTGATCTTGTCCCTGCTGTTCCGGGGCATTTCCAAAAAGCTCAAGGGCGCAACCGTCTGTGACGGTGTGCTGTGGGCCGAGGCTCTGCAGGAGGGCGTAGATGCCGCCTATAAGGCAGTTATGAAGCCCGCTGAGGGCACGATCCTGACCGTCGCCCGGCTGGCTGCTGCCAAGGCACGGCAGGCCGCTCAGGAGAACAACTACCTGGAATATGTCCAAGAGGCCGCTCTGCAGGAGGCCCGGACCGCTCTGGCCAACACCCCCAACCAGAACCCCGTGCTGAAAAAAGCCAATGTGGTGGATGCCGGCGGTAAGGGCTGGGTGTATGTGCTGAAGGCCTTCTACGGCGTGCTCCAGGGCGAGGATATCGTAGCCCCCGAGACCGACGATATGCCTCAGGTCAGCGACCAGGCCAGCTTTGACGATTTTGACACTGAGGATATCACCTTCACCTACTGCACCGAGTTCATCATCTCCCGGGAGAACGACAACGACCCCGAAAAGCTCCGGGATTTCCTTGCCAGCCTGGGTGACAGTCTGGTGCTGGTGGATGACGAGGAGATCATCAAGGTCCATGTCCACACCAATGATCCGGGTAAGGCACTTCACGAAGCCATGGATTACGGCTCCTTCGTCACCGTGAAGATCGAGAACATGCGCCTGCAGCATACAGAAAAAGTCATGTCCGAGGCGGAGAAGAGCCCCAAGATCGCCGCCCCCGAAAAGCCCTTCGGTGTAGTATCTGTGTGTGCCGGTGACGGCATTATGGATGTGTTCCAGAACCTGGGCGTGGACGCCTGCGTTTCCGGCGGCCAAACCATGAACCCCAGCACCCAGGACATTCTGGAGCTGGTCAATACCGTACCTGCTGAGACCGTATTCGTTCTACCCAACAACAAGAATATCATCATGGCCGCAGAGCAGGTGGATGCCCTGACCCCCAAGCATGTGGTGGTCATCCCCAGCAAAACCATTCCCCAGGGCGTTACCGCTATGCTCAGCTTTAACCCCGACGGCACTGAGGAGGAAAACACCCAGGCCATGACAGAGGCTCTGGCTACTGTGGATACCATGCAGATCACCTATGCTGCCAGAAATTCCGATTTCGACGGTTTTATGATCCATGAGGGTGATTACCTGGCCATGTTCGGCAGCTCCCTGTTCGGCACCAGCCGGGACATCAAGGTGCTCCTGCGCTCCCTGGCCGAAAAGGTCCGGGACGAGGGCAAGGAATATATCACCATTTACTACGGCGCGGACATTCAGGAAAAGCACGCCCAGAAGGCTGCGGACCTGTTTGCCACGATTTGACCCGACGCCGATGTGAACCTGCTGCGCGGCGGCCAGCCAGTGTATTATTACCTGATCTCTGCAGAATAAATCTTAGGGTCTGTAGCATCATTCGCAATTTGCACAACGACATGAAAATTGAGCGCACCAAAGCCTCCCCTGTGTAAGGGGAGGTGGCACGGCGTAAGCCGTGACGGAGGAGTTGTTACGGAAAAATGATACGAATTTGCATCGGATCCCGGTAAATTCATATCGTTCCACCGCACAATCCCCCAGTCTGCCCTTACGGGCAGCCAGCCCCCTTTACACAAGGGGGCCTTGGAGGTGCGCTCTGTTTGTACATTTTGCGCATGATGCTACAGACCCTTCCCATTTTCGCACAAGCGCGGGTATGTCCGGCTTTTGGGGAATATACTATTGGCATCCCTGAAAAGGAGGCCACTGCATGAATCAGTCACCCAGGGGCGGTTTGATCGGCAAGCTCCGGCAAACAGTTCAGGACATTTCCGACCTGAACATCCCCGTCCATGCCGCCAATACCAGCTATTTTATCATTCTTTCCGTGTTCCCTGCCCTGGTGCTGCTGCTGAGCCTGCTGCGCTACACGGACCTGCATGTCAACGACCTTGTGGAGCTGCTGGAGGGCGTGATCCCCACAGCCCTGCTGCCGGAAGCCGAGCAGCTGATCCTTGGCACTTATCGCAGCACCTCCAGGGCCATGGTCGGCTTTTCCGCCATTACGGCCCTGTGGTCTGCCAGCCGGGGCATTTACGGCCTGGTCACAGGCCTCAACGCCATTTACGGTGTCTCCGAGGATCGAGGCTACCTGTACACCCGATCCATCAGCGTGCTGTACACCTTTCTGTTTATCCTGGTTCTGCTTCTAACGCTGGTGCTTCACGTATTCGGCAGACTTCTGCTGCAGTTACTTTCCCAGTCCTCCAGCCCCTTTCTGCGGTTTCTTACCGGAGTGGTAGACCTGCGGTTCTTTCTGCTGCTATTTATCCAGACCTGCCTGTTCACCGCCATGTTCATGGCCCTGCCCAACCGGCGAAACTCCCTGAGCAGCAGTCTGCCCGGCGCGTTGCTTGCCGCCATTGGCTGGCTGGTGTTCTCCCACCTGTACTCCGTATATGTGGAGTATTTTCCCACCTATGCCAATGTCTACGGCTCGGTGTATGCCATCGCCCTGAGTATGCTGTGGCTGTACTTTTGCATCCTCATCGTGTTTTACGGCGGCCTGCTGAACCGATTTTTAATGGAAAAACCATAATTTTTCATCCCAGCGCAAAAAGTTTACGCCCTGTTCACAACTTGCCCCTATGATGACAGAAAACGAAGGGAGGAAAGGCAATGTTTGGCTTTGTAACCGCCAATATGAAGGAGCTGACCAAAGAGCAGCAGGACCGCTACAACACAGTGTACTGCGGCATCTGCCGCCAGATCCGCTGTCGCGCCTCCCAAACTGCCCGACTGGGGCTAAGCTATGATATGGCCTTCCTGGCCCTGCTGCTTATGAGCCTGTACGAGCCTGAGGAACAGACAGGCTCCCGGGCCTGCGGCCTCCATCCCATCCGCCCCCACCCCTGGGTGGACAACGCCTATGTGCAGTACGCGGCGGATATGAATGTGGCTCTAGGCTTTTACAACGCCATGGACGATGTACAGGACGACGGGCATCTGTCCGCCCGGGTCATGGCCAAGGTCTTTGGCAAAAGCCTTCCGCAGATCGAACAGCGCTTTCCCCGGCAATGCGAAGCCATCCGCAGCTGTATCGAGGCCCTCAGCCAGCTGGAAAAAGCGGGATGCGACAATCCCGATGCGCCTGCGGCCTGCTTCGGCGCGTTTATGGGTGAGCTGCTGGTATACCGGGAGGATCATTGGTCTTCCACACTGCGGCAAATGGGCGATGCTTTAGGCCGGTTTATTTACTTGACAGACGCGGCTGTGGATTTTCGCCGTGACAGTAAGAAGAAAAAATACAATCCCTTCCTGGCCATGGGCACCGGGGAGGATTGGGCCCGGTGGGAGCACTATCTTGTGCTGGCCATGGCCCGCTGCACCGAGTATTTTGAAAAGCTCCCCCTGGTGCAGGATAAGCCGCTGCTGGATCACATCCTGTACAGCGGCGTTTGGGTAGAATTCAGAAGGGCGCAGCCCAGAAAGCGGGGCGCGCAGTAGGACCAAGTATGATCGATGATCCGTATCAGGTGCTGGGGGTCAGCCGGGACGCCTCAAGCGACGAGATCAAGCGGGCCTACCGTAAGCTTGCAAAAAAATATCACCCGGATCTGAACCCCGGCGATGCCGAGGCTGCGAAAAAAATGCAGCAGATCAACGCCGCCTATGACCAGATAACCAATCCCCAGAAGGCCTCCCAAGGCTCTCAGAGCAGCTATGGCGGTTACGGCAATTACGGCGGTTACGGCGGCTATGGCGGCTACGGTCCCTTCGGCGGCTATGGGCAGCAAAGCCAGCAGTCCACCGCAGATCAATACAGCCAGGCAGCCTACCAGTACATCCGCTTCGGCAGATACCGGGAAGCTCTGAATGTACTTGCCGGTGTATCGGACCGGAATGCCCGGTGGTACTATCTCAGCGCCCTGGCCAACAACGGGCTGGGCAACCAGGTCACCGCCCTGGAGCATATCCGTAGGGCCGTATCCATGGAGCCGGATAACTACGAGTATCTGAACGCTCTGGAGCAGATCGAAAACGGCGGCACCGCCTATCGCCGCCAGGCAGGCACTTTCCATACCTTCAATATGGGCCGGGGGTCCTGCCCCAGCCTATGCCTGTGCTACTTTTTACAGCTGTTCTGCTGCAGAGGCAGATTTTTCTGCTGCTGATTGACAAGCCGCCCTTTGCGTGCTACAATACCCCCGACAACTAGATATCCCACTGCGTGGCAGCCCCAGCGTGCAAGCTGTGTCTGCTCAACAAGATAACAGGGTGTAAATCCCTGACGGTACCGCCGCTGTAAGTGTGGAGTGTTTTTCAAAGAGGCTGCAGCCTCTTCGACGAAAGTCGGTCACTGGAATTCCGGGAAGGCAGAAAAACACGGGAGGCCGCAGCCCTCAGAAGCACAAGTCAGAAGACCTACGCATGGGCTTTCTTCCCTGCCTGCGTGTATACGGGCAGGTGCGTTTGTCGCAGAAAAACGGCTGCGGCACCACTCTTGGTGCCGCAGCCATTATGTTTTTGGAGGAAACGAATATGAAAAACAAAAAACTGCTCCTTGCTCTTGCCGCACTGGTGGCCGTCGTAGCCGTTTTGTTGGGCGTGTACTTCGCCACCCGGCCGCAGGGCATTCAGGGAGAAAAGACCGTCACAGTCACCGTGGTCCATAAGGACGGAAGCGAAAAAAGCTTTACCTGCCATACGGACGCGGAGTTTCTGGACAAGGTCCTGCTGGACGAGAACATCGTGGTAGGCGAAAAGGGTGAATTTGGCCTGTACTTCCAGACCGCTGACGGTGAGACTGTAGAAGGCGAGGGCTGGTGGAAGGTTTGTATCGGTGATGAGGCCGCCTCAACCGGCGCGTCCCAGATCCCCGTAACGGACGGCGCTTCCTATAAGCTGGTGTACACCGTTGGCTGGTAAGAAGCTGCGCCTGTCCGAGCTTGTGCTGTTCGGCATTTTGGGTGCTTTGACCTTTGGGCTGAAATTTGTTATGAGCGGCTTGCCCAATATCGAACCGGTCTCCCTGCTGGTCATGCTGTTTGCTGTTGTCTTCGGCAAAAAGAGCCTATTCCCTATCTACACCTATGTAGCCATGGAGATCCTGTTCTACGGCATTCAGGATTGGAATTTGAATTACCTGTATATCTGGGCGTTGCTGGCCCTGGGCGCATGGCTGCTGCGGTCTTCCCGGCAGCCTGTGGTGTGGGCGCTGCTTTCGGCTGTATTCGGACTGTGCTTTGGCCTTTTGTGCGCGCCTGTGCATCTGTTCATCGGCGGTCCTGCCTATGCCCTGAGCTGGTGGATCAACGGCATCCCCTTTGATGTGCTCCACTGCGGTGGCAATTTTGTCACGGCTCTGGTACTGTTCTGCCCCTTGCGCACTCTGCTGGAAAAGCTGTATCTGCACTTGCGATCATAAAACTACCTGCCACGGAAGGAAAGCTGCGCTCCTCCCTTGGCAGGCTTTTTATAAAATTGAAAGTGGAAAGATGAAAATTGAAAAACTTAGAACCGTTTAGATCCTTCGGTCACTGCGCTCCCTCAGGATAACACCTATACTGTCATTCTGAGGAGCAGCGCGACGAAGAATCTACAAATTCCCCGGCGCAATACCGCCGGGGAATTTTCGCTGCCGGCAGGGAATAATCTTATGCCAAACGGGGTATGCTCACTGCATTGGTCCTACCAGCGTACCCGGAGCGCCCGTAAAGGCAGAAAGCACCTCCACTGTGATGCCGTGCTCTCTGGCAAGCTCCACGCTGCGGTCATGGAGCACTTGAGCACCGTTCTCGATGAGCCGCAGCATCTTTTCATAGGATATCCTCCCGTACCGGGTAGCACCGGCATACCGCCGGGGGTCTCGGTCGTAGACCCCATCCACATCCGTATAGATCTGGCACACCTGTGCCTGCAGATATGCCGCCAGAGCCACTGCCGTGGTGTCCGAGCCGCCCCGGCCCAGTGTGGTGATATCGCCCCCGGGACTGATGCCCTGGAAGCCCGCCACTACCACGATCTTTCCCCGATCCAGCTCTTGCCGGATACGCTCTGTGCGGATCTGCTGTATCCTTGCGTTGCCGTAGACATCATCCGTAACGATCCCAGCCTGCCAGCCGGTCAGGCTCACCGCAGGATATCCCAGAGATCCGATGGCCATAGCCATGAGCCCTGCGGAAAGCTGTTCCCCGGCAGCCATGTATGCATCCATCTCTCTGGCGGCGCCTCTGGGATTGATGGCCGTGGCTTTTTCGATCAGGTCATCTGTTGTATCGCCCTGGGCGGATACGACCACCACCACCTGAGCCCCCTGCTGTGCAAGACGGGTGACCCGCCGTGCTGCGTTGAATATCCGTTCCTCGTCGGCAAGAGAGGTTCCTCCGTACTTTTGTACGATCAGCATACCAATCACCTCCAATGCATCCTATGTACATCCGGTGCGCGGAGTGCTGAAAAAAAAGACCTTTTTGCCTGATGCTGGGATATCCTGGCGCAAAAAGCACCTGCCGCCTAAAGGCAGCAGGTGCATACGCTCAGCCAGCCAGGATCTCCGCTTTCACCACACCGCCGGTGCGGGAAAGCTGACGCAAAAGCTCTTCGATGGTCTTGTTCATGTGCATGGTCTCTGCGGTAATGGTCACCAGCGCGCAACCCCCGGATGGAATGGTCTGGTTGATGGTCAGTATGTTGGCCCCGCCCTCGGCAAAGGCCGCCAGAATGCCGGACAGAACGCCGGGCTCGTCGTGCAGCATGAGCTGGAAGGTAATGATCCTGCCGGTCATCATGTTCTGGAAGGGCAGCACTGTATCCCGGTATTTATAAAACGCACTTCGGCTGATGCCGGTGATCCGCGCAGCCTCATTGACCGTGGTAGCCTCACCTGTAGAAAGCAGCCGTTTTGCCTCCGCCACCTTCAAAAACACCTCCGGCAAAGCGGATGCCTCCACGATATAATACTTCGGATTCATTCCCATAGACGCCTCCCGGTGCTGTTTTTTTACATAGAAGAAGGACTTGCTATAGGTCTATATTACCACACTTTCCACAATTTGCAACCCTAAGAAAGGAGGAATTCCATGTCCCGTCCCGCTGCAAAGCAGCTTGCTGCCCTGGTTGGAGTGTTTTTGCTGGTCTGGTTGGGGCTTCGGTTTTTACTGCCTCTGGTGCTTCCGTTTCTGCTGGGCATCGGCATCGCACTGGCCGCAGAGCCAATGGTACGGCTCTTACATCGCCGGGTCCACCTTCCAAGAGGCCTTGCCGCCGGTGTCGGTGTCACCGCTACACTGCTGCTTCTGACCTGCGTGCTGACATTACTGGCCGCTCTGTTGGTACGGGAGTTAGGCCAGTTGGTCAGTGCCTTGCCGGATCTGGGCAACACCGCCATGGATGGGATCTCCACCCTGGAGATCTACCTCACCGACCTTGCCAACCAAACCCCTGAGGGTATTCGCCCGGTGGTCACAAAAACCGTCACCGGTATGTTCAGCAGCAGCTCTGCCATCGTGGACGAGGTCATGCGGAAAATCCCCGGTATAGCTACCGCCATCCTGGGTCAGATACCCAACAGCTTCCTGACCATCGGCACTACGGTCCTTTCCGGTTTTATGGTGTCAGCCCGGCTGCCAAAACTGCGGCAGTGGCTTTCCTCCCTGCCTGCCGCCCAACAGCTAAAGGCCTGGCTTCCTGCCCTGGGCAAGGTCCGCAGCGCCCTGGGGGGCTGGCTGAAAGCCCAGTTAAAGCTTTCCGGTATATGCTTTCTGATCCTTCTTGCAGGCCTGCTTCTGCTGAAGATCCCCTACGCCCCCATCTGGGCTTTCTTGATCGCCCTGGTGGATGCCATCCCCATCCTGGGCACGGGTACAGTGCTCCTGCCCTGGAGTCTGGTATGTCTGGTACAGCAAGAAAGCTTCCGGGCCCTGGGTCTTTTGAGCATTTATGTCGCAACCTTTCTTTCCCGATCCGTCTTTGAGCCGAGGTTGGTGGGCAAGCATTTGGGACTGGACCCTCTGCTGACCCTGCTGTGCCTGTATATCGGCTACCGCCTCTGGGGCATTGGCGGCATGATCCTGGCGCCTATGCTCTGTGTAGCCGCCGTGGAGCTGGCAAAAGCCAGACCCTCTTGAACATCCGCGTCCTCTGTGAGGATGCGGATGTTTCCGTTTTTCAAGTTTTTTGACTCTGCCTATTGTGCATCCGGGAGTTTTTTGTTATAATTATGAGAAAAAGTTGTAATTGGATGTGTATTGCTTTGAAATACGGAATCTGGAATGTATCTGAACCGAAGGCAGAAGCTGTCAACAATCTGGTTTGCGAGGGCTACTCCCCTCTGACCGCCATGATCCTGGGTGCCCGGGGCATCGCCAACGGGAAGGCCGCCCGGGAGTACCTGAGCTGTGACACACCCCTGATCGACCCTTTCCGCATGACGGATATGGCCAAAGCGGTCAGCCGGGTGGGTCTTGCCATGACCCGGGGAGAAAAAATCGCCGTTTTCGGTGATTACGATGTGGACGGCATCACCGCCACCTGCCTGCTGACGGACTTTCTGCGCCGTAGCGGTGCTGACTGCGTTCCCTATATCCCGGGACGGCTGGAGGAGGGCTACGGCCTGAACCCCATCGCCATCCGGCAGCTCCACGCCGAAGGTGTCCGGCTGATCATCACCGTGGACTGCGGCATCACCGCCGTAGCTGAGGCCCAGCTGTGCCGTCAGCTGGGGATCGATCTGGTGATCACCGATCATCACGAATGTAAGGATATCCTGCCCGAAGCCATTGCTGTAGTAGATCCCCACCGGCCCGACGGCGGTTATCCCCACAAAAATCTCTCCGGCGTAGGCGTTGCCTTTAAGCTGGCAGCCGCTCTCAGCGGCGACCAACAGCAGATGCTGGGAGAATACGCGGATATGGTCTGCCTGGGCACTGTGGCAGATGTGATGCTCCTGCAAGGTGAAAACCGGGTATTTGTGGACCGGGGTCTAGCCTCTTTGCGCAGCACCCGCCGGCCCGGTCTGGCCGCACTGATGCACGAATGCAGCTGCGGGCCTCAGTCTCTCAGCGCCTCTGCCATAGGCTTTATGCTTGCTCCCCGGATCAACGCCGCCGGACGCATGGGGCAGATCGATCTGGCGGTAGAGCTGTTTCTCACCGAGGACTCCCAGCGTGGCGCATCCCTGGCCAAGTCCCTGTGCGACCTGAACCGCCAGCGCCAGAGCATAGAATCGGATATCTACAGCCAGGCTGTCTCTATGCTGCCTGCCGGCGGTATCCCTGAGGCCATTGTACTGGCGGATGACCGCTGGCATCAGGGGGTAGTAGGTATCGTTGCCAGCCGCATTGCCGAAGAATACAGCTGCCCCACCTTCCTGATCTGTCTGGATGGAGAGCACGGCAAGGCCAGCTCCCGCAGCTATGGCGGCTTCAATCTGTTCAGCTCCCTGTCCAGTCTGTCCGGTCTTCTGGAAAGCTACGGCGGCCACGAGCTGGCAGCCGGTTTTACCATCAACCGGCAGAATATCGACGCCTTTCGGGAACAGGTCTGTTCCCTGGCTGCCGCCTATTACCGGGAGGACACCCCCCGGACCCAGTTGGATATCGACTGCGCCATCCCTCCGGAGTTGCTGACCCTGCGCAATATCGATTCCCTTTCTGCCCTGGAACCCTGTGGCAACGGCTGCCCCAAGCCGGTTCTTGTTATGGAGGACCTGTTCGTTGAGCGGCTGCGCCCGGTAGGAAACGGCAAGCACCTGCGGCTGCGGCTGCGCCGGGGCAAATACAGCTTCAACGCTATCTACTTTTCTGCCACCGCCCAATCCGCCTCCATTGCCGAGGGGGATCTGGTAGATGTAGCCTTCGCACCCCAGATCAACGAATACCGGGATGAACGGTCCGTTCAAATGAATGTGCTGGACATCCGCCCTGCCTGCAAAGCCCCCTGCTCCGCAGACCTGAGTGGCTACCGGGCTCTGCGTACCGGACAGCTCCAGCCGAGCATGGCTGAAGCGCTTCTGCCGGATCGGGCTACCCAAGCGACGATTTGGCGCTATTTGGCCTCGGTACAGGCCCCTATTATCGAAGAAACCCCCATGTGTCTGTGCAGAAAGATCGTCCGTTGGTCCGGCACGCCTCTGAGTCTGGGGCGTATGCTGACCTGCCTGGATATCTTCTGCGATGTAGGTCTGCTGCAGATCCAGCGTATGCACAAATACATATCCATTCGCCTGACTCAGTGTTCTGCCAAGGCTGACCTGAACCAGAGCCAGACCATGCAGCTGCTTCTGCATGTGAAAGAGAGTTGACTGTCCTATGGAATCCTTTGCCCAACATTATGAATCCATGTGCGCCACGGTGCAAAAATGCATGCCCGGGGCGGATATGGCCCTGATCGACCGGGCTGTGGAATATGCCCGCAACAAGCACAAAGACCAGCTCCGCAAGGATGGGTCTCCCTACATCATCCACCCTCTGGCTGTAGCAGAGATCGTAGCGGAGATGGGTCTGGACCTGGATGCGATCCTGGGTGCCCTGCTCCACGACTGCATTGAGGATACAGATGCCTCCTTTGACGACATCGCCAAACATTTCGGCACCACCGCCGCAGAGCTGGTAGAGGGCGTTACCAAGCTGACCCGTGCCAACTTTTCCTCCACCGAGGAAGCACAGATGGAAAATCTGCGCAAGATGTTCATGGCCATGTCCAAGGACATCCGGGTGGTCCTCATCAAGATCGCGGACCGGCTGCACAATATGCGCACCATGCAGTATCAGACTCCTGCCAAGCAGATCATTAAATGCCGGGAGACCATGGATATCTACGCACCCCTGGCTCACCGCCTTGGTATGCAAAAGATCAAGTGGGAGCTGGAGGATATCTCCCTGCGCTACCTGAACCCCGATGCCTACGGCGAGATCATGTCCTATCTGCGTGCTCACCAGGAGCAGGATGAGGCCTTTATGCGCACCATCCAGGATAAGATCACCGAGCGGCTCTCCGCTGTGGGCATCCACAACACCACCTACGGACGGATCAAGCACGTCTACTCCATCTACCGGAAGATGCAGGCCCAGAATAAGACTCTGGCAGAGCTGTATGACCTCTACGCTTTCCGGGTCATCGTGGACAGCATCCCCAACTGCTACAATGTGCTGGGACATATCCACGACCTGTTCAACCTGGTACCCGGCCGGTTCAAGGATTATATCTCCACGCCGAAGCCCAATATGTACCAGAGCCTCCACACCACCGTCATCGGCACTCAGGGCATTCCCTTTGAGGTGCAGATCCGCACCTGGGAAATGCATGAGACTGCCGAATACGGTATCGCCGCCCACTGGAAATACAAGCAGGGCGGTATGGGCAGCAACGAAAAGGACTTCGAATGGGTCCGCCGGCTTTTGGAAAGTCAGCAGGACACCGACGCAGAAGATTATGTAAACTCTCTCAAGATCGACATGTTCGACGACGAGGTATTTGTCTTTACCCCCAAGGGCAAGATCGTATCCTTGCCCGCCGGCTCTACCCCCATCGACTTTGCCTACGCCATCCACTCCGGTGTGGGCAACTCCATGGTGGGCGCTAAGGTCATGGGCCGGATCACCAACATCGACACACCCTTGCAGAACGGCGATATCGTGGAAGTCATCACCTCCAAGGCCGCCAAAGGCCCCAGCCGTGACTGGCTGACCATCTGCAAGAGCAATCAGGCCCGCACCAAAATCAAGCAATGGTTCAAGAAAGAAAAGCGGGAGGAAAATATCCTCCACGGCCGCTCCAGCTTTGAATCCGAAATGAGGCGGCTGCTGCTGCCCATGTCCGCTCTGACCGAGCCGGAGCTGGAGAGCCACCTGCTGAAGAAGCTGGCCTTCGACAACTGGGACGATATGTACGCCGCCATCGGCTACGGCGGTCTCACCGCCACCAAAGCCGTAGGCCGGATCCGTGACGATATCAACCGCGCCTTGAAGGCTCAGGAGGCCGAAAAGACTCCCAAGAGCTTGCTGCGCACCTCTGCCGATTCCGAGGCCCTGCGCCACAACCGCCATGCCGTCAACGGTGTCATCGTGGAGGATATTGAATCGTGCATGATCAAATTCTCCAAGTGCTGCACCCCTGTGCCCGGTGATGCTATTGTGGGCTTTATCACCAAGGGCTTCGGCGTCTCCATCCACCGGGCAGACTGCCCCAACACCCAGCACAAGGACGATCCCAAGCAGGCCGCCCGCTGGGTTCGGGTGCGCTGGGCCAATCAGGATGAGCAGCCCTTTGAAACCACTTTGGAGCTGGAATGCCTCACCCGGGACGGCTTGCTGCTGGATGTGGCCACCACCATGACCGCCGCCCGTGTCCGGGTCAAGGAGCTTTACGGTAAGGACCTGCCCGGCGGCAAGAGCACCTTTACCGTGCGTTTTGAGGTCCGCAATGTGGCAGAGCTGGAATCTGTCCGGACCAAGCTGTTAAACATCCGGGATGTGATCGGTTCCCGCAGAGGCCAAAATTAAAGCGCAGGGCGCTTTACCCCAATGCGTGCACGGTATCGTTACCTTGCACATTTATACACGCTTTTTTACAACGCGCTTTTGAGGTATTTTTTATGAGAGCTGTATTGACAAGAGTAAATTCTGCCTCCGTCACCATCGGCGGTGCGGTGGCAGGCCAGATCGGAAAAGGCTTTCTGATCCTGCTGGGCGTTGGTCCGGAGGATACGCAGGAGGATTGCAAATACCTTGCCCAAAAAGCTCTGGGTCTGCGGGTTTTTGAGGACGAGGCCGGAAAAATGAATCTGGGTCTGGAGCAGATCGGCGGTCAGGTGCTGGTCGTCAGCCAGTTTACCCTCTACGGCAACTGCCGCAAGGGCCGCCGCCCCAGCTTTACCGAGGCCGCGCCCCCGGAATTGGGCAATCGGCTCTACGAACAGTTCCTGAAAGAGTGTGAGGCTTTGGGATTCCCCCCTCAGCACGGCCAATTCGGAGCAGATATGCAGGTAGCCTCCGTCAATGACGGTCCTGTCACCCTGATTTTGGACACCCAGCAGATGATGGAGTCCCCCCGCCGAAAGTAAAGGATGCAACTATGCTGACAATCGACACCTTGCCCTTTGGTTCTTACCAGACAAACTGCTATATTGTAAGAGAACAAAGCTGCGAAAGCTGCGTGATCATCGATCCCGGCTACCAGCCGGAAACGATCCTTGCCCATTTGCGCAAAGAGGGCCTTACCCCGGAGGCGATCCTGTTGACCCACGGACATTTTGACCATGTAGGGGCTGTCCGCCCTCTGGCAGAAGCTCTGGGTTGCCCGGTCTACCTGTGCAAGGAGGACCTGTCTTTGCCCCCGGTAATGACCGACGGCCCTCTGCATTACACCCACACCTACACAGAGGGAGACGCCCTCGCTCTGGCCGGGCTGACCTTCCGGGTGCTGCAAACCCCCGGCCATACCCCCGGCTCGGTGTGTATCGTGGCCGAAGATGCCATGTTCTGTGGAGATACCCTCTTTGCCGGCTCCTGCGGCCGGGTGGATTTCCCCGGCAGCTCTGTAGCGGATATGCGCCGCTCTTTGGCCCGGCTGGCAAATCTTACGGAAAATTACACTGTGTATCCCGGTCACGGCGGCCCGTCCACCCTCCGGGAGGAACAGCAATACAACCCCTACCTGAAAGGCCTGTTATGAAACTGTTGCTGACCGGTCATGAAGACCGCTATGCTGTAGAACAGCTGCAGCTTGCTTTGTTTCCCCTGGAGCCTATGGAGACTGTCACCGCGCCCTTTTTGGGTGACGGTGCTGTTTCTGCGCTGCATCGGGGCAGGACCTGGCTCACAGCTGTGACCCGGATCACCATAAACGGGAAAACCCACCGCGCCACTCGCCGCCTGCGGGCATTGGAGGAAACAGTGCGGTCCCGGCGAAGGGCTTTGCAGCAGAGCTATTATCTGGCCGCCCTTCCCTTTTTGCCGAAAACCCCTGCCTGGGGAGCTCTTTCCGGCGTGCGGCCCACCAAAATTTCCACAAAGCACCTTCTGGAGGGCGGCACAGAGGCCTCTGCGGACCGGCTGCTCCGGGATGTTTATTATGTGACGGAGGACCGGCGCAAGCTGGCGCTGGACTGCAGCGTCTCCACCGTAAAAGCCGCTTCGCTTCTGCAGCCGGAGGATGTTTCGGTATATGTGGGCATCCCCTTTTGCCCCACCCGCTGCGCCTACTGCAGCTTCGTCAGCCGCACAGTCGGCAAACGCACTGAACTGCTGGAGCCCTATTTGCAGGCCCTTCTGGAGGAAATGCGGCTAACAGGCAAGCTGCTTGCAAATTCCGGCAAGCGTGTGCGTACCCTGTACATAGGCGGCGGCACGCCCACCACCTTGTCCGCGTCCCAGCTGGAGCTGCTTATGGGCGGCATTCGGGACTGCTTCGACCTGTCAGACTGTATGGAATACACCGTAGAGGGCGGAAGACCCGATACGCTGGACGAAGAAAAATTAGGTATCATCCGTACCATGGGTGCTGACCGCATGAGCATCAATCCCCAAACCATGGTAGATCCGGTGCTCCGGGCTTCCGGCCGACCCCACACAGCTCAGGATGTGCTCCGGGCCTATGCCCAGGCAGAAGCCTGCGGTTATAAAGCCATCAATATGGACCTGATCGCCGGTCTTCCCTCCGACAGCTTGGATGGCTTCCGCCACTCCCTGGATACGGTGGCTGCCCTGAACCCTGCCAACATTACAGTCCATACCCTGGCACTGAAAAAAGGCGCAGATCTGTTTGACCGCCGGGAGAATCTTCCCTCTGCCGCCTGCGTGCAGGAAATGGTGGATTACGCCAGTGCCACTTTGCGCAGCCTTGGCTATAAACCTTACTATCTGTATCGGCAGAAGTACATGTCCGGCAGCTTTGAAAATGTGGGCTGGAGTCGGGACGGGCTGGACTGCCTGTACAACATTTATATGATGGAAGAGCTGCATACCATCCTGTCCCTGGGCGGTGGCGGTATGAACAAGGTCAATTTCCCTGACGGCTCCTTGCAGCGCTTTCACAACCCAAAATTCCCCGAACAATACATGGAACAGCTGGACAGCGTCCTTCGTCAAAAGGAAGCGCTGTTCCGTCTATTATAACCATAGCTGTCATCCTGAGGAGCCAACGGCCACGAAGGATCTCTTTTGAGATCCTTCGTATTTCTCAGAATGACATGTAAACTTGAAAGGATGATCCTTTTGGATACTTTGATTTCCGGTGTCACCGTGGTGACTATGAACGAGCGCATGGAAGTGCTTTTCGGCGCTTATCTGGGCGTGACTGACGGCAAGATCTCTTACATTTCCAAAACCGCCCCTGAAGAAAAGCCCGCCACCATCGTCGACGGCACCGGCATGGTGGCCATGCCCGGCCTGATTAACTGCCACACCCATCTGGCTACCACAGCCCTGCGCTCTTATCTGGACGACCTGAGCAGCCGGGAGGCTCTGGAAAACCTGCTGCAAAAAGAGGCCCGGATGGACTCCCGGTGCGCCAAAGCCGCCGCTACTTTGGGCATCGCCGAGTGCCTGCGTTTTGGCATTACCTCTGTATCCGACCTGTACTACTATCCCGAAGCCACTGCCCAGGCTGCCGCAGACGCGGGCATCAAGGCCAATGTGGCCCTCTCGGCCTATCGGTTTATCGACGAGAACGAGGACTTTGACTTTGATACCGACGAACAGTGCCAGGAGCTTGTTCGCCTGGCCGAAAAATGGAACGGTTACGACGATGGCCGCATCCGGGTGGATGCGGGCATCTACGCCGAATATACCAGCAACCATAAGCTGTGGGAGGGTCTTTCCTCCTTTGCCAAAGAAAAGGGCCTGGGCATCCAGCTGCACCTTTCCGAAACTCAGGAGGAGGTAGACTCCTGCCTGGACCGCACCGGTCTTGGACCGGCCCAGCTTCTGGACTGCCATGGGCTCTTCAGCGTCAGCGCTTCCGCCGCAGGCTGTGCTTTCCTCAGCGAGGAAGAGCAGAAGCTTCTGGGTAAGCGGAAGGCCTCTGCCGTTGCACTTCCTCTGGCCGCTGCCAAAGCAGGCCAGCCCTCTGCGCCCATTACAGCCTGCGTCAAGGCCGGCATGAATGTAGCTCTGGGTACCGGCGGTGCTGTGGACAGCGGCAATCTGGATCTGTTTGAGGTGCTCCGGGGTGCTGTCTATGCCGCCCGAACTGCCGGCGGTGACGCCTCCTCCATGCCTGCCCCGGCAGCCCTGATGATGGCCACCGTCTGCGGCGCCATGGCCCAGGGCCGTGCCCAGCAGTGTGGCATGCTCAAAGTGGGCATGGATGCGGATATTGCGCTGGTAGACTTCTCTGCCCCCCACCTGATGCCCTGTCACAATGTGCTCAACGGGCTGGTCTTTTCTGCTAAGGGCGGCGATGTGGCCATGACCATGGTCCGGGGCAAGATCCTCTATCAGAACGGTCAATTCCCCACCATCGACCTAAAGGCTGCCGTAGAGGAGCTGACCGCTTATGCTATCCCCCGGCTGTTCGAAGCCCCCAAGGCGGAATAAGGAGGTAACAGCCATGTCCCAACCACAAAAAAAGCAAAACTTCCTCCACGGAGCGGCCCTGCTTGCCGGCGCTACCGCCATCGTTAAGATCATCGGCGCATTGTATAAGCTGCCGCTGAAAATGGTCATCGGTGACGAGGGCTACAGCTATTTCTCCTCCGCTTATGATATTTATACGGTTCTTCTGCTGATCTCCACCGCGGGTCTGCCTGTGGCCATGAGCCGGATGATCAGCCAGGCCACTGCCCTGGGCAATTACAACCAGGCCCGCCGGGTATACAACACCTCCCGGGCCATTTTCCTGGGGCTGGGTGCTGTCAGCACACTGCTGATGCTCCTGTTCTGCCGGCAGCTGGCCCAATCCCAGCAGCAGCCGGATGCCTGGTTCGCTATCATGTGCCTTGCCCCCTGTGCCTTCCTCATGGGCATCATATCTACCTACCGGGGCTTCTTCCAGGGCCAGGGCAATATGATCCCCACCTCGGTCAGTCAGGTCATCGAAGCCATTTTCAAGCTGACTGTAGGCCTGATCGCCGCGGTGCTGCTGCTGCAGTTCACCGGCAGTATCCCCATGGCTGCCGGCGGCGCCATCCTGGGTGTCACCGTCAGCTGTGTGATCTCCGTGATCTACCTGTTCACCTGCTTCCGCAAAGCCTATGCCGACCTGCCCCAAACCCAGGAGGAGGTCTCGTCCTATGCCAACACTGCCAAGCGGCTGCTGGCCATCGCCATCCCCATCACCATCGGCGCGGCAGGTCTGCAGCTGCTGACGGTGATCGAGACCAGCCTGTATATGGACCGGTTAGTAGCCCTGTTGGAGACCAATCGGTACACCGCCCCTTTGATCTCCGTTCTGGAATCGGAGATCCTCGCAGCCAACCCAGGCATCAGTGCTGCGGATAGATTCTCCAAGATCGCCGCTAACCTCAAGGGCATCTATAACATGGCTCAGACCATCTACAACATGCCCAACGCCTTTATTACGCCCATTACTATCAGCATTATCCCTGCTGTCACCGCCCAACTCACCCTTTGCAACGATCAAGGCGTCAAATCCACCGAAGAGTCCGCCGCCCGTGTGGCCGGTCTTTTGAGTCTGCCCTGCGCTGTGGGACTTATGGTGCTCAGTGAGCCCATCATGGCCCTGTTGGGTGGATATGCCGGAGAAAAGCTGGTGCTGGCCTCTCAGCTCATGAGCCTGCTTGGCATCAGTGTGTTTCTCCACGCCGTGGTACTGCTGACCAACGCCATCATGCAGGCCCACGGCCACGCCAACCTGCCGGTGGTGAATATGCTGTGCAGCGGTGCGGTGAAGCTTCTGGTCGTTTTTATTCTGGCAGGCAATCCTGCCATTGGCATTCTGGGTGTGCCCCTGGGTACCGCCCTGTGTAATTTGTGCATCGCCGTACTGAACCTGATCTGCATTCGCAAATGCATCCCCCAATCTCCCGCACTGGCCCGAAACCTGCTCCGGTCGGTCCTGCCTGCGGCTCTGATGGGCGCAGCCGCCTGGCTGACCCACCGGGGGCTCATTACCCTGCTTGGCAGCGGCACCAGCCGCATCATTCTGTGCGGCGGCCCTATTTGTGTGGCTGCGGCGGTCTATGTGGTGGGCGTGGTGCTCTTTAAGGCCATCACACGGGAGGATTGCATGCTTCTGCCCAAAGGAGAAAAGATCGCAAAGCTGCTGCACCTGTAATTTTTTCAGATTAAGTTTCAAAAACCCCTTGCTTTTTGGGGAATTATATGATAATTTAGTGATGTATTGTTAAACTAAGAGAGGGATATATTATGAATAAAACTGAACTCATCGCAGCAACCGCCGAAAAGGCAGGCATTACCAAGAAGGACGCTGAGCGTGTAGTCAACGCCGCTCTGGACACCATCGTGGCCAGCATCGCCAAGGGCGAGCGCGTACAGCTCTCCGGCTTCGGCATTTTCGAGACCAAGACCCGGGAAGCCCGCGTGGGCCGCAACCCCCGCACCAAGCAGACCATCCAGATCCCCGCTACCACCACTCCCGTGTTCAAGGCCAGCAAGGCTCTGAAGGACATCGTCTCCAAGTAATCCATGCGTCTTGACAAGTACCTGAAGGTCTCCCGCCTGATCAAGCGGCGCACCGTTGCCAACGAGGCCTGCGATAACGGGCGCATCAGCGTCAACGGCCGCGTGGTCAAGGCCAGCTACGATGTCAAGATCGGCGACCGGATCGAAATATCCATGGGCGCAAGAACCGTAGCTGTGGAGGTCGTCCAGGTGGCAGATAATGTCCGCAAGGACGATGCCGTCACCATGTACAAAGAGATCTGACCCCAAAGGAACAGGGGTGGAATTTCCCACCCCTGTTCTTAAATTTTTCTCTTGACAAAAGGCAAGCCCTGTGCTACAATACGCAGGTAATAAAGAAGGCTGATCGTCTGCCTCACCTCCAGCATACAGCGAAGAGGTCAATATTCACGCTCTTTTTGGGAGCATTGTGGATGTGTGCGGACGCTTGGCGCCCGCTTTTTTGTTTAGTTTTTGGAGGTGCTTACCATCGGCAAGTTAGATCATCAGCTCAATGAGGATATCCGGGATAAAGAAGTCCGCGTCATCGGTTCCGACGGTGCCCAGCTGGGCATCATGTCCGCCGCCGAAGCCAACGATATGGCTGAGGAGCAGGGCCTGGACCTGGTAAAGATCTCTCCCAATGCCACTCCCCCCGTCTGCAAGATCATGGATTATTCCAAGTTCTGCTTTGATCAGAAGAAGCGGGAAAAGGAAGCCAAGAAGAATCAACGTGTGGTGGAGATCAAGGAGATCCGCATGAGCCCCAGCATCGACACCAACGACTTTGGCACCAAGGTCAGAAGCGCTCAGAAATTCCTGAAGGAAGGCAACCGCGTTAAGGTCAGTGTTCGCTTCCGTGGCCGTGAAATGGCCCACACCGACATCGGTGAGAAGCTGCTGATGGACTTTGCCGAGGCTTGCAGCGAGATCGCTGCCATGGAGAAGAATCCTAAGCTGGAAGGTCGCTTTATGGCTATGTTCCTGACCCCTAAAAACAGTAAGT
>JAGBSG010000024.1 GCA_017632035.1 Oscillospiraceae bacterium | reverse complement strand
GCCGGTAGACGGACTCGAACCCCCGACCTGCTGATTACAAATCAGCTGCTCTACCAACTGAGCTATACCGGCAGCTCAAACAGAACACGCTTATTATAGCCAGATAGGTGCCGATTGTCAAGACATTTTTTCCAAAAACCGAAAAAAACTGTGGGGGCGATTTCCGCCTCCACAGGTCAGGGGAGCTGCAAAGACAAGCAAACGGTCGGCGTAGGCGTACATAGGTACGTTAGTCCGACCGTTTGCGCAGTAAGTCAAAATGCCTTGCGAAGCAAGCTTTCTCAGCCCCACATCCGTCAAAAATCAAAGATTTTTGCCACCTTCTCCCTAGGGAGAAGGCTTTTGCCGACACAACTTCGTAATATTGCGTTTTGACGGTTTGCGGCTTTTTTGACACTCTGAACTGTGGGGGCGAAAAGCGCCCCCACAGGTGTGTCAAATTTCGATATCCAGCTTGCTGATGACCGCTGCACAGCGGGGGCACAGGTCCTCGTCGTTTGCCTTCTGGGAGTGCATCCAGCACCGGGGGCACTTGGCGCCCTTGGCTTCGGACACGCCCACGGTCAGGGCGGGGAAGTTAGCACCGCTGCCGGTCATAGCACCTTCGGGAGCGGCTTCCCAATCGCAGGAGGACACGATGCAGATCTCAGCCAGGTTCACGCCCTCGCAGGCGGCCTTCAGGCTTTCGTCAGCACAGCACAGGCTCACATGGGCTTCCAGAGCCTTGCCGATCCGCTTGTCTGCACGGGCCAGCTCCAGAACGCCGTTGACATCCTGGCGCAGCTTCATGATCTGAGCCCACTTTTCCATGGCGGCGTCGCCCAGCATGTATGCCTCAAAGTTTTCGGGCATCTGGTTCAGCAGGACATTGCGCCCGTCGTCGCTGTCACGGTGGGGCATAGCCTGCCAGATCTCGTCACAGGTGTAGGCCAGGATGGGAGCAAACAGCTTGGTCATGGCATCCAGGATCAGGTACAGGGCAGTCTGGGCGGAACGGCGGCGCAGGCCGGTGGCTTCCTCACAGTACAGCCGGTCCTTGATGATATCCAGGTAGAAGCTGGACAGATCCACCACGCAGAAATCGTTCATGGCATGGGTGATGGCGTGGAACTCGTAGCCGTTATAGGCCTTGCGGCACTCCTTGACCAGTGCGTCCAGCTTGGTCAGCGCCCATTTATCCAGTTCTTCCAGTTGATCGGCAGGGACCAGATTGTTGGGGTCAAACTCGTTCAAATTGCCCAGGCAGTACCGGGCGGTGTTACGGAACTTCAGGTAGTTCTGGGCGATCTGCTTGAAGATCTCCTTGGAGCAGCGCACGTCTGCGTGGTAGTCAGAGGAAGCAGCCCACAGACGGACGATGTCAGCGCCGAAGTCCTTGATCAGGTCAGCAGGATCAACGCCGTTGCCCAGGCTCTTATGCATGGCGCGGCCCTGACCGTCCACCACCCAGCCATGGGTCAGCACCTGCTTGAAGGGAGCACCGTTGCCCAGCGCGCCAACGCTGGTCAGCAGACTGGACTGGAACCAACCACGGTACTGGTCAGCTCCCTCGATATACACGGTAGCGGGCCAAAGCTCGGGGGTGTCATGCATCAAAGAGGCGAAATTGGTAGAGCCGGAGTCAAACCAGCAGTCCAGAGTGTCGGTTTCCTTATCAAAAGCAGTGCCGCCGCAGTGGGGGCAGGTGAAGCCCTCGGGGATCAGCTCCATGGCTTCCTTTTCAAACCAGATGTTGGAGCCGTGCTCGTCGAACAGTGCGGAGATCTTGGCGATAGAATCGGGGGTGGAAACAGGCTTGCCGCAGTCCTTGCAGTAGAACACAGGGATGGGCAGACCCCAACGGCGCTGCCGGGAGATACACCAGTCAGCCCGCTCGCGGATCATGCTGACCATGCGCTCGCCGCCCCATGCGGGGAACCACTCCACATTCTCAATGGCCTGGATGGCATCGTCCTTAAAGGATTCCACAGAGCAGAACCACTGGGGAGTGGCCCGGAAGATCACGGGCTTCTTGCAGCGGTCATGATGGGGGTAGGAGTGGATGATGTTCTCAGAAGCGAACAGTGCGCCGCTCTGCTTCATATCTTCCAGAATGATGGGGTTGGATTCCTCGGTCTTCAGGCCGGCGTACTTGCCGGCGTAGTCCGTGTGGCGGCCATAGTCATCCACGGGCACCACCAGCTCCATGCCGTAGCGCATACAGGTCTGGTAGTCGTCAGCGCCGAAGCCCGGAGCAGTGTGGACACAGCCCGTACCGGAGTCCATGGTGACATACTCGGCGTTGACCAGCCGGGAGGTCTTGTCCAGGAAGGGATGCTGGGCCAGCATATTCTCAAAGAAGCTGCCGGGGTAGGTGGCCAAAATCTCGTAGCCGGTGTAGCAGCCCATGCCCATGACCTTCTCGCACAGAGCCTCTGCCATAATGAACATCTCATCGCTGTAATCGGGCTTGACGATAACATAGTTATCCCTGGGATGCAGGCAGATGGCCATGTTGCCAGGTAGCGTCCAGATTGTGGTGGTCCAGATGACAAAGGACAATTTGCTCTTGTCAAACTGAGAAAGCTTGCCCTGATCGTCCTTCATGGGGAATTTTACATAAACGGAGGTACAGGGATCATCCTTGTACTCAATATCCGCTTCTGCCACAGCGGTGGCGCAGAAGGGGCACCAGGTAACGGGCTTCAGGCCCTTGTAGATATAGCCCTTGTCAAACATGCGGCCAAAGATCTTGACCTCCTGGGCCTCAAAGTGCTTGTCCATGGTGCGGTAGGGGCGCTTCCAGTCACCTACGACACCCAGCCGCTTAAAGCCTTCTCGCTGCTTGTTGATAAAGTCCTGGGCAAAGTCCTCACAGGCCTTGCGGAACTCCGGCACGGACAGGTCCTTGTTCAGCTTTTTCTTAGAATTTTCGATGGCGCGCTCAATGGGCAGGCCGTGGTTGTCCCAACCGGGGACATAGGGGGTATAAAAGCCCATCATGGCATGGCTGCGGACGATAAAGTCCTTCAGGGTCTTGTTCAGGGCATGGCCCATGTGAATAAAGCCGTTGGAGAAGGGAGGGCCATCGTGCAAAACGAAGGGGGGCAGATCCTTGTTCTTTTCCAGCAGCAGCTGATAAAGGTCCTGTTCCTCCCAGCGCTGGAGCATACCGGGCTCCCGGGCAGGCAGACCGGCCTTCATGGGGAAGTCGGTCTTCGGGGTGATGATCGTATTCTTATATTCCATTTGGAAGTCTCCTCCGTAATAGTATTCCGTAAAAAACGCCTTTGTCCCTAGCAATAAGAGACAAAGGCGCATTATACCTCTGCGGTACCACTCTTGTTCCGGATTCCCGGCACTTTGGGGCGCGGTAACGGGCGCGACCGGCGCAGCCTACTGCTTCCAATGGAAGGTTTGGTGCGCTGCTTGGAGGGGATATGCGATGGATTCTGCCTGCTGCCTTGCACCTTCCGGCAGCTCTCTTAAGGTGATCGTCCACGCACCTGTCCTCGTCATTGCATTGCAGGTGTGATTTTACTTGTGGGTGGGGTCGTAGTTCCGGCCGAACTGCAGGTTTGCAAACTTGCTGGTAGTGTCAGACACGGGGTGCTGAGGTTCAGCCTTGGGAGCAGGCTCCTCCGTTGTGCCTACAAGCGCTTCCAGGTTGGCGGCGATCTCGTTGGCAACGGCCTCGGTTTTGGCATCTACCTTGGATGGTGCCTTATCACTGCGGTCGAAATCAAAAGCACCGGAGGGGGTACTGGTATTCAGGGGGCGGTTAGCCTCCTTGATGCGCTCCAATGCCTGGATGCAGCTTCTGATCTCATCCTGCAGCTGCTCGATCTTGGCGGCGGCGGCCTTCTTGGCTTCTTCCACGCGGGCGTTTTCAGCAGCGATCAGAGCGTCAGCGTTTTTGGCATTCTCTGCTGCGGCTGCGTTGGCATCGTTGAGCATCTGCGTGCACTTGGCCTCGGCCTCTTTGACCATCTTGTCGCAGGTCTTCTGGGCGTTGACGATGGCGTCCTTCATGCTGGCCTCGTTTTTGCGGTACTCCTCCAGCTTGCCGACCAGAACACGCATTTTGCTTTTCAACAGGGCGTTTTCCTTATAAAGGGTCACATAGTCCTCGGTCAGAGGCTCCAGGAACTCGTCCACGGCCTGCATATCATAGCCGCCGAAGGTAGCTCTGCCGAAGGAGATCTGCTCGATTTGTTGTGGTGTAAACATAAGTCAGCGTTTCCTCTCTGCCTGAGCTTTAGATGTAGCTCTCGGCTTCGTTCTGGAAGCTTTCCAGATCACCTACGATGTCCATGCTGTGGGGGCAGAACAGGTAGGTGGATTGGGCGATCTTCTTGACCTTGCCATCAACGGCATAGACGCAGCCGGACAGGAAGTCCACGACCCGGCGGGTCAGGGCCTTGTCTACATTCTCCATGTTCAGGATAATGGCTCTCTTGTTGCGCAGCTCATCGGCAGCCTTGGCGGCATCGTCAAAGGCTCTGGCGTGGAACAGGACGACCTCCTGCTTGCCGGAGCTCATATTCAGGATCTGACCGCTGAAGCTGCTGGAAGCAGGTGCGGTAGAAGGGGTGCTGAAGTCAGCGGCGGAATCGCTGGAAGCGGAAGCACCAAAAGAGGGCATACGGCGACCGCTGCGGGGAGCAACTTCTTCTTCCTCTTCAAATTCATCCATTTCTTCGTCGTCGTAATCGTCGTACTCTTCATCGCCGTAAGGCTGTGCAAACTTCTTTACGTTATCCCAAAAACTCATTTCTATTTTTCCTCCTGTATGTTCACATCCCGTGGATGCGGCTTGGTATAGTCTCTGGCGCCGAAGATAGCTGTACCCACGCGGATCATGGTGCTGCCGCACCGGATGGCACTTTCGTAATCATCGGACATACCCATAGACAGAATATCAACACATACATTATCGTATTTTTTTGAGCTTATGTCAACACTCAGGTTGCACATTTCGTGAAAAAATTTGTCGTTATTTGAAGAAATTTTACAAATCGGGGGGATTGCCATAAGTCCGCGAACAAAAATGTTGGGAAACTCTCCCATTTTAGGAAGAAGTGTTGGGAGTTCCTCGACCAAAAAACCGCCTTTGCTTTCTTCCCGTCCGATATTTATTTCCAGCAGGATATCCTGGACGATGCCCTGCCGGGCGGCTTCGGTCTGGATAGCCTGCAGCAGCTTCAGCCGGTCCACACTCTGGATCAGGCTGACCCTGCCAACTACCTGCTTTACTTTGTTGGTCTGCAGCCTGCCGATAAAATGGATAGGGGCGCCCGCGTAGGCTTTTTCTGCCAGCTTGGCGGTCAGCTCCTGGACCCGGTTTTCACCGCAGCAGTCTACGCCGGCGGCAATGGCCTGACGGACGGCGTCTGCATTGTTCATCTTAGTGGCGGCGCAAAGCAGGATGTCCTTGGGGTCTCTGCCGGCGGCTATGGCGGCTTGGGCAATGTTCTGCTTGATCGTGGCTACATTTTGGGCAATGGACATTTCTGTGTTCCTTTCCGAGTACAAAGAAGAAGGGCGGCGGATGTGTGCTCCGTCGCCCTTGTCTGCTATGCACTCTGTGCGGCTTTCAATGGCCTGATGGGGACGAGGGTGGAGATGGCATGCTTGTAGATCATCTGCTGCTTGCCGTCTGTCACCAGCACCACCACAAAGCTGTCAAAGCCGGTGACGGTTCCCCGGAGCTGGAAGCCGTTCATGAGAAACAGTGTTACGGGAACGCGGTCCTTGCGCACCTCACTTAGAATGGCATCCTGTAAGTTAATTGTATCTGACATGTATGTATTCCTTCTTTCTTTTGGGATACACACATCTTACCAGATTCTATCTGTCAGTTTCGGCAAGAATCTGTCGGGCCTGCGCAAGAATTTCTTCGCTGCCAAAGCCGGGCTTTCTTCGCAGCCATTGGATCGACGGGTTTCGGCGAAACCAGGTTAGCTGCCGCTTGGCATAATGCCGGGAGGACTGTTGTACCTGGGCCGCTGCCTCAGCTATGGAGCAGTGCCCCTGCAGAGCGCCCACAAATTCCTTATAGCCGATGGCCTGCATGGCGGTGGCTTTTGCCGGAACGCCGGAGGCCAGCAGAGCGCGGATCTCTTCGATTAGCCCATCGGCCAGCATTTTGTCTACCCGGCGGTCGATCCGTGTGTACAGGTCTGCCCGGTCAGCATCCTCCAGGGCAAACCAGGTGGGCTTATAACGGGGCGGAAGAGCCTGGGTGCGCAGGTTATGGGCGGTGATGGTCTCGCCGGTCTCCAGATAGACCTCCATGGCCCGGATGATGCGCTTTTGATCGGAGGGATGCAGCCTTGCGGCGGATTCCGGGTCTACCGCACGAAGCTGTGCAATGACAGCTTCGATGCCTTCCTGGGCGGCCAGTGCTTCCAGCTCTTCCCGGCGACCTGTGGCAGGATAGGGGGCGAAGCTGTTGCCCCGGATCAAAGCATCCATGTACAGCCCTGTGCCACCGACGATGATAGCGGTCTTTCCCCGGGAAACGATATCATCCACCATGGGAGCGGCTATGGAGCAGTACCGGCTGACGGAGAAATCCTCCTCCGGGTCGGCAACATCCAGCATATAATGGGGGATGCCCTCCCGCTCTTCGGGCGTGGGCTTGGCGGTGCCGATGTCCATACGGCGGTAGACCTGCATGGAGTCGCAGGAGACGATCTCGGCCTTCAGTTCCTTGGCAAGGGCGATGGACAGGGCGGTTTTGCCGGAGGCGGTAGGCCCTGCGATACATATTATGTTGTTCATGGGCACGCCTCCAGTCAGTTTCTCAGGAACGCTTGAATTGCTTTTCCAGTTGTTTCTTGCTTAGGCTGATGCAGATGGGTCTTCCGTGGGGGCAGTATTTCAGCTCATCATTTTCCATGACCTGGCGGACCAGAGCCAGAAGCTCCTTTTCATCGGTATGCCAGCCGGCTTTGATAGCGGCTTTGCAGGCTACGGTGTGCAATACCTCATCCCGCACGGAATTGCGATCTTCCCGGCGGCCGCTGAGCAGGTCGGCAGCCAGGGCTTCTGCCGCGTCGGCGGCATCCTCCGGGGACAGGTCCATAGGGATCTGCCGCAGCAGGACGGTATTATCGCCGAATTGGTCCAGCTCAAAACCCAGCTCCTGCAGAAGCTCCCGGTTTGCCAGCAGCTCGGCTGCGGCATCGGGGGACAGCCGGCAGGGAACAGGTGTCAGCAGCACTTGGGAGGAGATGGCTTCCTGTTTCTGTTTCAGTTTATCAAAGAGGATCCGCTCATGGGCGGCGTGCTTGTCGATGAGGAAGGCTTCCTCGCCCTGCTCTACGAGCACATAGCTGCGGTACAGCTCACCCACCAACCTCCAGGGGATATCCTGGGGCATGGGCATGGCGACCTGCTCCGGCTCTGCAGCCGGGGGCTCCGGCACAGTCTCCGATTTGGGAGGCTGGGCAACGGGGATGGGATTTGGCATAGGCGCAGGGATCACCACATGCTCGCGCAAGGGCAGAGATCTGGTTTGCTCTATAGCTGCCACGGTGGCAATGGCCGCTTCCTTTTTGGGTTGGGGCGCATCCTGCATGGCAGAGGAAAAGGTTTTATATTCCGCGGCTGTCATAGTGCGGAAGAAGGTTTCCTGCTTTTGTGGAGCAGCCTTGGGGGGCTGCACAGGTGTGGGAGCAGGGGGCGTTTTGAACTGCACCTGAGGCCGGTCAACGGTCTTGTTGAGTGCACCCAGAACGCCGTAGTGAACACAGTCAAACACAGCCTTTTCAGAGAGGAACTTCACTTCCGTTTTGGCAGGATGTACGTTTACATCCACTGTGTTGGCAGGTACTTTCAGGTGCAGCACGCAGGCAGGGAACTTACCGGACATGATCTGGTTGCGATAAGCTTCCTCCAGTGCGGCGATCAGCAGCCGGGATTTTACCGGGCGGTCATTGACGAAGAAGGTCTGCAAGGCACGGCTGGGACGGGAGTCTGTAGGTTTGGTCACATAGCCGGTGAGGGTGTAATTTTCCCAACGGCTTTCCACCTTGACCATCCGGGCACAGTCTCTTCCGTAAACGCAGTATACCGCCGCTTCCAGATCCCCGGTGCCGGGGGTGGAGAGCACCTGCTTGCCGTCTCTGAGGAATCGGAAGGACACCTCGGGGTGGGCCAGGGCCTGCAGCTGCACGGCGGCGGCTACCTTGCCGCCCTCTACAGTGTCGGATTTCATAAATTTCATTCTGGCAGGGGTGTTGTAGAACAGATCCCTTACAATGATCGTTGTGCCGTCGGGGCAGCCGGCCTCACTCTCTTCGGTGATACTGCCGGCTTCCAGATGCAGACTGGTGCCGCTGAGACTGCCGGGCGTCTTGGTCATCAGGTCAATGCGGCTGACGGAGGCGATGGCAGCCAGGGCCTCACCACGGAAGCCCATGGTGGCAATGGCGGACAGGTCCTCTGCCTGACGGAGCTTGGATGTGGCGTGACGCAGGAAAGCGGTCCTGGCATCCTCGGAGGACATGCCGCAACCGTTGTCGGTAACCCGCAGGAAGGTCATGCCGCCGTCACGGATCTCCACTGTGACCTGAGAGGCCCCTGCGTCCACGGCATTTTCCAGCAGCTCCTTGACGACGCTGGCAGGGCGCTCTACTACCTCACCGGCGGCGATCAGGTTGGCAACATGGGGCGATAGCTGTATGATCTTAGGCATAAACGGATCACCTCAAAGCAAAAACGCTGACAGCGTTGATAATCGTGTGCATGATGACAGGGGTAAAGAAACAGTCGGACCGGGCGTAAGCCCAGCTCAGGCAAAGGCCTGCGGGGATGTAGGTTACAAAGCACAGCAGCAGGATATCCCAGGGATACAGGCCAATGTAGCCGATCACATGGATGGCACAAAAGGCCGCTGTAGAAAGCAAATACCCAACAATCCTGGCGCGTTGGTACAGCCAGCCGAACAGCAGTCCCCGGAACAGGGTCTCTTCCGCCAGAGGTGCCAGAAAAACGGTGCTCAGGGCAATGGGCCAAAAGCTGCTTTGAGCCATGGCTGCGATGTTGCTGTCGTTGACATTGCTGAAGTTCGGCATCAGCGTAAAGATCAGAATAGCCACCAGAAAATTCAGGAACCAGTATACCACGCAGCCGATTATGGCGGTGCTTAGGACATGGCCGGGATTTTCTATCAGCTGCTTCAGCGAACGCCATAGAAATTTGTGGAAGATCAGCAGTGTGCTGAGCAGATTGACACCAAAGTACCAAAGATTCAATTGGAGCGTATCCATAGGAAGGCCCAGCAGGACACTGGCGAGCATCAGCAGGTCCGGCAGGATCAGCAGCTGGACGGCCAGATAGATCCACCCGCCAACTGTTTCGCCCTTGGTTAAAGTTACGGTGAGATTCTTCATATCAGCTGAGCATCTTTTTGAGCTTGTACAGCTCGTTCATGGCTTCAATAGGAGTCAGTGTTTCTACGCTGATGCTATCCAAAGCGGCGCATACCTGCTGGGAACGCAGATCCAGCATGCTTATCTGGTCGTCTGGCTGAGGTGCGGCCAGCACCTGGGGTCTGCCGTTTTCGGCCTCCAGTTCGGCAAGGATCTCTCTGGCCCGATTGATGACGGCATTGGGCAAGCCGGCCAGCTTGGCGACTTCGACACCGTAGCTGTCGTCAGTAGCACCGGGGACGATCTTGCGCAGGAAGATCATCTGGTCGCCCCGCTTCTTTACGGCAATATTATAATTCTTCACATTGGGAAGCTCCGCGTCAATGGTGGAAAGCTCGTGGTAGTGGGTAGCGAACAGGGTTTTGGCACCCAATTTCTTGGGATTGGCTGCATATTCCAATACTGCCCGGGCGATGGCCATGCCGTCGTATGTAGAGGTGCCTCTGCCGATCTCATCCAGGATCAGCAGGCTCCGGGAAGTGGCATGCTTCAAAATGGAAGCCACCTCAGACATCTCCACCATGAAGGTGGATTGGCCGGAGGATAAGTCGTCGCTGGCACCGATTCGGGTAAACACCCGGTCCACAAGGCTCAGCTTGGCAGAACGGGCCGGTACGAAAGAGCCCATCTGTGCCATCAGAACGATCAGAGCGACCTGACGCATATAGGTGGATTTACCTGCCATGTTAGGGCCGGTGATAATGGAAACCTGATTGTCCTGGGCGCCCAGATCAGTGTCGTTGGGCACAAACAAGGAATCCTTCAGCATTTGCTCCACAACGGGATGCCGGCCGTCGGAAATAGAGATCTCGCTGCCCAAAGTGATCTCTGGGCGGCAGTACCCTTTTTGTACAGCCACAGCGGCCAGAGAGCACAGTGCATCAGCGGCAGCAACAGCAGCGGCGGTGGTTTGCACCCGGGCAGCCTGCTGGGAAAGCATCTCCCGCAGCTCGGTAAAGAGCTGATATTCCAGAGCGGTCAGCCGGTCCTTGGCGGTCAGCACCTGCTCCTCCAGCTCCTTCAGCTCGGGGGTGATATAGCGTTCGCAGTTGGCAAGGGTCTGCTTGCGGATATAGTGATCCGGAACTTGGTCTGCGAAGGATTTGGATACCTCAATATAATAACCGAACACACGGTTATAGCCGGTCTTCAGGGTGCGGATGCCGGTTTTCTCCCGTTCCTCGGCCTCAATAGCAAGGATGGTGCTTTCGCTGCCGTTCATCAGATCCCGCAGCCGGTCAGCCTCGGCGTTGGCACCGGGACGGATGATGCCGCCTTCCCGGACAGTCAGGGGCGGTTTGTCTACAATGGTATTTTCAATGGCATCTGCACAGTCGGTCAGAGGGTCAATGGCGTCGGTAAGCTTTTGCAGCAGGGGAGCTTCCAGTTGAGAAAGCTGCTGCTTCACCGCAGGCAGAGCCCGCAGGCCGTAAGCCAGACCAAGCAAGTCCCGGCAGTTAACTGTGCCGGTGACGATCCGGGTCATGACACGCTCCAGATCGGTCACGCCCTTCAGGGCCTCTTGCAGTTCGCCTCTGGGGATGGTGGAGTTTACAAGTTCCTCCACAGCGCTGTGGCGGCGGCCGATCTCGATGGGATCCAGCAGGGGCTTTTCCAGCCAGCTGCGCAGCATCCGTCCGCCCATAGCGGTGTGGGTCTTGTCCAGCACCCAAAGCAAAGTGCCCTTCTTTTCCTTGCTGCGCAGAGTTTCTGTCAGCTCCAGATTCCGCCGGGCATCGATATCCAGCTCCATGAACAGGCCGGTGGTGTAGATCTGCAGCTGCCGGATGTG
>JAGBSG010000023.1 GCA_017632035.1 Oscillospiraceae bacterium | reverse complement strand
TACAACGGTCACCTGACCTCCCGTGAGGCCGGCTCCGTCGGCGGCCAGATGGTCAAGAAGATGATCGAGGCTTACGAGCAGGGCCTGCAGTAAAGGCTTTGCAGGAGGGCATTCCCCTCTGAAATGTCATTCTGAGGCCCCAGGCCGAGGAATCCAAAGAGATCCTTTGCCTCACTCAGAACGACAGAACGGGCAGCCATAACAGCTGCCCGTACATACTATTTTATTCCCCCAACTAAATATCGACAAACCCAATGGTCACGCCGGTTTTTACGGATTCAAAGGGCTTCAGCACCTTTAAAGTGCCGTGCTCACGCTCAGCCTTGCGGCCCAGAATGTAACAGTTGGTAGGCTCCAGACCCAGAGCGTAGTCGCCGCTGGCAGTGCTGCGCCATTGGGCCATGATGGGCAAAGTCTCGCTCCAGAGCATGTCCATACGGATGCCCAGCTTCTCATTGACCACCGCCGCAGTGCGCTTCATATCCTCGTGGAAGAACACCATTTCTCCGGCACCGGGGGTAGGCTCCGGGAAGCCGCTCTCGGTTCCGATACCGGTAGCGGAAAATTCGTTTCTGGGGCTGGTCCTGCGCTTTTCCGGCAGCTCCACCCGGGCATCCGCCGAGATGAAGGGATAGCCGAAATTGCAGTGATACAAAATGGCGTACTCCTGATCGCTGTGGGTCAGGTTAGTCATTTCATCTTCTACGGTGATCTGAGCGCCGAACACCGGAATGCGGATGATCCTTTTCAGCATCAGATGATGCCCGAACAAAGCCGTTTCCCGGACCGTCCCCCGAATGACCACCGTATCGTCCACCACCTCCGTGCAGATCTGCTCCGCCAGATGGCTGTGGTGGCGGCCATGGAAGGGTTGCCACTCGTCCCCGTCCCGATGGGCGCCGCCGGTGGTACGCAGGCCGCTGGTGTACAGCAGGCCGCCGGGGAAGGTATTGAGAAACTCCCCTTCATAGGGCATAATGGCCGCCGGGCTGTCGTAGCCGTTTTTGCTGATAAAGGTCACATTGACACCCTTGTAACGCACCTGACCGATGTCCATACCCGCATCCGGCAGGATGTCCACCTGCAGACCGCCTGCGGTGCACACCTCGATGATCTCCGTACCCTTGGCCTTACCCTCGTTGACAGTAACGCGGCGCAGGGTGTACAGCTGCTGGGGATGGTTCACATAGCCGCTTTTCATCATCTTTTCCATAATAAAGCCCCTTTCCAGTATTTCTTTTATTCTAAAAAAAGCCAGCCGGAAAATATATAGAAGTCTGTACAAAATACTTTGAAATCGTCCGCAGATATGATACAATATTCGTATGATTTTTTGTGCAAAACAGGGAGGTTCTTATGGATTCCGTAATTCATACCGACCAGCTTGAAGAACTGCTGCAGGATTTCCACCGGATCACCGGCCTGCGAATCGTGGTCTTTGACCGCCACCGCAGCGAGCTGCTTTCCTACCCGGAAGCGTTTCCGACCTTCTGCACCCTCCTGCGTGCCACAGAATCCGGCCGCCGGGCCTGCGCCGGCTGTGATGCCCAAGCCTGCACCCAAGCCGCCAAGCAGGCAGGTACATACATCTACCGTTGCCACGCCGGGCTGACAGAAGCGGTCACTCCCCTGTATGTAGGCAAGGTCCTGGCGGGTTACCTGCTGTTTGGACATATCTTCGCCTACGAGGACCGGCAAGCCGGCTGGCAGAGCATCCGCAGCTGTTGCAGCAGCCATCCGGTAGATCCGGCACAGCTGCAGGCAGCCTGTGAAGCCATGCCGGCCATGTCCCATGACTATATCCGTGCTGCCGCCCGGATCCTGCACATGACCGCCCACCATCTTGCCGCCGAGCAGATCGCCTCGGTGCAGGCGGATACCGATGCCACCAAGCTGGACGCTTACCTGAATGCCCACTACACCGCTCCCCTGACCGCCGATACCCTGTGCCGGGCGTTAGACATGGGCCGCAGCAAGCTGTTCAAGCTGTGCAAGGAGCTCTACGGCTGCGGACCTTCTGAGCAGCTGCGGCGGCTTCGGATGGAGCGGGCCAGGGCACTTCTGCTGGACTCGCCCCAACTTCCCATCGCTGAGATCGCCTCCGCCTGTGGCTACACCGATTACAATTACTTCATCTGCATGTTTTCCAGGCATTTCGGTATGCCCCCTGCCCGCTACCGCCACACCTGCCATAACCCATAGGGGCCAATGCCGTCCGCCGCGAAAGCCTTCCCCCCAGGGGGAGAAGGTGGCACGCCGCCAGGCGTGCCGGATGTGGGCAAAGAACCCCCACCCTGCTCCGCGTCTGCGTTAAACCCCCCAGGGGCGGATATCACCGCCCGTGGCAGAGATTTTGTTGCATTGCCGGTGTGTGCGCAGTCAGCGCGATACTGGTTATTGGAGGTGCAGTTTATGAAAAAAGTTCTGTTATTGGGAGATTCCATCCGCATGGGTTACGATGAAATCGTTCAAGATCTGCTAAAAAATGAATGTGAAGTGTATTTCTCCAAAGATAACGGCCGTTTTACTGCCTATACCCTGAAACAGGCAATTCAAATGTTCATTTCTCATGGCCACTTTGATGTGGTACATTGGAATAACGGCTATTGGGATATGGATATTGAAAGCCCAACAGGCGAGCCTTTGATCCCGCCGGAAGACTATATGCGCTTCCTGCGCAGGATCATTCGTACCCTCAGAGCCTATGACGCTCAGGTAATCTTCGCCACTACCACGCCCGTCTGCGAAGACGGTGGCGCTACCGACACTCAGACCGGCGCAAATCTTCGGTTTAAGAACGAATGGGTGCAGCACTATAATGCCGCAGCAAAGATCGTCATGGAAGAAGAGAACGTTCCGGTCAACGACCTGTGCCACCTGTGCCTGCAGGGCCAGGGATACTACAAATGCCCCGACGGGCTCCATCTGACCCAGGAAGGCTACCAAAAATGCGCTGAACAGGTTTGTGACCATATCCGCAGGTATCTATAAAACAAAAGGGCGTGTTGCAAAATGCGACCATGTCATTCTGAGGGCTTAAAAAAGCCCGAAGAATCTCAAAGGGACTGTAAAGAAACGCATATTCATTCATAAAAAGACCGGCAGGAGCAAGCCCCTGCCCTACAAAGCTGTCACGATCGACACCGTAGGGCGGGGTTTACTGTCAAGAGTAACATGGTATCCACCAGTGCAAGGACATGGTATACAACTTATATCCTTGCAATGGAACGATGGATTAGGTGTCCATCTTCTGTATCAAACTCGGCTATTTTATAATTGCGATAACAAGCGATGAACGACTC
>JAGBSG010000022.1 GCA_017632035.1 Oscillospiraceae bacterium | reverse complement strand
TTTTCGTGAGCATAGGGAACCTCCTCGGGGTGGATTGGTGGTACTTTTTATTCTAAGGATTTTGTTCTCTATGCTCAACTACTAAATTACGACTTTGGGGTCAGGCTCATCGCCTGACCCCAACATTTATTATAGAACCTTCATTTTTAACAAAAGTGACCCTTCCCACGCCTGATTGCAGACTGCCATAGGTTCCTGTGATCTTCCGGAGCATAGTGAGATCTTTGCAGACCACCTTGGTTACGCCACTGGAAGCTGAAAGTATACCAGCAACTGCACCAGCATCATTTGCCCAGAATTTATTCGTTTTTGCCTTGTTTATTAAACACATATTAGCTATAATAAATGCAAACTGTATTTTAGAAAAGGAGATTTCTTGCATTATGCAGCATACTTACGGACATTTTATCCCAGAGAATCATAACTTTCGTATCACTACAGCCGACATTCCGAGAAACTGGTATAATTACCTGTGGAATGACCATTGCATAACCTTTGTTTCCCAAACCGGTGCGGGCGAAGGCTTTCTGCAGGATGCTTTAGGCCGCAGACTCCCTTTGGTCAATGAGCGCTGTGTCTATCTTTTGGAGAATGGATATTCCTGGGGCATCAGCGGTTTACCTGTGGAAGAAAAGCGGGATGCCTTCCTGTGCACCCACGCCCTTGGAAGCACCACCATCCACACAGAAAACAAAGGGATCTCCACAGATCTGACATTCTTTGTGCCAGAAAATACCAACGGTGAGATCTGGCAGCTAAAGCTTCAGAACAACAGCACCGAAACCCGCACTGTAAAACTCATGGGCTACGCCGGTACCAAGCTGGATGGTGCCTATGTGCGCCAGGGCTACAACCTGGCAGTCGCTGAATACACGCCGGAGTTAAACGGCATTTTACTGCAAAGCCGAGGTAACTTCCGGGGCGAAAAGCATTGTCCCTATGTTGGCTTCATGTCTATGACCGAGCCCGCCGATGAATATTGCTGCACGGTCAACGGCTTCATCGGCCCCTACGGTTCGATTGCCCATCCCAAGGCTGTGGCCCAGGGCAGTCTGCCCAACAACCGCTGTGTCAACGAAAAACTGGGGTTTGCCCTTGGAAAGAGCTTCACTTTGCAGCCCGGCGAGGAAACCGAGGTTAGCTTCATCTGCGCCATTGCCTTCTCTCTGGAGGAAGCTTTGTCCATGCAGCAGACCTTCTCCCAAAAGGGCGCTGTGCAGAGAGCCTTGGACGCTGTTGCAGAAAAATTTACCAGCCAGACCGATACCGTATCCATCGACACACCTGATAAAGAACTCAACCATATGTTCCGCTGGCTGACACATCAGGCCAATATGGGCTCCCGTTGGGCCAGAGTCCGCCACAACGGCTATCGGGATATGACCAGCGACAGTGAGTGTCTTTCTTGCGTCAACCCGCAGCTGGCGCTGGAACGCTTTAAGCGGGTTCTGACCTATCAATACCCCAACGGCTATGCCCCCAGGACCTTCCTGGACGGTGCGATCAAAGACAACAACTTTGCCGACAACACTGTTTGGATCACCTTCGCCGCCATGTCAATCCTGAAAGAGTTAGGTGATCTGTCCGTTCTGGATATTCCGGTAGCCTTTAACGACGGCACTGAGGCAAGTATTTACGAGCATGTCAAGCGCAGCGTGGAGTTCCTGTACAATTTCCGGGGACTGCACGGTCTGATCCGCATTTGGGGCGGTGACTGGAACGACTGTATGAATACCGCAGGTCTTCAGGGCAAGGATGTCAGCGTATGGCTGAGCTTGGCCTAGCTGCGGGCAAACAAGATGTTTGCTGAGATTGCACAGCTTACCGGTAATCAAGCAGATGCAGATCTTGCCCACAGCCGCACCCGGGAAATGCAGCAGATCATTGAAAATTACGGCTGGGACGGTGAATACTACCTGTGTGCCTACAACGATTGGGAGGAAAAGATCGGCTCCAAGGATTGTGAGGAAGGTAAGCTGTTCCTGATCCCCCAGATCTGGAGCGTTTTCTCCGGTGTTTCTGACTGCGGCAGAGAAATTGCTGCCATGGATGCGGTAGAGGAAGGCCTTGCTTCTCCTGTTGGCATCGTGATCAGCCGTCCCGCCTACACCAAATATGACCCCCGCATCGGCACTGTTACCAAAAAACCTGCCGGCATCCACGAGAACGGCGGTGTATATCTGCACACCATTGCCTGGAAGATCGCAGCCGACGCTATGCTGAAACGGCCGGACAAGGTAGAAGCCGGCATAAACACCTTCCTGCCCTTCCGCAACCCGGTGGTAGCCGGCAGAGCAGAGCCCTATATGCCCTGCAACTCCTACTGCGGCATGGAAACCGGCGACCATGCCGGTCTGCCCGGTCAGAGCTGGCGCAGCGCCTCCGGCCCTTGGTTCGTGAAATCTCTGGTCACCTATGTCTTCGGTCTGGTACCGGAATTGAACGGTTTGCGCATCGATCCCTGTCTGCCGCCCAGTTGGAAAACCTGCAGCATTCGAAAGCAATTCCGTGGCGCAGAGTATGCCATAAGCTACGAAAATGATGGCACTCAGATCCGGCAAATTCTTGTAAACGGCAAACCCATCACCGGCACAGTGCTGCCGTGGGAACCCGGCGGTAATTATCAGGTTCAGGTGTTTCTGAAGTAATAGTCAGGAAAGTTCCTTGCAAACCTTAGCGTATGTGATATAATGTTGGCAGCTTCGCCCCCAGGAAGCCATTACGGAGAAAATTATGGAACAACGACTGGAACAACAGCTTGCCTTTATTTTGGAGCTGGACAAGGAAAAGAACATCTTCCGTCAGACCCATCTTTCCGGCCACGGCAGAAACGAAAACGATGCCGAGCACGCATGGCATATGGCCATCATGGTCTATCTGCTCCGGGAATACGCCAACGAGCAGATCGATGTACTGAAAACCATCCTCATGTGCCTGATCCACGATGTGGTAGAGATCGATGCCGGAGATACCTACGCCTACGACGAAGCCGGCCTTGCCTCCAAGCAGGCCCGGGAGGATGCCGCAAAGGAGCGGCTCTATTCCATGCTGCCGGCAGATCAAAAGCAGGACCTTATTGCCCTGTTTGAGGAATTTGAGGCGAACCAGACCCCGGAGGCCAAGTTTGCCCATGCCATGGACAATCTGCAGCCACTGCTTTTGAACCACAGCAACGGTGGCGGCGACTGGAAGGAACACGGCGTTACCGCCAAGCAGGTATACGCCCGGCAATCCAAAACTGCGGAAGGATCCCGGCTTCTGTATGAAATCACCGATCAAATGCTGCAGGAAAACATCCGCCGGGGTAGCCTTCCTTTCACAGAATAAGCCCACCCCGCCCTTGCTTTCGGCATTGGGCGGGGCGCTTTTTATCTACGCATACTGGTACTTGAAATGCCGTAAGTTTTTTGCTATAACGGATATAATTCCGATAAAATGTGGAAATATGGCCCGCGGTTTGTTGGGCAACAGTCTTTGAAGGGAAAAGTGTCCTATGAAACAGCTTCGAATTTTCATTGCCATTGCATTGGTCGCGCTGGTTCTGTGCGCATGCCAGAAAGATACCGCTAACGACCCCGATTCCACCACCGTCACCGGTATCACTTCCCTGCCGGAATACATTGAAGTCATGCGGGAAGGCGAACTGAGTCAGATCCCCATTAAGCATATTTCCGGCACTGTGGGCAATTATGTCATTGGCATGGATGACTCCTACTTCACTTTCATTCCTGAGGATACCGGCACTGACCTGTTTTGGTATGAGGAATGGGGTGAGGAAAATCCCGTTTACTACACCATCCGCGCCTATTCCGGCACTTACGACCCCAACCGCTTCTTTGAGGAGGTCAAGACAGCTCACGCCGCTCGGTACACCTCCTGCGCTATGGAGCAAACCACCGTCAACGGTCTTCCCGCCACGGTTGTCCGGCTGGAAAGCTGCCTGGCTGCCGCGGACTTTAACCGGCATCTCTTCCTGATCGACTGTGGTGAGGTGCGCTATGTGATCGAAACCGAATTCGTCACAGAAATGTATGAAGGCCTGTACACCATCATTCTGGCCTCCATCAACACCTTTATCCCTGTCTCCTGACCTATTCTCCAACAAAAGCCGCACTGTTAAAACTGAAGGAATAAAATAATGGTAGACACGAAAGTGCCTACCATTATTTTTATGCTATTATGGTATTAGAGGTGGTAATATGCCGAGAAAGTACACAATATGAAGCAAAGAGAAAAGGCTATCGCCACCAAGAGGATACTTTTTGCTTTGGCCACTGAAAGGTCCTCCTTTGATCGTCATTCTGTACGATTTAGCATATTTTACCCTTTTTCATTGGTCTGGTTATAAGTTGGAAACAGCTCCCGCCACACATCGGTATGGGCTTCGCAATCCAGATAGTGAGCAAACAACGCATTTCGGAAGGGCGTCGCGTCCTGGCAATAGGCATTGGCCACCGCCTTGGTATAGCTCTCACGGTTTTCCTCACAGAAGGTATGCCAGCCCTGCTTCCATGCGCCGCTTACAAGCTCCTCGTTCCGGGCGGCAAACTCCTCCAGCAGCTGCTGCCGCTGTTCTCCCTTGGCAACAAAGATCTCTTCCTCTCCCGATCCCAGAGGGATAAACTCTATCTCGCCGGTGCGCGTATCATAAATTGTGGCCAGGCTGGTATGCCAGCCGTCAAAGGGAAAGGGTCTGACAAAGTGGAAATTACCCTGACCGTGGAGAATGTGGCCACCCTGATAATTCTCGTAGGTGGCAATGCAGTGGCTGTGCTGGCACAGTACCACATCCGCGCCGTTATCTACCATAGCCCGGCACAGCTTTCGTACTCTGGGGGAAGGATACCGGCAAAGCTCCTTGCCGCCGTGGTAGATCACGATCACCCTGTCGCTGATCGCCTTGGCCTTACGGATGTCCGCCATGGTGTCGTACTCGTCATAGGGCCGGGCTCCCATCCGATCCTCCAGGGCATAGGAATACTCATGCTCGCAAACAGCAATGAGGCTGATCCTCTGCCCGTCCTTTTCGATTACGAGATCCTTGCGGGAATCCGCATAGTTTTCGCCAAAGCCAGTATGGGCAATACCCGCCTCATCCAAAGCCGCCAAGGTATCCTTGACACCTTCCACACCAAAGTCAAAAATATGGTTATTGCTCAGTCCGCAGCAATCCACGCCCAGTTCCTTCAAAACCTTCACTGTATTGGCCGGTGCTTTCAGGTTAGGGCCAAATTTTTTGATAGCATTTTCGCTGTCGGTAACAGCGCATTCCAGATTCACGAAGGAATAGTCACACCGGGCAATCACGCTACGTACATCCGTAAACAAAGCATCCGTTTCTCCTGCGGCAAACAAAGGCGCCGTATTCTCTGTCGGACATACATCACCCACCAGAAATAGTCTCACTGTATTTACCTCCTGTTATTTTATCTTGTCATAAAAACTTTTCTATGTTACCATTATTATAGTATTTTACCGGAAATTTGTATATCAAATGATTTTACTGTAATCGTCCGGAATGTGTACTATTTTAATATGGAGGTTTTTATGCTTCTGGTAGAAAATGTTTCCCATTACTGCAATGTAGCGATTCAGCACCACCCAGTGATCCCGCTGCGCACGCTGCGTTATTACGATTTCACTTTCGTTGTAGAAGGGCATATGACCTACACTGTCAATGGAGAAGAATATGTCCTTGGTCCCAACGATGCCATTTTTCTTCCGCCGGGTACTCTGGAATCCCGACAGGAGGGCACTTCCCCCACTCGGTTTGTCAGCTTTAACTTTACCGCCGCTGCCGGAGCCGATCTGAATTTCCCTATGGTCATGCGGGGTCTGATCTCACGGGACATGATCACCCTGGCCTCTGTGTTCCCTCGGCCGCACATTTCCCACCGGGACCGCTCCTTGCAGAAGGTCACCTCCATGCTCAACTATATGCTTTACGAGCTTCAGGAAATATGCTCCTACGGCACCTGCAACCCCTATGTGCTGCAGGCTTTGCGCTACATGGAAGACCATCTGGACCAGCCCATCAGCCTCGCCCAGATCAGCCAGCATTTAAACCTCTCCAAGGAATACACCGCCACACTTTTCAAGGCAGAAACCGGCAAGACCGTAATGCAGACCATTCTGGAAAAGAAAATGCAGCAGGCTAAGGACCTGCTGAAATATCAGCAAGCTTCCATTCAGGAGATCGCGTCCTCACTGGGCTTTGAGAATTACAGCTATTTCTGCCGAACTTTTAAAAAGTATTTTGAGATCTCCCCGGCAAAATACCGGGCCCGTTTCCGCAAACAGGATTGACCTCCCAACACAAAAACCGCACCGTTTCAAAACGGTGCGGTTTTGATTTACAGCTCCAGCGCGTACATATCGAAGATATGCAGCTTCTGGGTTTGGAATACGGTATAGCCATTTTCCCATGCAAAGGGGATCTCTTCTCCTCCGGGTAGAAGCTTGACTGACTTGGCCTTCACCCGAACTCTAACCGTAAAGGGTGCCGCCGGCGTGCTGACGGCCTCTTCATCCAGGACCGTCGCATGGACTGTGACTGTATCGGCATCCCGGAAGGCAGTGATCTCCACATTCCTGGGGGCGTCGGATGTGAAGAAATAGTCCGGCTTGCCGCCCAGATGCAGCAGATTCAGGAAGATCTGCCGGTATTCCTCATAAGTCTCGTTTTCCACCGGGATCGCCGACCAGATCACCTTGCCGGCACCGTAGGAATTCACGGTGACAGCCGGGATTCGGGAGGGTACACCGGGAGGATTGGAGTGAATGGAGGCGTAGCGGACATCATCGGGCTTGGTATAGGGGAAGGTCAGGGTTGCGATCACCTGACCGAAGCCCGGCTCGACCACTGCCGCATTCTGCTCAAATGGCACGGGGTATTTGGCATTGAAGCCGCAGAACACATCCTCATAGCCCGGCTCTGGGGCAACATAGATATTGACCTCTTCGGTCATTTCCACAAAACGATTGCCCGTAAGCTTTTCCACCAACGCCGCATTGCCGCAGCCGCTTAAGTACAGGGTGCCGCCCTTTTCCACATACTCGATCAGGCGGTCATTGTCCTTATCCTCTGTAGACAGCAGCAGCGGCGCTGCCATCACCTTGTAGCCGGAAAGATCGTGGAAGCTGCCGGTAACACCAAAGGGGATGTGGGCTCTGGTCAGGGTCTTACCGGCGTTGGCACAGCAGGAACGGGAGGTGGGAATATTGCCTCTGCCGCGGCTGCGCATACCGTAGTATAGGCCTACCTGCTCCACCATTTCACCTCTGAAGTAAGGCTCATAAGGCTCTTGGAAAGCAAAGAGTTCTCCAAGCTGATCGTAAAGACGGCTGTCCATTGTACCAATGGGGTCTATGGCATCAATGACCAGGGTCGCGCCGTGGTGCTGCATGGTAGAGGCAACGGCGGTCTTCATTTCATCCAGGGTCTTGGTCAAAGTGTGCATCCGCAACGCCGGCTTGCACCGGGAGAACATCTGCTCAAAGGGCTGATTTTTGGTGGCGTTTTTGTAGAACTTGCAGGCAAAGGCGTGGTTGTACAGATCGCCGTATAGGTCGCCGCCTACATAGTCACAGGCTGCCAAAACCTCTTCCAGACAGCCACAGCTGCTACTGCTGGTTATACCTTGGGCAAAGTTGTGCTCTACAGGCATATCCGGGCGGCGGCTCTTGACATGGTCAGTCACGCTCTGGATAAATTCCCCCATCATACGGGCTTTGAATTCCACCAGCTTTCTGTCCATCAGGTCCTCCGGTATCGGACCGCCAAAGGCTTCTACGCATTTGGGGCAATAGCAGGTGTGGGACCAGAAGGGCATATCGAAAAACAGGGCATCGCAATCGAAATACTCCAGCATCTCGTCGATCTGGGCGTAGACAAACTTCCGGTAGTCGTGATTGGAGGGGCAGCACAGGCCGTACCGCGCCTGCTTGGTGCTGGCAAAGGAAAGCTGCTCATCGCTGCTGCTTCCACTTTCCCGACGGGACTTGCCGTCGATCTGCACCATGCGCCACTCGGGATGCCTGTCATGCTCCCGGGTATTGTAGTTCAAGCTGTAATAACCGCAAACCTTGATACCGGCGGCATGGCACAGATCCACCACCCGCTTGATCAGGTCCGGCTCTTTCTCAAGCCTCTTATGCATTACGCCGGTCTTGGTAGGATAGTAGCACAGGCCCGCATGGGACTGCAGGTAGATCATGGCATAATTGATCCGGGCCTTTTTCAGGTTCTCCACATAGGTCTCGGGAGAGAATTCCGAGAGGAATTCCGGATTCCAGTCCTCAATGTGCATATCCAGCAAATGCCGGCGGTATAGGTTGGAATAAAACATACTGCCACTCCTTTTCTTTTTTCTTTCATTCTAGCAGAGCCTTAGAAAAAGTACAAGGAATAAAAGAAACGCACTAGTAATCTGGAATATTTTTTGCTACAATATTCCTATGGAGGTGATCCTATGACCGACGCAGAAGCTCTGCGCTCTGTTTGCCAGGATATCTACGACATTACCGGCATCAAGCCTGTGATCTATGACGCCAGCATGCATATTGTCTATTCCCACCCCCTGTCTATGGGGGAGTTCTGCCGACAGGTCCGTATGGACCCGGCCCGACGCAGCCGATGCCTGGACTGCGACCGCGCCGGCTTCGCCCAATGC
>JAGBSG010000021.1 GCA_017632035.1 Oscillospiraceae bacterium | reverse complement strand
CCAATTCCTGCAAATAAGAGAATCCAGAAATATAAGGCTCGCTACGCGGCCTAAACAAAACAGCTGCCACCATATCGGCAGCAGCTGCTTACAAATATTTTTTAGTTATTTTCCTGGTCTACTTGACAAGGGGCGGTTCAGAAACCGTTCATGCGGTGTAGTTTTTATAACAGCTCAGCGTACACCGGCCAACTCCCGGGCCTGCGTATCCGTAAGCACATAGGTTGGCACCATCCGGGCCACCAGCTGGCGCACCTGCCCATCGTTTTCATAGCTGGCGTACATCAGCTGCTGCAGCTGCTGCAGAAACTGATCGGTATCAAAGGGAATGGGGCTGCCAATATGGATCAGATGATTGGGCGTGGTTTTCATACCTTCCTCGCTCATCAGCTTTTCCTCAAACAACTTCTCACCGGGACGCAGTCCTGTATAGGAGATCCGGATATCCACATCCGGTCGGAAACCCGACAGCTTGATCAGATTCCGGGCCAGGGTATCGATCTTCACTGGCTCACCCATATCCAGCACGAAGATCTCGCCGCCCTTGGCATAGGTGCCGGCCTGCAGCACCAGAGATACTGCCTCGGAGATGGTCATAAAGTAGCGGATAATGTCAGGATGGGTCACCGTCACCGGGCCGCCCTTTTTGATCTGCTTCTTAAACAGCGGGATCACAGAGCCGTTGCTGCCCAGCACATTGCCAAAGCGTACAGCCACAAACTCTGTTTTTGCCGCAGCCACCCGTGCTCTCAGCTTCTCCATATCCCCCACCTCATCGCAGGCGTGGACATACAGGGCCGGCAGCTGCTCTGCCCTGCCCTCCCGGATCATCCGGTCAAAGGTCTGGACCACCATTTCACACAGGCGCTTGCTGGCACCCATGATATTGGTGGGATTCACCGCCTTGTCTGTAGAGATCAGTACAAATCGCCGGCATCCATTCATCATGGCTGCGTAGGCCGTCTTATAAGTGCCGATGGCGTTGTTCTTGATGGCCTCACAGGGACTGGTCTCCATCAACGGCACATGCTTATGGGCGGCAGCATGGTACACCAGTTCCGGTTTATAGGTCTCAAAGACCTGATTGATCCTGCGGCTGTCACGGACAGAACCGATCAGCACCACCAGATCCAAAGCGGGGTACTGATCCCGCAGTTCCTGCTCGATCTCATAGGCATTGTTCTCATAAACATCGAAGACGATCAGCCGCTTAGGCGCATGGCTGGCGATCTGGCGGCACAGCTCACTGCCAATAGAACCGCCGCCACCGGTGACCAGGATCACCTTGCCGCTCAGCTGGTTAAACACCTCCTCCAGGTTTACCCGGATGGGCTCACGGCCCAACAGATCCTCCACAGCCACATCCTTCATGGCATCTGCAGAGATCTTCCCCTGGATAAATTGGTACATGCCCGGCAGATTCTTCAGCTCACAGTTGCTTCCCTCGCATATGTTCAGGATATCTCTTCTCACCTCTGCCGAAGCGCTGGGAATCGCCAGAAATATCTTATTAATACGGTACTTCTGCACATTGACCAGAATATCGCCTCTGCCTCCGACAATGGGCACATTGTCGATAAACCGATTCCACTTATTGGGGTTGTCATCAATGATGCAGCAGACCTTTTGGCCCATATTTTTGGATCCGTTGATATCCCGCAGGATCATCTGACCTGCTGCTCCGGCACCGATCAGCATGATCCTGTCTTCCTGACCGGGACCCTCTGGAGCAGAATGTCTGTTTCTAATCAGGAGCACAAGCCGGTAAGAAAACCGGATCCCCAGCACCAGCGCAAACTGCAGCCCTGCGCCTACGAAATAGTAGGATACAGGCATTGGGCGATAAAGAATACTGATCAGCAACACATGGGCCACCGTAGTGACTGCAGATGCCATGCATACCCTGACAAACTCGCTAAAGCTGGCAAAGCGCCACAGACTCTGATATAACCGCAAGCCAAAGAATGCCACCACACACAGTACGGTGTAAACAGGTGCAAAGTACAGCCACGCATACAGATATTCCTGAGGAATCGCGGAAAAGCGGCAATCAAAACGCAGCCACAGTGCCGCAAAATAGGAAGCATTGACTACCAGAATATCATACACCACCAGAAAGATCGCAATGATCTTCCAATGCTCTATTCGAAATTTTGCTCTGCGTCCCATGCCAGACTGCCTGGACCGCCCAGTGCCATTACCCATACGCTAAACTCCTCCGTATCTTCTCATCTGGGGTAGCAACAAGGTCATAGACCACCACCAGACTGTCGCGCATAATCATACAGTAAGAAATTATACAATATGCTGATAAAAAAATCAAGTTTTCGAAGGAGATTCTCTCAAAATACCTAAAAATACATAAAAAGGACGGTCTGAAGACCGTCCTTTCAAGATGTTCCTGAATCAAACCTCTTCCACTGCGCCGGAGCGAACAGCCTCAAAATCGGCTTCGATCTCAGCAGAAGGCTTCTTGGTAAGCAGGGAGACCACCACGATGCAGATGCTGGAGAAGATGAAGGCAGGCAGCAGCTCATAGATGGCAAACACGCCGCCGAGGCCGCTGATGACCAGCTTCCACAGGAATACCATGCCTGCGCCGCTGACCATACCGGCAATGGCACCGGCCTTATTGGTGCGCTTCCAGAACAGGGAGAACAGCATCAGCGGGCCGAAGGTTGCGCCGAAGCCGGCCCAGGCAAAGGACACGATCTGGAAAATCACACTGTTCTCGTCCAAAGCGATGACCACGCCGATGAGCACCAGGCACAGAAGGGTGATCCGGGAAATGGTCATGACCTGCTTATCGGTAGCATTCTTCTTGCAGATGCCCTGGAAGATATTCTTGGCAAAGGCAGAGGCCGCGATCAGCAGATAGGAATCGGAAGAGCTGATGGTGGCAGCCAGAATACCGGCCATAACGAAGCCTGCCAGCAATGCGGGCAAAGAGGTGGTTGCCAGAGTGATAAAGATGTTTTCGGCTGCGCCGCCGGTCAGGTGGGCATCGGGATAGAGCTGACGGCCCATAATGCCGATAAACACAGCAACAGCCAGAGAGATGACGACCCAGATCATGGCAATCCGGCGGGAGCGGGTCAGCTCCTCTTCCTTACGGATAGCCATGAAGCGCAGCAGCACCTGGGGCATACCGAAGTAGCCAAGACCCCAAGCCATCATGGAGCAAACAGTCAGAATGCCGTAGTCAGCGGCTTCGCCAAACAGAGGCTTGCCGGCCTCTACCACCTGCTTGCCGGCATCGTCCAGCACCGGGGTAGCCAGGCCGAAGAACTCCAGGAAACCGGGGATCTGCCGTGCATTGTCCAGCACCACATCCAGGCCGCCGACGCGGACAGTGCCAACCACCACGACCACCACCAGGGCCACGATCATCACGATGGACTGCATAAAATCAGAGGCGCTCTCTGCCAGGAAACCGCCCAGCAGGGTGTACAGCAACACGAACACAGCGCCCAGGATCATCATGGACACATAGGGCGCGCCAAACAGGGTGGAGAATAGCTTACCGCAGGTAACGAAGCAGCTGGCCGCGTACACAGTAAAGAAGATCAGGATAAAGGTTGCCGCGATCAGCATAATGGTCTTCTTGTTCTCACGGAACCGGTTGGAGAAGAACTCCGGCAGGGTAATGGAGTTGTTGGCACGGACACTGTAGCGGCGCAGGCGCTTGGAAACGATCAGCCAGTTCAGGTATGTACCCACAGCCAGACCGAAGGCGGTCCAGAAGGCATCAGCCAAACCGCACCAATAGGCAACGCCGGGCAGGCCCATCAAAAGCCAGCCGCTCATATCCGAAGCTTCGGCGCTCATAGCCGTGATCCAGGGGCCCAGCGACCGACCGCCCAGATAGTATTCCTCAGAATTTTTGTTGGCCCGCTTTGCATAAAGCAGACCGATACCAATAACGACCGCCATGTAAATGACCATTGCTATCAGGATCTGCAGGGTATTTCCATCCATTATGATATCCTCCTAAACTCTCTTGCACAGTGTCCACAATGGCAGCCGCTATCAGGCTGCAAAGATACACAGTAACAGTATTGGTAGTTTATCACTTTATCGCGATAAAGTCAATTCCTATATCCTACAAAAAAGTGCGATGTTCCTCTGCTATAAATGGAAAATGTGCATAATTCCAACCAAAAGGGCGCTGCCGGAGCAGCGCCCTTTTGGTTGTTCACTTCGTACCGAAGAGCCGGTCGCCGGCATCCCCCAGACCGGGCAGGATATAGCCCTTTTCGTTCAGGCATCTGTCCAGCGTGGAAACGAAGATATGCACATCGGGATGGGCCTCTGCCACCCGGCTGACACCCTCGGGCGCGCCAATGACAGCCATAAACTTAATGTGCTTGCAGCCCCGCTTCTTCAGCATCTGGATGGCATCACAGGCGCTGCCGCCGGTGGCCAGCATAGGATCCACGATCAGCACCAGCTTGTCCTCGATGCCGGTGGGAAACTTGGCGTAGTACTCACAGGGCTCCAGCGTCTCCTCATTGCGGTACAGGCCGATGTGTCCCACCTTTGCCGTGGGGAACAGCACATGGACGCCGTTGACCATGCCCAGACCTGCCCGGAGGATGGGAACGACTACGATAGAATCGTCCTTGATCACCTGCTGGGTGCAGACCTCCAGAGGGGTTCTGACCTGCCGCTCCTCGGTAGGCACATCCTCCTTCAAACACTCGAAGGTCATCAGGGTGGTGATTTCCTCGATCAGCTCCCGGAATTCCTTCATACTGGTCCTCTCATCCCGGAGGATGGCCACCTTGTGCTTGATCAGAGGGTGATCGAAGATCGTTACATTTTTGTATTGCTTCATTGTTTACTGCTCCTTCTCTTCGCCCAGCTTGCTGTTTTCCACCTTAGTCAGGATGGCATTGGTCGCAATGCCAATGATCAGGGCGGTGGCAATGGAGGTGATCTGGATGGTGTTGGTGATAGCGCCGTTTTCAGCAATCGCATAAGGAATGCGGATAGCCAGGCCGCCGATACCGGAGATCAGGATGGAGGCCACCACAAACAGGTTTTTATTGTTGTCCAGATCCAGATTCTTGAACATCTTCAGGCCGGACACGGCAATGAAGCCGTACAGGGTCAGGCACACGCCGCCCATGACGCAGGAGGGAATGGTCTGCAGGATCACCATGATGGGACTGACAAAGGACAGGACCATGCACATAATTGCAGTGGTTGTAATGGTCACGATGGAAGCATTTCTGGTGATAGCCACACAGCCCACAGACTCGCCGTAGGTGGTATTGGGGCAGATACCGAAGACAGTACCGGCAATAGAGCCCACGCCGTCACCCAGCAGAGTCCGCTTCAGGCCAGGCTCCTGGATCAGGTCACGGCCAATGATGTAGGACAGGTTCTTGTGGTCAGCGATGTGCTCAGCAAAGACCACCAGAGCCACAGGCAGGAAGGCGATAACCACCTCGGCGATGCCGCCTGCATCCAGCAGCTTGGCATTGGGGTTAGCCTGCAGGATCTCAGCAGAGAAATTGCCGCTGGTCAGCTCTTTGATGCCCTCCAAGATAGCAACATGCGGATAATCGATGAAGGCAGCCAAGCCTCTGAAGGTGCCGTCGGCATTGACGAAATTGTCCACCACAGGCTGGAAGTTGATGATCATCAGGTAATCCGCGCCTGTGACTTTTCCGATGACCGTAAAGATGGCAGCCACGGCATAGCCGGCAGTAATGCCCAAAATAAAGGGGATCAGCCGGGCCATCTTGAAGCGCTTCTGGGTAGAGCAGATCACGATGGTGAAGAAAGCCACCAGGCCGCACAGCAGGCCTACCAGGTTGTAAGAGCCGTACATGGCAGATGCGTTGGCCTTGACGATATCGCCCATGGCATTGCCAGCCAGGGAAAGACCGATCAGAGCAACGGTAGGTCCAATGATAACAGGGGGCAGCAGCTTATTCACCCAGTCAGTACCCACAAAATGGATGACAGCAGCGATCACCACATACACCAGGCCCGCAACAACGGAGCCCAGGATGATGCCGCAGTAGCCATAAGCAACGGCAACGCCCAGAGAACTCAAAAAGGCAAAGGAGCTTCCCAGGAACACAGGGCTCTTAAACCTTGTAAACAGCTGATAAATCAGTGTGCCGACACCGGCACCAAACAGAGCGGCGGGGACCTGTGTAGGCAGGCCTATAATTTTAGGCACCAAAATGGTAGCCGCCAGGATCGCCAGCAGCTGCTGCAAAGCAAAGATCAGCATCTGTCCGAACTTGGGTTTGTCGTGAATGTCGAAAATCAGTTTTCTCTCCATATGACCCTCCGCGTATTCATAAATTTTATGGAATCATATTTTTTATTCCACGAAAATCATTTTACCACATGCCATCTATATTTTCAACATTTCTCGACATTTCATAAAACTATTTTCCTGCCTATGGTTCTCCCTCCTACCCAGCGGCCCTTCTACGTTTTAATCTCATAAAACGCAAAGAAGCAGATGCCTGCGCATCTGCTTCTTATTATTTTGATCGTAGTCCCAATTGTATCAGCATCTGACCGGCAGCATCATTTTGCTCCGCAGAGAGCTCTGTGCTCATTTTCAATTCCCGCAAAGCACGCCCGGCGCCGCCACCAAAAAGCATCCGCAGCCACCGCAGGATCTGATAGAACGGAAAAAGCCACTTTCTTTTTTGAAGCGTTGGATACAGATACTGCATTATTTCATAGGGCATAAAGATCCTTGTCCATATGCGCTTGAATCTGCTTCCCTTTTGGGCAGTCTCAACGGCTGCTCTGTTGGCTACATTGCCATAAACGCCGCCGGTTATCACATATTGCTCCATCTGTTGGGTCAGGCCGCTGGGCTGAGCGCCTGCAAACCAGACCTCTGCCAAAGCTTCAGCCGCTGCCGAGAATTTATCCAAGCCCCCCTCCGCAACAAGCATCTGCCGCTTCTGGCGGTCAAACTCCATGCGGTGGTTCATGACCCAAACATCCAGGAACGGCCGTATGCCGCAGCCGCCTTGAGCAAAATGCTTGGTCATGTGCTGGATATGATAAAACCAGAACATCTCGTCCGTCAAAGCACGCTTATACACAGATCCTGCTTCCGGATAAGACCGCTCCCATACCTGCCTCAACACAGCTTCACACTGGGCGTTTTCTTCTTTTTCAATGGTATTGCTGTGGAGCTCCAAATGGACTCCATCCGGGCTGTAAAGGGAATACTCGTAAAACCACTGGCCTTTAAATTGATACTGTAGCTGCTGTGTCAGTGCGTCAATAGCCGGCTGCACATCCTCTTCGTGGACCAGAACATCGATATCACAGCTTGTACGCATCCAAGGCTCAGGGTAATAGCTGCGCAGGACTGATCCCTTAAGCGGTATGAACGGGATCTTCGCTTCCTCCAAAAGCTTGCAAACGCTCTGATAGGCATAGTTCAATTGGGCGTACCGGTACACTGCCTGAAAGGCGGCCTGCTTCAGCTTTTGGGAAATCTCATCATCCTTCAGAACGCCCAGCTTACTCAGGGCATCACCTGCCAAATGGGCAAGATCATGTTGTTTTGCCACAGTGTAGATCTGGTCAAGAACATCGCCGCAGAGCGACGCCTTCACTTCTTCGCTCACGGGTTCACCGCTGATCTCATAGCGCAGCAACGCAAACAAGACCGCCTCTGTAGTCATCGCTCTCACCTCGTTTCTGTGTTATCCCTGATAAAATGCTTTATACCACCGGGCAAACTTCCGCAGGCCCTCCCGCAGAGAGGTATTGGGCCTGAAGCCCATATCCCGCTCCAGCGCAGAGGTATCCGCATAGGTCACAGGCACATCGCCTGGCTGCATAGGCACCAGCTCCTTATGGGCCTCAAAGTCGTAATCCTCAGGCAGAACACCGGCAGCGATCAGCTCCTGCTGCAGAATATCCACGAAATCCAGCAGATTCTCCGGGCTGGAGTTTCCGATATTGTACACCCTGTAAGGGGGTACAGGCAGGCCGTCAGCACCGGTCTGCTTTTCCGGCGCCCGGCACATGACCCGCTTTACGCCCTCCACGATGTCATCCACATAGGTAAAATCCCGCTTGCAGTTGCCGTAATTGAAAATCTGGATTGTCTGGCCCTTCTAAAGCTTATTGGTAAAGCCGAAGTAGGCCATATCCGGCCGGCCCGCCGGGCCGTAGACCGTAAAGAACCGCAGACCTGTGGAGGGGATATCGTACAGCTTGGAGTATGCATGGGCCAGCAGCTCATTGCTCTTCTTGGTAGCCGCGTACAAAGAGACCGGGTTGTCCACCTTGTCCTCGATGGCGTAAGGCACCTTGGTGTTGGAGCCATATACAGAAGAGCTGGAGGCATACACCAGATGCTCCACCGGGTAATGGCGGCAAGCCTCCAAAATGTTGTAGAAACCGATCAGGTTGCTCTCGATGTACACATCAGGATTGGTGATGGAGTAGCGCACGCCGGCCTGGGCCGCCAAATTGACCACCACTGCAAAGCCATGCTTCTGGAATAGCTGCTCCACCAGGGCCTTGTCCGCAATGTTACCCCGAACAAATTCCCAGGAGGATGCGGTTTGCTCCGCCGCCACCTTTTGGATCTGGGTCAGCCGGTACTCCTTAATGGACACATCGTAGTAATCGTTCATGTTGTCCAGGCCGATGATCCGGATGGGCTCTACGGTACGCAGCAGCTCCATCACCAGATTTGCGCCGATAAAGCCTGCAGCGCCAGTGACCAGCACTGTCTTGTTCTTTAACTCCACATTGGACATCAGCATATTCCGCAATACTCCTTTTGCACCTTCTCATAGCTTTCCAGATTGCCGATGTCATAGCGCTTACCGGGCATTTCCATGGCATACACCGCCGTCTGGGTGCAAAGCCAGGCGATATAGCTGCCGGGGGCATCGGTATTGCAGCCGGAGGCGATGCCCTCGGCTACCAGACGGGCATCCGCCTTGGTGTAATAGTAAAAAGGCGGGCAGCACCAGTTAGACTTGGGCTGAGCAGGCTTCTCCTCCATGGAGAGGATCCGGTCGGTCTCGTCGATCTCCACCACACCGCTCTTGATCAGCCGCTGGGCGGAGGCCTCATAGTAGCGCATGATGCAGGACGCCTTCTTTTCCGCGGCATAGCGCATGAACTTCGTCAAAGAGAAATCCAGCAGATTGTCACCGGCGATGACCAACATATCGTCATCCAGGCCCAGTGCATCGATGGCAAACCGAATATCCTTTACTGCGCCCAACCGGGTCTCATTGGAGGATGTTCCGTCATCCACCACCGTGATCTTCTGCTGCTTCTTTGCCGCCCAGGCATCAAAATGGTGAGCGAACTTATGGTTGGAGATCACAACATACTCGTCCACCGAGCCCAGAGAATCGATGTCCTCAATGAGCCAATCCAAAATGGTTTTCCCCTGAACCTCCAGCAAGGGCTTAGGGAAATTCTCCGTCAAGGGGTACAGCCGGGTGGCATACCCGGCTGCCAAAATCAAACACTTCATACAAACACTCCTTACCGACAACCCACACCGTCAGCGCTGCGGCAGATATGTACAGAATACTTACCCTCCAGGCCCGGGAACTGCTTCAGATACTCCCGGGTGACGGTCTGCGTAATGGATTCCTCATAGGCCGGGTCGATCAGCGCCATGCAGCAGCCCTTAAAGCCAGCACCGGAGAACCGGCCGCCATAAATACCGTCGGTTTGGGTCATGATCTCGTACAGAGCCTTCAGCTCCGGAGATCCGGTTTCATAGTTATAGATAGAGCTGTAGCCGCTTTCAAAGGACAGCCGGCCGTATTCCTCAAGATCACCCCTGCGCCAAGCCTCCGCGCCCTCTTGTACACGCTGGAATTCCGTGTACCAATGCTCGGCCCGCTTGCGCCAGTTTTCGGGCAGCCGATCCTTATGCTCCAGATACACCTCATAGGGCACATCCCGCAGGTAAGTTTCCTTAAACTTGCCGTACTCCATGCCGGAAAAGGCTTTCAGCGCATAGGCTGCGCTGCGGCACTCATCCACCCGCATGTTAAACTTGGAGCCTGCCAGGCTCCGCTCCAAACCAGAGAAGAAAACGGCGATCTTGTAAGGCTTCATATTGGGAGCAGTGGGGATCAGCTCGTAGCTGTCGTCCTTGGTGTCCAGATACAGCAAATGATCCTTCCTGCTGTAGATCTCACAGCTTTGATCCAGCTTGCCGCAGGCCACGCCCACATACTCATTTTCCGCCGCCATAGCCGTCAGCACCAGTTCCTGATGGGAAAGGGTGATGTTATTGACCTTGCACAGGGCGGTTAAAAACGCCAAGATCACCGCCGCGGAAGAAGACAGACCGCCAATGGGCAGGCTGCCCTCGATCACACCGCAAAGACCCACCTTCAACGGGTGCTTCTGGGAGAGCATCAGGGTCGCACCCCGCAGCTGATCCGCCCAGTCGTTCTCCTTGACCTTGGGCACGGCGTTTACATGCCATTGCGCCCGCTTGGGAAACTGCAGAGATACCATCTCCACAACGCCGTTCTGCTTGGGCCGGTAGGCGATCCGGATGCCCTTGTCGATAGCCAGACCGGTGATCTTGCCCAGCTGATGGTCGCTGTGGGCACCGATGGGACACACCCGATAGGGGCAAAACGCTAACCCCTCCGGCTCCTGTTTGTAGATGGATTCAAATCGTTCTATAGCGTTCATCGTTCCTCCTGTGAATCATCCTCGCCGACCAAGCATTCATCGCCGCAGTAGTCTCCGCGCGCACCTTTTCAGTTTTCTTTTCCAGCGGGAAATAACACCGTAATCGGTATACTTGCGTAGCGCCGCCTCGATCCCCTGATTGAGATAACAGCGCCAAAAAGCATCTCTTCGATTATTGCGCCATACGGGATGCTTCAGCGGTGCCTGTCTACACACTGCCGTCTCCATATCACTGCCGCACACCTCTAACTGCCCCGCTGCTCGTTTCCACAGCTGCTTTCCCTTTTGGGTGTTAATCAACACCATGGAGATACCCCCGTCATCCCAAAACGCCTCAGGCAACTTCGTATATGCCCAAAAATCTCCAATAGTGATATCTGCACCCCGGCCTTCCCTTGCATACGGACAATTGTGACAGGACGGCCTTATAATCAAACTTTCTGCAAAGCACTGGCAAAAAGGATCCTTTTCATACCCCTTCTTATACACCTTGTTTTGCATTTCGATTCTAATTGTTTCCCGTGTCCAACCTCTATCTTTGCTCCGGAATTGCACATTCAAGATGCTATCCTTCTCTTTTTTCTCCAAAAAAGCACAGTAATCCTGCCAGAACCGAGGACTGTTCACGCCGGTACAGAGGATTTCCGTCAAAATGACCTGATCCTCCCGGAGTCTTTCCTTTTTCAAGAAATTGGATATCGCAGCGCATTGGCAGGGAGTCCCGGTAAAGAGCACAGTTTTTTCTTCCAGAATATCCTTTCTTAACTGAAAAAAAGTCTCACCCAAGGAGCTTTGCATATATTTGGATCCGCGCATGGCATTCCTTTGGTTCTGCGTTTCTGCTCGTGTATGCACCGCACGCCATTGTGCATCCAATACCGCGCCATATACCACACCATCGCCAGTTAGCACCGCATCTGACAAAGCAGTAAATACGCCTCCGGAAGTGCTATTGCACCGCACTTCGGTGTTGATATGCTTTACACCAAGCACCTGCTCCGGCTCATTCATCTTTGGAGGACTCTCAACAGGGCAGCACTTTACACATAGCTCGCAGGAAACGCATAATTTTACATCCACCTGCGGATACAAAAAGCCCTCCTCGTCCTCCTGCATCGTAATTGCCTTCTTGGGACAAATCTGACTACACAAGCCGCATCCACAGCATGCTTGGCCAATCTTTTGAATCATCTTATTTTCTCCTGATGAGTTTACCTGCTAATGCTTTAACACGCACCAATAAACTTCGAAATTCTTTTTTGCTTACCAGTAGTGTAATCCCGGTAGAAATCATTACAGACCACACGCCTGCTACTACTGCCCATATCAGCCATTGCAAATAATTCAGCGCCGCGACATCGAATAACAAATGAAATGAGGAAAAAGCAAGTACAACAGAAACGACCGAACTAAACATTCTGCGTAATGACGCCCAACTGGTGGTTAATATAATATTCTTTGGAACATAAATAACAATATCCACCGTCCGGTACAAATTGGAGCAGATCATACCGATCATAATGCCAGTAACACCCAGCGGTTTGGCCAGAGCCGTGCCAACCACAACCGCGATAACAGCCTGAGTCACTGTACGCCAACGCGTCTTTTGATAATGTCCCGCCGCCTGAATCATTGATGCCAAAGGATTTTTAATAACATACAAATATGCATTCAAGGTCAACATAAACGCCAGCTCAGGACAGGTATAATTTGCGTCCGCCATTTGCGCAGTATAAATATTTATAAATGGCATGTACAGAATCGAAAGACAGGCAAAGATTACAGAAATCAGCCAATATGCACCTACTTCAAATTCTCCCGCTGCCCGTTTCAGTGTAGCATAGTCTTTTTTTGCAATCACTTCACCAAAGGTGGAATAAATCGAGCCATTCAAAAACACATTTAGCAAGCTTTTTATACCAGCCGTGATGGAGGTATAAACCGTATACACACTAATCTCCGCAAAAGAAATACCAAACAGTGTCATCGCAACCGTAGGAAATGCCTGATGCACAGAGCCAAGCACCTGCATCAGCAAGACATCGCCCCGCTGCTTCAGTTGGCTGTTGTTGGGCCGAACATCGTACCGCACCAACGGGAAATTCTTCTTTACATATACAGAAAGGATCGCTGAACGCACCAATACCATACACCCTGGCAACAGCATAACAAGCACAATGGATGCCCTTATCCACACCAGGGCATAGCTTAGAACGATCCTTAACAGAACGCCCAGAATTGCCGCAAAAGATACCACGTCTGTCTTCTGCGCCGCTGTAAGCAACACCCTGTATTTGGACATGGTGGCAAACTCGAGCACACCGGTACTGCCAACAGCAAGGCAGATCAATACTGTAGAGAGAAATCCCATTCCATCCGGGGCAAAAAAACATGCAAAAACCAAGGAGAACGCACAAACACCCAACGCATAAATCAGACTGATTTTGTCGTAATACTTTTTTGAGGCCGCAAGTATCCCGTTGATTTCACCGTAATCCTGCACCGCCAATGGCTTATACATGGCGAAAATAGCCGATCCGGCCAGCCCAGCTTCCAGTAAAGAAAAATAGGATATAAATTGGTTGATTGATGTGGTAAGGCCATTTATCTCGGAGCCATACGTAAGAACAACCGCTTTAGGGATCAGTAATCCATATAGAATTGTAACCAAGCTTAACAAACCCGTTGCCACAGAGCCTGTTAATACATTTTTACTACGCATTGAAACTACTCCTGATTTATAGCATTACATAAATAAGAAGCAGCATAATTCCTCTGCGCCTCAATTTCTGCTCTTACCGAAGACCATTCTGTAATGCTGTCTTTCTTTTCCTGTTCCCGTAAAATCCGATCCGCCAAACCTACCTGAGACAACAACTGCGTGATACGCAAGTTCTTTCCTGCCAGCTTGCCTGACAATAGTTTTACGCAAAAGTCCTTTTCCAGCAGCACCGAAAAAGCTGTTCCGTGAAAAGAATTTGTTATGATGTACTCTGCCCCCATAATCAGTTGTACAAATTCCGCCGGGCCAACACCTTTATTCGATATAGAGCGACATCCTTTTAGTATCGCCTTTGCAGGAAGGATATCCACACGCAAAAGTACAGCCTTGCGCCGCTTGGCTTCAGCCTTTGCGTACGAAAACAACTCCTCGTCAGGATGCAATGTGTAATAAAAAACATACGGTTTTTTCGGTTTCACCGGGGCAGCCTTACCCGCAGTGTCAATCCAGTGTTCTCTGCTCAGGAGCAGCACCGGATCCACCACCGTTGTGCAACTTTTTCCGGAAAGGCGTTCTATGTCAGCAGCATTGTGGGCCTCCCGCACAGATAACGCGCAAAATCTTTGCAAATGATGTTTAAAAAACGCCTCATCCGCAATTGTCTCTGTTCCCAAGCTTGGTGCATAGGCAATGCATTTTTTATTCCGTTCCGCAAATCCCAGAAAAAAGGCTTCGTCCCCATCTGTAATTGCGGGATTCCAAATTTGGTCACTGCCACAAATAAAGCAGTCAAACAGCTCATTGGCTTTTTTTAATTCTTGTAATGTGTAATAGGTATCCGCCTTCGCGTTCATGATATCACAATTAAAAGAATCAAATCGCTCCCGCCTTAAAGCATATCCGGCGGAATTAAACAACAGCCTATTAATGAATTTCACGACCGGCGAAGATTCCTCGCTTTTCGCTTGCTGTCTCTCGATTTTTTCAGCGCGATAATCCAGCAAATACGCATCGAAGCCCCTGCTTCGCAAAAAATGCACCAATGCGTGTGCCTGTAATGACGCGCCATAATTATACCCATTGTGTACGGTTATCGTCCCTATACGCATATGGTACTCCTCCTTATTTTGCTTTGTTACATGAGTATAGGCAACCAGAATCCGATACCACTAAGTGTTCTAAAGAACGCATTTACAACTATAACCAAATTGAGCAGCAGTAAAATCTTTTCTTTTCTCACCAGATGCGTAACAATACGATGGAGAATATTGATCACCAGCAGCACCATTCCCACTATTCCGTAACTAAGCAAATAGTCCACATAAGCATTATGCGAAGCATAGCTCGTCATTTCCATAATCCGGTTTACCGCTGACAAATCACCAAACAGCTTGTTTTTCGGAGAAAAACTTGTAAATTCCTCCATATAAAACTCCCACAACCCATATCTGCCGGTTGTTGCTGACTGTAGATCGCCTTCGGTCAGTTGCTGTGCCACTTTAACAAAGCGTTCAACAATGCCTCCCATGCCGGCAAGTTTCTCCAACGGCACAAACACAACCGTGAGAAGCACTATGATCAACACCGCGACAACAACGAGCAAACCGGATGCCATCTTACGATTCTTATCGAGCAACAGCATTGCCAATATAACAAGCATTGTTGCTACACCACTCACACTACCGGTAATCAAAACACCGATAATCAATATTATATTAACGATTCTCTTCGCCTTACCCGGAACATCTCTGCAAAAACCATTCCACATTACAATGCACAAATTACAGTGTAACGCAAAATTGTTGGCATCACGCACGCCCGGAAATCTACCCGAACTGTCCGGTTCATAAATGCCATGCTGAAAAATATAATATACAAATACCAGCAGTACGGTCGTAACGAACTGTATTGCCAAACTCTGTTTCATACGGTCATCTTTACAGGACAACAGCAGATACCAAATGCACATCATCATGGCTAATTCGTAAATACCGTTTTCTGAAGAAACCGTCAGATGCCGAAGTACAAGATATAGTGCTAACAGCAGAAATGGCAGCTTAACAAAACTTAATTTGAGTTTTCCCCTTAATAGTTCTGAGCCCAGAAGCGCTCTAACCCCCACCATTAAGTAGCACAAATGGGTAAAACCATAATTGGATATACCAATCGATGGCCCTAAATTAATGTAGCTATAGCCGAGAAACACCATATTGACCAGCAATATACCCACCGTTTTTTGTATGGGCATCAGAATGGCATACCCGAGACAAAAGGCCACAAACGGCAAAGCAAACAGAGCACCGTTTAAGTTGGTTATACTGATATACAGGCATAGTACCGCCGGCACCCAAATATCGGCTACAGAATACCGATTGTCTTTTCCTCTCAGGCGATTAGTAGTATCCATTCTGTCCAAAAAACTCCCACCTTTATCTTCTCAACTTCTGCAACGCCGCTAATACACGCAGAACCGTATAGCGGTGGGCAAATATTGCATCGAGCTGTACTCTTTCATGCAATTTAAGCTTCGTTTTTCTGCTCTTTCTGGCATCCATGACCTCTCGGGGCAGCAGTGTCTCCCAAGGCATTGCGCACCACTTTTTTTGGGCAGTTGCATCTTTACAACGCGCAAAAACACTATTAAAGAAATTACGCACACCTAGCAGACTTGCCCTATATACTTGATGTATGTGTGCATCGTCCCCCAGCCCCCACAGCTTTGCATAGTAAAGCCTCATGGGCAGCACGTTGGGATTATATGTCGCAAAGCGTTCCTCAAGCCTTGCTGGATCCACAAAATGGGTCATGCTCGTGTTGTTTTGCCGGTAATAATAACAACATGCTCCGGTGTATGCAATGCTCTTTGCTTTGGTAATCGGATAGAAGGATTGCATCAAATCCTCACCCATTGACGCATTCTTCATTGCAGCATAGTCCGTATCATCACCCTGCACTAACGGCGTTCGGATAACCTTAAGAACCAAGTTGTTTAATGTGAAGCCCTGTAGCAGCTTTTCGTAAACTTCTCTTTTTTCTTGTTCCCCTGTAAAAACCCTGTCTTCCGGAAATACCGGGTCGCAAAGTTTGGGGGCCGAAAAATCATCGTTATAAACCAGTGCCATGTTGTAGATCAGGATATCAGCTTCGGTTTCCCTCAGGCGATTGTCAATTCGTTCCAAAGCGCCCGCCACCATAGCGTCATCCGAATCCTGAAAAATACAGAATTCGCCATTCGCTTTGGCAATGCCAGTGCGCCGAGCCATCAGCAATCCCTCATTCACCTTATGGATCACCCGCACCCGAGGGTCGGCGGTATAGCCGTCACACATTTGGCCGGAATTATCCGTGGAACCGTCGTCCACCAACACTACCTCATAATCCCGGAAGCTCTGGGTCAGCACAGACTCCATGCACGCCTCCAGATATTTGCCGGTATTGTAGACCGGGATCAGAATACTGAATCTCATTTTGTTACTCTCCTAATATTTCTTAACCGGCGATGCCCTCCAGGTCGATATGCTTGCGTCGGCGTGATCCTCCTGCCCCTGAGACACATAGAGCGCCCCCGGCTCTCCATTAAAGCAGAAGGATTCATAGTCGGTGAGCCCCTCGGCGGAATTTTCATCCTCCATGTATGCCTCAGCGATGATGCGAGGCTTTACATCTTTATATGCCCGCTTCCGGGCCACATAATAGTGATCTGCGCCAGACTGCGCTCAATCTTCTTGCAAACGCAAAAGCTCTCCATATTTCAAGTCCATAGACCTCGGCTCAAATTGGATAAAACCGCTGCCCGGGTACAATGTCAGCTCACCAATATAAACTCTGTCATAAATACTGTAAAAATCTACCCGCATAAAGCGATGCTCCGCACTGATTTTCTCAGCGATTCTGCGCATATCTTCCAACCGGACAGGCTTGGGTATATTGGCAGAATAGTCATTTTTAGATGCGTCGCAAAAGTTCAACGGATTCCAGTCAAAATCATACGGGTTAAGCTTATGCTCAATGTGGCGGTTGAAATCCACTTCTACATACTCAGCTTTGCCATGAAAACAAAAGATCTTATAGTCCTTCAGCTCTACCCCGGATTCATCCACCAAATAGGCTTCCGCAATAATCCTGCGAGGCACATTCTTATAAGGCCACTCCCGGCTACTGAGATAATAGTTGCGGTTTAACGACCTTTCAAGCTTTGCTTTTGCCTTAGCTTTGTCTAATAAAGCCTTGTCTTTGCATATCACCACGCCGCCGGAGTCATGCGTACACTTCAGCACAAACTGCTCTGGCAAAGTATCAAAATCTATCTCATCAAAACTGTTCCAAGGACCGCCTACCAACGGAACCAGATATTCCTCACCAATGGCATCCGCAACAACCTTCCGTACTGCGTACTTATCTACCAGCTGGGAATACAAAGGATTCCGATCATGCAGCTTTAGCCACTGAAGCTTCTCATTAAAGGATATAGGATTTTTCAAATTGAGTTTTTTACCCATTTGACTCCTATACATAAGCTTTAGATAAGGTTTGTCCGGCATCCAATTAAACCAGCCTCTAACAGCCAATGCAGAGAAAACACGGTAAGGATTCTCTAATAATCTTTTCACTTTATTTTCCAAGACATCACCCTCATTCTCAGACAAAGCGTTTCAAATAGTCAAGCCATTGTTCTGTTACTTTACTGGCATCCAGACGCTGACGGATTTTCACCGCTTCTTCCGCCATGGCTACCGCTTCCGCAGGATGGTCTGCCATGTAAGCAAGGCTTTCTGCCAGGCTTTTTGCATCCCCTACCGGAACGATCAGACCGTTTTTACCGTTTTCGATCAGCGCCGCTGCTCCGCCGGGGGCGCAGTCTGTAGATACGGCAGGAGTACCCACGGCCATGGCTTCGATCAGCACATTGGGAACGCCCTCATAATCAGAAGACAGCGCAAAGATACTGCACCGGGCAATGCGCTGGGGCAGGTCACTTACCCGACCGGGCATACTCCATACGCCCTCCGGCAGTTTTTCCGCTGCCAGCTTTTCCAATGTCTCTCTTTGCTGTCCCTCACCGTAGATCACCAGCTTATAATCCGGGTGCGTTTCATGAAATTTGGCAAAGGCTTCTATCAGCAACGGGAAATTCTTTTGGGCATCCAGTCTACCTGCACTAACCACTGTCTTTTCCCTCTGGCCATTCCAAACCTCCGGCAGACGGTCACAAGCCAAGGGGTTTGGCAAAACGATGCCCTTTTTTTGCTGCGCCTTCGGGAAGAAGGAAGCAGCTCTTTCCGTTTGAAAGATCAGGCCTTTGGCAAAGGGGTATGCAAGCCGCCGCAGGATCCGCGTTATTCTCTTATTGGGCATGACCCAAGGGTTGTTCCGTTCAGATACTACCACCGGAATGCCGGTACCCAGCAAGGCAAGTATCACATAAATGCCGATATCCTCCGGCATAGAAAGTACAAGCTCGGAACCTGCCTCACAAATCAATCGGCGGATTTGGCCATACTGTTGCAGCTTCCCTTTCAACCCATCTCCTACTTGATCCAGTTCTACTACTTTCACGTTTGGGTGAAAATCCGCGCTGTATCTATTTTCCCAAATCGTTATAACAAGACATTCCATTCCCTGTTCCGCACAGGCATTGACGATTTGTCCCAGCACCTTTTCCGCACCACCGGAAGCCAGCACGCGAGTCACAAATGCGATTTTTTTCATACAACCACACTCACAAGTTATTGACAAACTGATCTACATTAAAACGCCGGGAGGCTCCGTAAGGTTCCTGCGTTGACAGAATTGCCTGCTGTCCGGAGCCTGGAATCCTCACTGTACAATCTCCCGCATCCAGATCCTTAACCGTAAAGAACACCTTATGGGCCAAATTAAGTTTCCCAAAAGCATAGGCATGCTCTGCTGTACAGCCGTTTTGATCGTTCATTTTTACAATCATCCGATCCCAATTCACCCGCTGGCAGCGGCGCTCCCACTTTTCCAAAGCCTCTGCCTCAGAGTGGTAATGAAGCATAGCAATCTCCACATCCCCTACTCTTGCAATGGGATATGTTCCAAAACGGCTGTCCTGCGCATAAAAATCCTTATGCCTCGCTTCTTCGGGGGGTATAAACTCCATTTTACAATCGCAAAGATAATATTTCAGGTTTGATACAAACCGGATATACTCCTCCGCCATAAAATACATGCCCACTGTAGGCGACTGCTTAGGAAGATTATAGCTTTCATACACCAAACCGCCCCAGCAATTATTGGAGATGACGGTAAAATCAGTATTTTTTAACTTCTTTTGCCGCGTGGCTGCCGTCACACGGATGTAATAGTTTCTCAAGCGTATCTTGATACCTTCCAGCGTCATTCCCTATGCCTCACTTTCCCGTTGCCTTTTTATAATAAGCCAGCATTTTGGCTGCCTCAGTTCGAATATCATAGCCACAGGCCTTAATTTTTTCTGTCGCGACACGGCAAGCCTCTTCCCGTCTTTCGGGCAGCTGCAATGCCTGCACAACATCCGCCCAATGCTGGGCACCGGCAGAAAGGGGCAGGAAGGTCAGATTCCCGGTCTTGTCCGCCTCCCGAGTAATGTTGTCGGAAACGATGCACTGCAGGCCGTTGGTCTGCTGCTCCACCAGCGCCAAAGGAAGTCCCTCATACAGCGACGGCATCACGATCAGATCACAGGCAGAAAGATAATCCGGCACCCGGTCTGTCACACCGGCAAACACCACTCTGTCTGCCAGGCCCATAACTGCGGCTTTTTCTTCAACGGTCTTGCGTAAATGACCATCACCAATCAAAAGAAACCGGTATTTTTCATCCAAGCAGGACAGTATATCGATCAGGAAACTTTGGTTCTTTGCCTCGTTGAAAATGCCCACATGGCCGATGACCACCTGATCGTCGGCAAAGGCATACTGCTTGCGGATCTGCTGCCGGGCTTCCTGGGAGAAAGCAAACCGATCGGTATCAATACCGTTGTTCACCACCGTGAAATCCCTGTTTTCGTAAAGCCATTTACCCGCCGCATCACCGCAGGCCAGCCGATGGGTACACAGGGCACGAAATACCGGTGTCATCAACCGATGCACAGTCATGCTCTTGCAAGTAGTGTTGTGGCTGTGGGCAATACGCACCTTACAGCCTGCCAACCACGCCGCCACCATTTCTAAGACCAATGTGGCACTATTGCCATGGACATGTACTGCATCATAATGTCCCTTCTTTATCACACGCCGCAGAGCGTTCAAATACCGCAAAGGATGGCGCATGCTCCGGGGCAGTACATGGACGCAACCGCCCTCTGCCTCGAACAGTGCCCGTATGGACTCCGGCGGCTCGTTGATCGCAACGAGGTCAACATAGATATCCGCCCTGTCCATAGCGCAGAATAAATTGCGAATTACATTTGTTATACCATCTGCTACCATAACATTTGTATTGACGATCAGTAACCTCATTGCTTTTCTCCTTTCATCAGGCGTTTGTATTATCGGGCAGGCGAAGCCATTCTCCCAACTCAGCATCCCAACGCTCAGGGGTGATTGGCATAAATCCGCCGCAAGGGCAGTAGGTCACTTCAGAAAAATACATTTTCCCTAAAATAGAGTACAGATCAATTCTTACAAACGGCGCCTCTGCCATTTTGGCTAACAGGACAGCCGTCTTTTTCAGCTCATCAAAATTCTCCGGAAGAACCAGTGGCCCATCGATCGGCTTATAGTCGCTTCTGCCAAACGGCATTTCATCCCCTTGCATGTCATAGAAGGAGATACTGGCTGTTTCATGGTTTTCCAGACCCTGAGAAACATAAATTATCTTGGGGTCCCCGTTGAAGCAAAAGAACTTATAATCAGTCAGTCCTTCAGCCGCATTTTCATCTTCCATATACGCCTCAGCGATGATCCGGGGCTTCACATTTTTATAGGCAAATTCTCTAGCCAGCAAATAATAATTCTGCTTCAGGCTCTTTTCAATCTTTCTCCGAGCTGCAGCCAGATCCAGCTTGCTTTTATCACGACAGATCACAAGGCCGCCGGAATCATGGGTGCACTTCAACACAAACTGATCGGGCAGGGCATCAAAGTTAATTTCATCAAAGCTCTCCCACGGCCCACCTAAAAGAGAAATCAAATGCTCCTCTCCCACCGCCGCGGCGATATGCTTTCGCACCTCATATTTATCCACTAACTCTGAATAAAGCGGGTTCCTATCATAGAGCTTGAGCCATTGAAGCTTCTCGTTAAATGTTTTTGGATTCTTGAAATTGCAGGGCTTTTTAAACTTAGCAAAGTAATATAACTGTAAATACAGCTTATCTGGCAGGAAGCTTAGCAGTTTCTTCCCCATTTCCTTCATGTTACCCATTTTAACACTCCACTCCGTACGTCGTCGACATTTTGTCACTCACAAGCAGTCAGTTTTTCAAACTCGCCGCCGGTTTTCTCGTACTCGTAGATCTTTGCATCCACAAGGAAGCGGTACCAGTAAGTATCAAAAAAGGCAAACATCAGACCTGCCTTTCCGTCCAGGAAGCCCAGGCGGAAAATATAGATATAGATAAACAGCATCCAACAGCGGATGAATTTCGGGAACTTGTAGTAGATTCCAAACTTCTTCTGCCGCTGTTTGTGAATCGCCTCACCTGCCACATCTGCCTGCTGCACGCCCCGGGTATAATCGATATAGTCCTGCATCTCCCGGGTGGCATACCAGTTATAGCGGCGGATAAAGGTGTCCAGATCCTTAAAATCATAGTGCAGAAAACGATGCTTGGCCTCTACTGTATAGCCCTCGGAGATCACACTGTGGGCATCTCTTCTCCGATCTTCAATTCTGCCGCAGGCACGCTTGAAGAGCATCATCTTACACTTATTGCGGCCACCGTGCTTCAAGCACTTGCCCATAAAGAACAGATCTGCCTCGATCATAATGCCGTTCATAGGCTTATCCGCATTATCCCGGATCATGGTTTCCAGCTCCGCACACAGTTCCTCAGGGAAACGCTCGTCTGCATCCAGACGGATGATCCACTCGGTATCAATATCGCAATGATCGATGCCCCAGTTGAACTGCTTGGCATAGTATTCAAATTCATGGAAATAAACATCCGCGCCGTTTTGCTTGGCAAGCTCCACTGTCTTATCGGCACTCCCGCAGTCGATCACCACGCAGCGCTTTGCAAAGCCCTCCATAGACTTCAGACACTGGGCAATGTTCTTTTCCTCGTTTTTTGTCATAATAATCGCTGTTGCGTCGATCATTCCCATCAAGCTCCTTATTTCATATGGATCAAACTTGCGCCGGTGATGTCAATGTGCTTGAATGCTTCCTCCTGGCTGACCAGCTGATAATCAAAATCCATCTGGCTCATGGACGGGTCGTAGTAGTAGGTATCGAACATCTTGTTCAGAGCGTTAACCACAGGAGAGCCCAAATACACGAAGATGTTCAGCCACTTCCACACGAACAGCTTATGATCGTTCATCTTAGCAAAGGCCTTGGCGATCTCCACAGTGTCTGCCAGTTCTTTATCCTGGGGATAGAAGGTGCCGGACAACTCCCGAAGGATAACCTGCTTGACAAATTCCGCCAAATTGTCGATGTACAGCATGCTGCGCTTATTATGGAACGCAGGGAACACCGGCGTTACCGTTGCCAGCTTGCACAGCCGCAGGAAGTTACCCTTGCAGCCCGGGCCGTAGATCATAGGCGGACGGAGCAGAACCACCTTAAAGGATTCATCCTCCATAGCCTTCAAGCCGATCTCCGCCTGCAGCTTACTGTCGCCGTAGAAGCCGTTGGGCGCAGGCTGGCTTTCCAGCGTCAGCACCTGGGGCTTCAGGGATTTGCTCTCATGGAATACAATCATGCTGCTCATAAAGATGAACTGCTTGACACCATGCTCCTTGGCATATTGGGCGATCTCCAAGGTCAGGTCGGTATTGACCTTGCGGTACAGCGGCTCCATAGAGGGCTTGGCATCCACATGGGCAATGCCCGCCACATGGAAAACCGCGTCATACTGGGTAAAATCCGCCTGCTTCCAGTTGTCGCCGAAGGTATCTACGGTATCCACCTGGAACTCCTCCGGTGTTTTTTTCAGCCAATTCTCGATGTTCGTTCCCACATAGGAATTGGCACCGGTGATCAGTACTCTTTTCATAGTATCTCCTTTAAGCAGTCATAACAGGGATTGCCCATACAAAAATGAGAATTAAAGAAACCAACAAACCAACACCTACTGTTGCAAGCAAATATACTTTTGTTTTTCTCACTTCCTTGACATCCTTTTCGCACTCAGGCGTGACAAACAAATTCTGACGTTCCTGCCGTTCCTCATCCGTCACCTTTGTCAATGCCGAACCGATTGTCATGGCAAGAACATTTGCTACAATACCAACAAGCGTAGGATCTAAATATGCCGGGAAACTGAAGCTGGCAAGATTGCTAATCAATTTCATGCTGAAACAAACCAGGAAGCCCACCAGCATTCCGCAAAACGCCCCGGCTTTTGTTACTCGCTTGCTCAAAACGGCGGCAACAGAGACCGGCATCCATGAGCTGGCAATGATGGCGCCGCCCAGGTACATAACCCAAAAGATCTGAGGGGGATTAAACACGCCCAAAACCATCACAATGACAGCGACGATCAGCATAGATATTCTGCCAATCTTGATAGCATCACCTTTTCCCCTGAAAATATCATTTGCAACAGAGGATCCCACCAAGGATAAGAAGGTGGTTCCGGAGGAGATACCTGCAGCCAGCACACCTGTCAACAAAAGAACGCCCAAAAATGTGGGCAAAACATTGGTGGCAGCCCAAATCAAAACATGAGAATTTGACGGAATCTCCGGGGCGTAAACATTGACGGCAACCGCCGCAATGCCAACCAGAAACTGCAAAAGAAAGATACCAAAAGCAGAGAATACTGACGAGCGAATGACAGTGTGCTCATTTTTTGCCATGAGATACCTACTGGATTGCCATGGACCTACCATGCAAACGGACATCCACAAAATTCCCTGAACAAGTCCCCAAATCAAATTCATTGCGCCGGAGGGGTACATATAATTCAGATCCCCGCTCCAGGACAGAAGTCCCGGTTTTCCAGACTGATTTACGATCTGATTGACGACTTCTCCCCAACCGCCGGCTTTATTTGTAATAACAAACACAGCTGCAATCAGCGCGCTAGTAAACACGGAAAACATCAACGTATCTGTAATCAATACACCTTTAGAACCAGAAACGATTGTGACAAACACAAAGACACAAACACCCAGCACTACACACACCTGATAATCCAATCCGGTAACCGCGCTCATAAGTGTTCCTATACCCATAACAACGGAAAGCAAATACACGCACATCGTTACAATCGATGTAACCGTTGCCAGGTTTCTGACTTTTTCGGAGTTAAACCGTTTCCCAAAAAACTGGGGCAATGTCAGCACTTGGCTTCTTCTAAGGTATCTGCCAACCAGCACCGCACCCAAGATATACCCCACCACCTGCATGGTAGCAAGGACGGTCATGGGTCCAAACAAACCGCCGTAATATTCTCCCGCGTCTCCCATAAACATACCTGTACTTACATAAGACGCGATCATGGAGCCTACTATCAGCAACACATTTGCATTTCTACCGGCAACATAATAGTCGTCAGTTGTCTTTACCTTCTTGCTGATGACCAAGCCCAAAATAATGTAGATAGCAAAAGAAATTACCATGCCCAACAAATAAATATTCATTATTTGTGCCCTCTCTTGTCATCATTTTTATAGTAGAGATAGCCAACAATGCCACTAAGCGCAATCCACGCGCCCAAACATATTGATAGTATCAGTTCCATAGCGGTAGCCTCCGTTCTATTTGTGACTCCTTCTCATGTGCCACAGTTTATACCACATAAAAGAAAAGAAGGGGCGAAAATCCTTTCTGCCCAGATAGAGCTTTGCGTTAGCATTTTTATATTCTTTCAACCACTGACGACGCGTAAGTTTTTTCCCTTTTACTCTGACATCATAGTCAAAGCATTCCGCCATGGTATAGAACCCCTCCGGGATCTGCCTGTAACAATTATCCACGATTCTATTGAGTAGCATGGACTCACACCACAGCGTAACGCCGGGCATGCCAGCGCATGTTGTTTCCCATCCATTTACAGTGTTCCTAAAGTTAATCTCCAGGAAATATAGCTGTTTGTCCTGACCAACCATAAACTCGAATTCAAAGATACCCTCAAACCCGATCTCTTTTATCATAGAAGAAGCTTTATCGATAAACTCCTGATTATCGGGATTGGAATTATACCACACCGGTGCATATTGCTCAGGCAAGTGATATGCCTCCCGATTCCAAACGGAAAAAAAAACATCCTGCCCGCGGTTTACACTAAAGCCTTCACAGCCCTGCTCATCAATTTTTTCAATATATTTCTGAATAATAATTTCTTCACTTTGCATCTTTGAATAGGCTATTTTCAGCTCGTTTTCATTCTTGCAAACAAAAACAATATTCTTCCACTCTTTCCCAAAGGAATGGACAGCCTTTGTGAATACCGGATACTCTAGATCTTCAGGTATTTCACCACGCTTCACCTTCCAGGTTTTCGGGATGCGGAAGCCGTGTTTAGCCGCCAAGGCGCAAATTTCATCTTTGTTCATAAATTTTCTGACACGGCCCGACTGCCCTGCATTGAAGAAATAGAAATGATCCTTTAGCCGCTCGTAGTATTCATCCAGAATTGACACTGTAACATCATCGCCTGTTAAAATGAAAGGCTTCTCTTGTTCGTTCCCAAATTTAGAAATAATGAGTTCAATACCTTCCTTAGGACTGTTAACAATATATTTTTCCTTAACATATTTACTTTTTGTCACAAGCTGCGGTTTGCTTTTTACTACCACGACAACAGGGCTGATATTCGCTTCTCCCAGCGTTCTGACAATGCCTAACGGGTTATAGTGATCCTTACTGACAAAAACAATATATTTTCTCATCTTACCCTAGTAATCTCTCTTTCCTCTTGGGCATCCATGTGCGCCCGATATACATTTAGCATTGGTCTGTCATCAGCGCCATAGCTGTGCTTTATGCGCTTTATCAAAATACCAAATGTGCAAAAAATCACTTTTAGATCCAACCACAATGACACATTTTCTGCGTAATACATTTCATATTGAAACTGTGTTTCCCAGTCGCACTGTACCTCTTTGCACAAACTGTCCGGCGGAATCAGCCCTCCGCGTACGCTGTGTATTTTCCGTTCTTCTTCCTTATAGTATGGGAGATAAAACCAAGGCTGGGGTCTAGGTCCAACAAAGGACATATCACCTTTGAGGATCATGAACAATTCCGGCAACTCATCCAATGATGTGGATCTAAGAGCTACTCCAAACTTTGTCAGTCTATCTTTTTCCGGCAGCAGATTACCGTCCTTGTCCTTTTCGTTGGTCATGGAACGGAATTTATACAAACGAAAAAGCTTTTCGTCTTTTCCGATTCTGTCCTGAGAGAAGAGAATGGGTTTTCCCATGCCGATTCTTACGCAAATTGCCAGCACAAGGTACACCGGAGAAAGAATAATAATCGCCAAAATGGAAAGTATAATATCCAAAAGGCGCTTTCCAAATCGCTTATACATAGCATTTCCTCATCTATTCATAAAGTGCTAAACACACATTCAAATGCTTCGGCGTAGTTGAGGCCGGCCTGGGCACCCCGGTAAGCAGCAAGGCCACGGATGGCCTCTTCACTTCTGGGGTGGGGGTAGGGCCGCATCACGCCCTGATAGGCGGCCAAAGCCTGCAGTTTCAGATCCACGCCCTCCGGTCCAACCTCCACAAAATGGTTGGCGGTAAAGCGATTGGCGGAAGAATCCAGCGACCACTCCGTTGCCGACAGCACCTCCATATACAGAAACTGCTTCAGCCTGGGGATGCCCTCCCGGCGCTGGAACAGCCGGCAGGCTGCCTGGGCCGCATAAGAGGTCATCACATGGTCGTTGTTGGTATCCGCCGGATGGTGGGTGACGATCACCTCTGCCATGGAATCCTCAATACACCGCTCTATATACTGCACCAGGTCCAGATGGGGCACGGTGTTCATCTTGATATTGGGAAAATCCGCGTGGTAGACAGTCTCTACCCCCATGATGGACATGGCCTTGGCTTCGTCCTCGGTCAGGGTTGCAGACAGATTGTTTCTGGCCGCTGCATGGCCGGACATGATGGCAACAGCCACCTTATGGCCGCCCTGTACCAGCTTATGGATCGTCGCGCCGGCACCCAAAACCTCGTCATCGGGATGTGCCACAACAAACAAATAATTCATAGCTTTCTCCTGTTTCAATCCTGATTCACTCTGCCGCAGGTTTTTGCTCCGTTGCAGGCGTTTTCACGGTGCATATCCACAGACCGCCCGTCCGGCCGTCAAATGGACGTACGAATACAATTTTACATTTATCGATTATAATGTATATTTTCCTAAAAATCAAGGCCCACATTTTATAGAAAAATGATTAATTTCTACAAAAATCGACACTTCGGGCACGCTATTTCGTTTTTTTTATCCACGAACTGCCCGGATCCTACAGCAATATAACACAGGCCCGCATGCCCGTAAACCCACAATTTCTGCCACTTCATAGAATCTTTGCCCCCCGCGGCAAGGAACACCAAACCTCGAACACATCGCAAAAACGCATATTGGCATAAGTTAAGGGCCTGCTGCAAAATCATGCATTTTGCAGCAGGCCCAATAATTTTGAAGCATAAGTTATTTGTTTATAGATGCAGACAAGTGCACTGTTTTAGGGCGTGTTGCAAAATTGTGTCATAACTTCGCGAAGCAAAGGATCTCATAACAAAAACCGGGCAAATTGAACCGCCCCTTGTCAAGTAGACCAGGAAAATAACTAAAAAATATTTGTAAGCAGCTGCTGCCGATATGGTGGCAGCTGTTTTGTTTAGGCCGCGTAGCGAGCCTTATATTTCTGGATTCTCTTATTTGCAGGAATTGG
>JAGBSG010000020.1 GCA_017632035.1 Oscillospiraceae bacterium | reverse complement strand
GAACACCGGCAATGAGAACACCGGCAATGAGAACACCGGCAATGAGAACACCGGCAACGAGAATACCGGCAACGAGAATACTGGCAACGGCAATACCGGCAACGAGAATACGGAAACCAAGCCTCAGGCTACTGAGAAGGGCACTGTTGTTGTTAACGACGGTCTGCGTATCCGCGCCGGCGCCGGCACAGACAAGCCTGTTCTCGGCTATCTGTCCAATAATACCCGAGTGGAGATCTTGGAGAAGACCACTGTAGGCGGTATGGTTTGGGGACGCATCTCTCAGGGCTGGATCAGTCTGGACTATGTCAAGCTGGATAAGGCAGAGGGTGAAGGCACTACAGGCGGCAATGCTGGTAACGAAAGTGCCGGCGGTAACACCGCACCTGCACCGCAGAAGGTCACCGGAACAGTTGTGCTGTCCTCGGACAGGCTGAATGTCCGTACCGGTCCCAGCACAGGTTATCCTGTTGTAGCCTCTCTGGGCAATGGTGACAAGGTGGAATTGTTGGAACAGAAGACTGTGGGTACTACCGCTTGGGGCCGTATCGCCAAGGGCTGGATCTGCCTGGACTATGTTAAGCTGGATGCCGTGGAAGAACCCCCTGTACAGGAGACTCCTGAGCAGGACGATAATGCCGGCAACAATGACACAACTATCGGTGGCAATGATTCCGATACCGGTGCCGGTTCCAACGGCAATTCTGACAATAATACTTCCACTGGCGGAAATACCGGCAGCAACGATACTGCACCTCAGAAGGTTACTGGAACTGTAGTGCTGTCCTCTGACAGGCTGAATATCCGCAAGGACGCAGGTACTTCCTATGCAGTAGTGGGTTCTCTGGGCGCAGGTGCCAAGGTGGAGATCCTGGAGCAGAAGACTGTTAGCGGCAGAAATTGGGGCAGGATCACCAGTGGTTGGATCTGCATGGACTATGTCCGGCTGGACACACAGAACGGTACAACTGAGGAGAAGCTTGGAGGTACAGTTTCTGCTGGAGGCACCAGGCTGCATATCCGTACCGGCCCCAGTACCTCTTATGCTATTGCCGGTTATCTGAATGATGGCGCCAGAGTAGAGATTCTGGAGCGCAAGACTGTCAGCGGCACCCAGTGGGGTAGGATCGAAAAGGGCTGGATCTGCCTGAGTTATGTGGTTTTGGACGGACAGAGTTCCTCTGGCAGCGGCACAGCACAAACCAAAACCGGTACAGTCCTTGCCGATTGCCTGCGCATCCGCAGTGCAGCCGGTACTACGAATAAGATCGTTGGCGCACTGTACACCGGTGAGAAGGTCACGATCCTGGAGACAACCGTAGTCGACGGCGTGACCTGGGGCCGCATCTCCAAGGGTTGGATCAGTCTGGACTATGTAAAGTAATAACGGATTCTGCAGCCGAGTTTCTTGTTGAAGCTCGGCTGCGTTTTTTATGTGAGCATAAATCTTTGCTGTTTCTTAACTGTTCGCGCCTGCTTCTGTGTACGATATGAGGATGCGTTTTTATGAAAAGAATGCTATAATACTTTCATAGGGTGTTCTGGAGGTGTGTTGATGAAAAACAAAAAACATATCATAGCCGATGGCCTTTTTACTGTGATTACACTGACCGTTGTGTTTCTGGTGAATCTACTTCTGGTTGAGCTGTACGATACGAAAACCATGACACCTATGATCTTTGTGTTGGGCGTTTTTCTGGTGTCCTGGCGGACACAGGGGTATGGTTTTGGTATTGTGGCCAGTTTGATCAGTGTGCTGGCGGTGAACTGGGCTTTTACATATCCGTACTGGTCTTTTGATCTGATCTCCCCGGAGTGTATTTCCTCTGCTGTGGTCATGCTTATCGTTTCCACTATGACCGGTGCTCTGACTACACGGCTGAAGCAGCAGGAGAAACTGAAGGCGGAGGCCGAAAAGGAAAGGATGCGGGGCAATTTGCTTCGCGCCGTATCCCATGATCTGCGGACACCGCTGACTTCTATTTATGGTTCGTGCTCTGCTATCATTGAGAATTTTGATAACATTCCCCAGGAAAAACAGCTGTTACTGCTGAAGGATATGCAATCGGATTCCCAATGGCTGAACCGTATGGTTGAAAACCTCTTGTCTGTTACCCGTGTGGATGCGGATAAGGTGCGCCTGTCCAAGCGCAGCGTTGTGCTGGAGGAACTGATCGATGCGCTGTTGGTTAGGTTTCATAAGCATTACCCTAATCACAAAATTCAGGTGCAAATACCGGAGGATTTTGTCAGCATTCCCATGGACCCGGTGCTGATCCAGCAGGTGCTGATGAATCTGCTGGAAAATGCGGTATTCCATGCCCACGGCATGCAAAATCTTTGGCTTCGGGTAATTTTAAAAAATAATAAAGCTGTTTTTTCTGTTGAAGATGATGGTTGTGGTATTTCTGCGGATAGAATGGAACATCTGTTTACCGGCCTATTGGACAGTGAAGCGCCGGCGGATTCTACCCGCAGTAATATGGGAATCGGACTCAGTGTTTGCAGAACCATTGTCAAGGCCCACGGTGGCGAACTGAAAGCCGGGAATCGTCCGCAGGGCGGTGCGGCGTTTAGCTTTGCGCTGGAAATGGAGGAAACCGAGCATGTCGAACAATAAGTATAAGATCCTTGTTGTGGAGGATGACCGCAATATTTTAAGTATGATTCAGACGGTTTTGGATACCAATGGGTATCAGGTCCTGACAGCGCAACGGTGTCAGCAGGGAATATTGATGCTGACTTCCCATGTGCCGGATCTGGTCGTGCTGGATCTGGGGCTGCCGGACATGGATGGAGAAGAGTTTATCCGCATTACCCGTCGGAACAGCATGATCCCTATCATTGTGCTGTCGGCCAGAACAGAGGAACACGACAAGGTATCTGCCCTGGATCTTGGCGCAAACGATTATATTACAAAACCCTTTGGTACGGCAGAGCTGCTGGCTCGTGTCCGTGCGTCCTTAAGGATCAACCGAATAAATTTGCAGGCGTCGATCCCCACCAGTGTATTTACTTTAGGAGATCTTGAGATCAACTATGACCGCAGACAGGTTGCGGTGGGTAGTAAAACTGTCCATGTTACACAGACAGAATTTAATATTCTATCTTTCTTGAGCCGGCATTGCGGAAAGGTCATGACATATTCTGCAATTATCAGTTCCATTTGGGGAACTATGGACGACGGGAGTGTCAAGAAGCTCCAGGTCAATATGGCCAATATCCGCAAGAAACTGGGCTGCAAGCCAGGCGAGGCCCGCTACATTATCAACGAGCTTGGCGTGGGATATCGGATGCTGGATCAGCAGGAATAAACAGGGGTATTCTTCACCGTATCTTAACTAAAGCCATATATTCTTTGCCCTATTTTTACCGCCTTGCCCGTATAATGGGTGAGGTGGTTGTACTATACAATACAAAGGATGTATGGATTATGACGATTTTTGATGTATTAACGATGATTGGCGGTTTGTGCCTGTTTCTGTTCGGTATGAACATTATGGGTGACGGCCTGGAGCGCAGGGCAGGAAACAGTCTAAAGGTCCTGCTTGGTAAATTGACTGACAGTAAGATCAAAGGTTTTTTGACCGGCCTTGGTGTTACCGCTGTGATTCAGAGTTCCTCGGCAACTACAGTTATGGTAGTGGGCTTTGTCAATTCTCGCCTAATGACCTTGAAGCAATCCATTGGTGTGATTATGGGTGCGAACATCGGCACTACAGTCACTGCATGGATCTTGAGCTTGGGCGGTATTTCCAGTGATAATCTGTTTATACAGCTGTTGAAGCCTACCTCATTTACCCCGATTCTGGCACTGCTGGGAACGGCGTTTCTGATGTTCTCGAAATCCACAAAACAGACAGAAGTGGGTACAATTCAGCTGGGCTTTGCCACGCTGATGTTTGGTATGGATACCATGTCGGGTGCAGTATCCGGTCTTGCGGATATTCCTGCTTTTCAGAACCTCTTCCTGATGTTTGAGAATCCCATTTTGGGCGTCCTGGTAGGCGCGGTGTTAACAGGTATTATCCAGTCCAGTTCTGCCTCTGTGGGTATTTTGCAGGCGTTGTCTGCTACCGGGGCTGTCAGCTATGCGGCTGCTATTCCCATCATCATGGGTCAGAATATCGGCACCTGTGTAACGGCGCTGCTTTCTTCCTTTGGTACCAACAAAAATGCAAAGAGAGCGGCCGTTATCCATCTTGCGTTTAATGTAATCGGCACCGTAGTCTGGTTGACGGTGTTCATACTTCTGTCAAAACTGATTCAACCTGCGATACTGAATGATTCGGCGTCCTATCTGGGTATTGCTGTGTGCCACTCTCTGTTCAATATCCTTTGTACGGCGCTGCTTTTGCCTTTGTCCGGTATCTTGGAGAGACTCGCGTATTTGGTCGTTCCGGAGGGCAAGGAAACTGCCAAGGCTGTGGAACTGGATGAGCGCCTGCTGGCTACCCCATCCATTGCGTTGGGTCAGTGTCATCAGTTGGCATCAAAAATGGCAGGGGAGACGGTAAGGGGGTTTCAAATGTGTCTACGTGCTCTGTCTACCGGGGATTTATCTGTCGCAGAGCATATCCGTGCCATTGAGAAGGATGTGGACCATTACGAGGACGTGCTGGGAACCTATCTGACAAAGCTTGCCAGAGCGCAAATATCCGATGATGACAGCTCGGAGGTTTCTAAACTGTTGAAGGTCATTGGTGATCTGGAGCGGATCTCCGATCACAGCGTTAATGTTCTGGAGTCTGCTGAGGAGATGCACGAAAAGAAGATTGTCTTTTCTGACGGTGCCAAAAAGGAAATGGATGTGCTGTGCGCCGCACTGTCTGAAATTTTGGAGATCACGATGAGTGCGTTCCGACGCAACGATTGGGAGGCAGCCTCCGGTATTGAGCCTTTGGAGCAGGTGATCGACCACATTAAGACCATACTTCGCGATCGGCATATTACCCGCCTGGGACACGGTGAATGCACCGTAGAGGCAGGCTTCATCTGGTCTGACTTGCTGACAGACATGGAGCGGACTTCTGATCACTGCTCCAATATTGCTGTGAGCATTATCGATGCCCATGGTCACAACATGAACGCACACCAGTCACTGCGTAGAATGAAGGAAGGAAATCCTGTTTTCTTTGAAAAGCTGGATGACTATTCCCGAAAATATATACTGCCTCAGGAGTGAGGAAAACGACAGCACCACAGACCTCTGTGGTGCTGTTCCTTAACCCTATCTTTGCTGCCCATCAAGTATAATTAACTAATTAAATTAAGGAAAGGAATGTTTCTCGTGCTACCTGCAATCATCCTTTTTGCTGCGACCTATGTGTTAATGCTGACCTTCAGTAAGTACCGTCCCTATATTGCACTGGCTTCCGGACTGATCTTCATCATCTCCGGTATGCTGCCCGTTGATCAGATCATTGGCGCCTTGGACTTTAATGTTTTGCTGATGATCGGCGGCACTATGGGCCTTGTTCAACTTTTTATTGACAGTCACATGCCGGAACGCCTGGCGGATATGGTTATGAATTGGGTCCCCAATGTCCAGTGGGCTGCGGTATCTCTCAGTCTGTTCGCAGGCATAATCTCCGCCTTTGTAGATAATGTGGCAACCGTTCTGATGATCGCCCCTGTTGCCATAGAGATCTGCAAGAAGCTAAAAACCAATCCTGTTCCCTTTATCATTGCTATAGCGGTGTCCTCAAACCTACAGGGCGCTGCTACTCTGGTGGGTGATACCACTGCTATTATGCTGGGTTCTGCATTGGAAATGAGCTTCCTGGACTTCATCTGGTATCAGGGCAAGCCGGGTATGTTCTTCATGGTAGAGCTGGGCGCTGTGTTCTCTGCTATCATCGTTTACTTTGTGTTCCGTAAGGATAAGAGTACCATCCTCAAGTCTGAAAAGATGACTGAGGTGGAGGATATCGTTCCAACGATTTTGTTGGTCGGCGCTATCGTCGCACTGATTGTGGCGTCCTTCCTGCCTTTTGAAATGCCGGCTGAGACCAACGGCCTGATTTGTACAACGGTGCTGATCGTCGGCTTGATCTACAACTATTCCAGGAAAAGGAATATGGAAGCCGTGATCGGTCCACTGAAAGCTATCGACTTTGAAACGCTGGGTCTGCTGGTGGGTCTGTTTTTGATGATCGGCGGTATTTCCAATGAAGGTGTGATCGATGCGCTTGCTGCGTTGCTGGCAAAGCTGGGCGCCGGTAATCCATTCCTGATGTATACCATCATCGTTTGGGCATCCGTGCTGATCTCTGCGTTTGTTGATAACATTCCTTATGTTGCGACCATGATCCCCGTTATTGCCGGTATCGCTGCGGAGATGGGCATTGATTCCGCTGCACTGTATTTTGGCCTTCTGTCCGGCGCGACTCTGGGCGGCAACTGTACGCCCATCGGTGCCTCTGCCAATATTACCGGTATCGGCATCCTGCGCAAGGAGGGGCATGCGGTTTCCAATGCCGACTTCTTCAAGATCGGCATTCCATTCACGCTGTCCGCAATCGTTCCCGCATACATTCTGATTTGGATCCTCTTTGGTGTCTGATCTTTTGCAAATAAAGCATCCCGGTATTCCGAACGGAGGACCGGGATGTTTTGTGTCAGTAAAAACCCGGAAGCCATAATGGCTTCCGGGATAGAAGATCCAAAAGTATTGATTATCTCTTGGAGAACTGGGGTGCGCGACGGGCGGCCTTCAGACCGTACTTCTTTCTTTCCTTCATTCTGGGGTCGCGGGTCAGGAAACCGGCAGCCTTCAGAGAGGTGCGGAACTCGGGGTTCAGGGTCAGCAGGGCACGGGAGATGCCGTGACGGATTGCACCGGCTTGGCCGGAAACGCCGCCACCTGCGACGGTGACAACAACATCGACCTTGCCAACCAGGTCAGTAGTGACCAGGGGCTGACGGACTACCAGCTTCAGGGTCTCCAGGCCGAAGTAATCGTCGATATCGCGGCCGTTGATGATGATGGAGCCGGT
>JAGBSG010000002.1 GCA_017632035.1 Oscillospiraceae bacterium | reverse complement strand
TATTGGACGAGTATGTGTATTACTATAATAACGAGCGACCTGCGGCCGCCTTGGGCTACAAAAGCCCAGTTCAGTACAAGACCGAACTGGGCTTCTAAAACTATGGTGTTTTTAGTGTCTACTTTTCCTTGACAGATGCACCTAGCCGGTGGTTGTGTTTTTGTTTAGCTGTAAAGGGCAAATTCCAGTCCCTTTTCCCGGATGGCATCAATGGCATCCCCCAAAATCTGTGCATTGGTGTAGGACACACAGTGCAGCTGATAGATGGCGCCGCTGTGGGCGTTATCGATCAGCTTCTGAAGAGAAGACTGGACATCAGGCTGGTCACTGGTAACCCAGTCGTAATAGGCAAAGCTGTAATTGACGGTGGTGTAGCCAAGGCTTTGGGCAATTGCCAATACCCGTTCCGAGGATTCACCACTTGGCGGACGGAAAATCGTCATTTTATAGCCAAAATTGTCCAGCACATAGTTGTGAAGGTCCATGATTTCCTCCACGACCCGGTCAATGCGCAGATCCGCCAGAGTATAATGACCGGCACTGTGGTTGCCAACGATGTGTCCCTCTTCGATGATCCGCCGTACGATATCGGGGCAGGACTTGGCATAATACTTGTTAATGAGAAAAACACCTTTGACATTCTTTTCTTTCATAATGTCCAAAATCCGCTCGGTCAGCCGGATCGTCTGACCGTTTTCCACAACCGTATGCTCATAACCCATGGTGTAGGTCAGATAAATTTTCCCGTCATCCGGGGCGATGAAATGGGCATTGTACTTTTCGTATTTCGCTTCATAGCGAATGGAAACAAGGGGACGTTTTTTTTCGTCCACAGCACCGGAGTGAGGACAGCCGAAATTGTTGTTATCCATCGCCATTAGCTGACCCCATGTGTACATAGAGCCTACCGGCTCGTTGTTATCCTTGGCCGGGGGATCTGGGGCAGGAGAGGGAGGAGGCGTGACCTCCGGAGCGGGTGGCGTAGGTTGCCCCGTTGTATCCGGTGGCTCAGGGGTTTCGTCAACAGGTGGCTCAGGGGTTTCGTCAACAGGGGGTTCAGGGATTTCGTCATCAGCCGGCCCAGCGGTTTCGTTATCAGCTGGTCCGTTGGTTTCAGTGAGTCCGGAGCCGGCAGACTCCGGTTTGTCAGACGACTCGGGACTGTCCGGAATTGCAGCGCATCCGGCTAAAATCAGCACCGCAGCTGCAATAGCAAGTAATCGTTTCACGGCAATCCTCCTTTTCTCGTCATTTTACCACAAAGAGTTCCATATCGCAAGAAAGAAAAAGTCCCGCGGAGAGGTTGTCTCCGCGGGGAAGAAATATAAAAATAATTGACCTATTGTGCCAATGTCATTCAGTTAAAAACCTTGTCATTCTGAGGAGCCGCAGGCGACGAAGAATCTATGCATCTTTGTTGACGGTTTCCATCAAATTCGTGAGAAGATCCTTCGACTCCTCCTTCGACTACGCTCAGGGTCCGCTCAGGATGACACCCTTAACTAAGGGATATTGCCTATTGGCCTATTGCATTTTTTGTTATTCTACTGTTTTATTCTTCCGCAGCGTTGTTTTTGTGCTGATCAAAACATCCGTTAATATCTTAGTTTCGGTAGAATCGCAATCTCCTATCAGCTCAGTAAGCCAGTTATGCAGTATAGGTTTTGCGGTACTGATTTCTCGGCAGAGTAGTTCATCGGCAGAACATTCCAACACATTGCAAATGGTAATAAACACTTCCATGCTTGGAACGGTCTTACCGCATGGTGCCGGTGGGGTTCTTTGCTGTGTTATAGCGCGTTTGATATAGCGCTTTTCCTAAAAGCAGTCGGTGTGATGCCGACTGCTTTTTTGAAAACACGGGAGAAGTAATTACAGTTGCTGAACCCCACGTTTAAGGCGATGTTGCCGATTGGAATCGAAGTGCCGGATAAAAAATACTTGGCTTTTTCGATGCGCACACTGTTGATATATTCCGACATAGAGATTCCGGTATGCTGGTGGAAACATCGGGAGGCGTAGGACGGATTTATGAAAAATACCTTCGCTACCTTTCCCGGAGAAATACTGTAAGTATAATTGGAATCAATATAGTCTTTCATTTTCTGCGCCGTACCGGAGGTCAGGTCACTGATCGACACATTGGAAAACATCAATTCCCGGGAGTAGATCATGGTTTCAAAATAAGCAGACAGTAGCTTGCCGATGTTCAGCAGATCGTCCTTTGCTTTGAAGGGTAACTGTTGAAATAGCTGGAGCATTTTTTCTCCGTCACCGCCAAGAGAATTTGCTCTTGATACAATGACTTGATGATCGGTACTTTCGGTAGCGCATTGTCCGACAAACAGGATTCCTAAAAGCATGCTGCCCTTAAAGATCGGGACAATCAACTCCTGCATTCCTATGTGACATTCAAAAAAGAACGGCTTTTTGTATTGTTCCGCCAGTCTGACCGCGTCGGTTTTATCGGAGAGGTCACAGCTTTTGCGCCCGATGGGGAGCTCACGGACCTTCCTGCAAAATTCGCAGTAGTGACCACGATTGTCCCGTATTCCATACTGGTTATACTCAAAGAAATTGTTCAGGTCGTAATAACAGATCCCAACCTGACAAAGTGCACGGATCGTATTTATGTATTGCGTGATATCAGTTGTATATTTCATCCGGATCACCCCTTGGCTATACTAACGGAATAAAGTGCCTTTGTCAAGGTGAGGTAAAAATTGTGCTAATAATAGTAAGTGCTGTTCATTTACTTGAAACGCCGTAAACTGTATACTGATTCCGGAAGGAGGTAATTGCATGAAAAAATACAGTATAACGGCGGGTTGCTGTTTTTGTCAGGAATGCCAGTATGCCTGTCCTGTTTCAGCAATCAGTATGAACGCGCAAGGCGCGCATATCGATCAGGAGAAATGTATCGGTTGCGGACAGTGTGCAAAAAATTGTGCTTCGGAAGCAATTGTAGAAGTGAAAGATTAGGGGGTAATACATAATGATTGATTACAATAATGGAAAAGTAATGGAGAAGGTAAAGGAAATCCCTTTTTATGGGGAGTATGATGTGGTGGTTGCAGGTGGTGACGTTGCCGGCTTTGGAGCAGCGGTTGCTGTCGGCAAAAGAGGATACAAGGTTCTACTGATCGAGGCCACCTCCGCCCTTGGTGGTCTTGCAACGATGGGGTTTGTTAATATTCCGCTTGACTTTGTTTCGGGCATCGGCAAGGAAATGATGAACGAACTGGATAAAATCGAGGGGCACTGGCATCGGAATACCAACATCGAAAAACATAAGCTTGTGTTGGACCGGATGGTAAAAAAATACAATGTGGATGTTCTGCTGGTGACCAGTGTGGTAGATGCGGTTATGGATGGAAACACCCTGAAGGGAGTTGTGATCCAGACAAAGACAGGCAGAAAATACATAACGGCCAAACGCTTTATTGATGCTACAGGCGACTCTGATCTGGCATACTATGCCGGTGCTGAAACTGAAAGCGGACGCCCCGAAGACGGTATGAGCCAGGCCTGCTCTTTGGAGTTTATTTTGGGTGGTGTCGATTGGGACAAATACCAGAATTCTGAGTAGAAGAAGACGGACCCTAAGTGGGTCAAGATGATCCGTGAGGATCTGGCAAGCAGTTTGCTGCCGTATGAATCCGACAATCATCTGAATTGGATCACCCACATTCCGGGCAGACCGCAGAATTGCGGTATGGATGAGGTCAGTATCTGCTTTGCCCATTCCAGAAATTGCTTCCCTCTGGACAATAAAGATCTGACGCGTATGTATTTTGAAGGTAGAGATCAGGCAACGATGTTGGCAGAGTACATCAAAAAGAGAGTTCCCGGCTTTGAAAATTCGTTCCTGACGACCACGGCAAGCCTGCTTGGTGTACGGGAAAGCCGCCGAATCGTGGGTGAATATCGGCTCACCGCTGAAGATATTGCCTTCTGTCGCAAGCACGATGATGTCATTGCCATTTCCAACCATGGTTATGATATCCATAACTTTGTTGAAACCGGTAATATAAAGTGGGCGCCTATTATGCTAAACGGCGAGGTTCAGTATGTAATCAGTAATTCCGGTGGATTTGGTACCACCACGCCTCCTCCTGATGGCAAGCCTGTGGTCAATGCAAAAGGACAAACAGCAGAATATGCCGAGTTTGAGCCAAACCGGTGCTATGATATTCCTTATCGTTGCCTTGTGCCCGTCCGCGTGGAGAATTTGCTCGTTGCAGGACGAAATCTTTCCTCGGATGTCTATGCCCAATCCGGTGCACGCCTGATTCTGTGTTGCCTTTCTATGGGCGAAGCAGCTGGTGCAGCAGTGTGTGTCTCCATTGCGCAAGATATTTCACCGAGAAAAATCGATGTTACTGCATTGCAAAAAGAGCTGATTGGCACAGGCTGCAATTTGGGACAGGCAATGCGTCATATTAAGGACTTCTCCGGTGTATCGCTGGGCTATGAGGAAGCATATCCGAATCCGGAGCATCGCAGCCATGCTGTCACAATTCAAAACCGTTCAAACGAATTTACCAGAAAGTAATGGATCCTAATTTGACAGCAGCAGAGAGTTTCATCCTGGTGCGTTGTTTTTCCCCGGTATCCACTGACTGATGGTGCGCTGAGCGGCAGGAGGTTTCCCGGAGCAAATGGGAGGGCTGGTATGATTGCGATCAGCGGCTGTCGCTGACACTTCGCATAGAACTGGCGCAGCAATTTCCTTACAACGAAAGGGAGTGTAAAAGTGCAGCATAAATCCTATGGTCATTGGTCAGAAGATAGCAAAGAATATGTGATCACCCACCGCAAGACCCCCAGAAACTGGTATAACTACCTGTATAACGATTACTATATGGCGTTTGTGTCCCAGGTGGGAAACGGGGATGGCTTTCTGCAGGATACCTTTACGAATCGCGCAAAGCTGATTACTGACCGCTGTGTGTATATCACGGATAAGCAGAACCGAACCTGGCATACGGCTACCGGCTTGCCCATTTATGCCGCCTATGACCACTATGAATGCCGTCACGGACTGGGCTATACCACCTATGTCTGGGAAAAGGATGGCATCCGCGGCGAGTTTACCGTGTTTGTACCCCTGGAGGGTGATTATGAGCAGTGGATCGTCACGGTGAAAAACCTGCGCCATACTGCGGCACAGCTGGGCGTTATTGGCTATACCGCCACCGATGTGGACGGAGTCTATGAAAAACAGGGCTATAACAGTATGGAGGGTCATCACGACACAGAAACAGATGCCCTGTATCACCGCTTTTCCGCCGGTAAATTTCGCACCGGAAAACAAGGGGTTCATTACAGCTACATGCTCTGCGATGCCCCTGTTTCGGCATTCGACTGCCGGCACAACGCCTTTATCGGAACCTACGGACACAAGGATGCGCCGGAGGCACTGATCGAGCATGGCGGCTGCGGGAATTCGGACTGTGTTACTGAAAAGTTGTGCTTTGCTCTGGAGGCGGCTTGCTGCCTGCAGCCCGGTGAGGAGAAAACCTTCCGCTACCAGATCGGTTACGCGCCTGAGAAAGACGACATTGCCGCCAAACGGCAGTGCTTAGCACCCGGTGTGCCGGAGCGGCTTTTGAAACAGGTCAGGCAGCAGCGTAGCACGCAGATCGATGGCGTTACCATCCATACGCCGGATGAAATGCTCAACAACGCCTTCAACAGCTTTTATAAGTACGCCACGGTCATGGGCTCTCATTGGGCACGGGTGCGTCACAATGGCTACCGTGATATGACCAACGATACGGACGCGTTGGCGGTGTTCAACCCGGAGCTGGCATGGCAGCGGCTGAAGCGGATTCTGGCATGGCAGCGGCTGAAGCGGATTCTGGCATGGCAGTATTCCAGCGGTTATGCGCCACGTACCATTCGAGGCGGTAAGATCCAGGACAATCATTTTGCCGACTGTGCTGTGTGGATGTCCATGGCAGCCCATACCATCATTATGGAGCTGGGACAGCCGGAGCTTTTGCTGGGGGAAGTGCCCTTCAATGACGGCACAAAAGCCACCGTCTTTGAGCACCTGCGCCGTGCCATTGAATATCTGTTCCATTTTACCGGTGAGAACGGCCTTATCAAGATCTGGGGTGGAGACTGGAACGACGGCATGAACTGGGCAGGTCTTGACGGAAAGGGTGTCAGTGTATGGCTTTCCATTGCCTGGTATCGTGCCAACAACTGCTTCATGGCACTGGCAAAGCTTTTGGGTGAGCAGCAGCTGGTGCAGAAGCATACCCGGATGGGGCAGACCATGCGTGAGCGTGTGGAGCGATACGGCTGGGACGGCAGGTATTACCTTGCAGCCATCAATGATGACGGTGTGAAGATCGGTTCTCAGGAAAGCAAGTTTGCCAAGCTGTGGCTGAATCCCCAGACCTGGGCGGTGATGGCTGGCATTGCGCCGAGGGAAAAGCTGGAAGCTATTATGGATGAGGTCGACAGCTATCTGGAGTGCCCGTACGGCACAAAGCTCAACAGACCGGCATTCACCCAGTGGGACTCCCGGATCGGTAATTTCACCAGACAACCTCAAGGCGTTCTGCTGAATGAAAGTGTGTACCTGCAGCCCATGGCGTGGAAGCTGACGGCGGACTGTATGCTCGGACGCCGGGAGCAGCTGCAGGCATCCCTATATAAGATGCTGCCCTGGAATCACACCTATGGAGAAACCCAGGGCGAGCCGTATATCTTCTATAATTTCTATGCTACAGAAAAGGCCGGTTACCGTGCCGGTATTCCGGGGCAGAGCTGGCGTACTGCCACGGCACAGTGCTTTATCAAGGCCATGGTACATCATATCTTTGGATTGATGCCTACCCCGGAGGGACTGCATGTTGTCCCTTGCCTGCCTCCGGAATGGAAGCAGTGCAGCATAGAAAAGCAATTCAGGGGAAGCAGCTATCATATCCACTACCGCCAAGAAGGGGATGGATCCGTACGGCATCTGGAAGTCAATGGAGAACCTGTCTCCGGTACGCTGCTCCCGTGGGAACCGGGCACCCATTATGAGGTTGCAGTTTTTTGCTGAGAAAGGCAGGATAAATAATTCACAACAACACCAATAAGAGCGAAAAAAGAGCTAACTGACTTGAGCAAAATCAGTTAGCTCTTTATTATGAGGTTAGAGAATAGACCAAATTGTTCCGTTGGGAATAATTTGGGCGGTTCGTTGATAGCAGAGTTATTCCCACTCGATGTGCTCGTTGTGGCTTTGTAGATATGTGGTGGTAGCCATTATAATAGCCTTCGAGATATAGTGCTATTATACCGGTTATTTTCTTTTGTCCGGCTTTGGTTGGTCAAAAGTTGGTCACGGTTTCAGATAATTCTGCAGTTCGGATAGCCAATTAGGCACATGATTACCGATTGTTCGCAATTCGCCATTACAATACTCTGCTACTTTTACAAAACCGTTATCATTATCGTAAAACTCTGCTTCGTCACAGTAAGGGAGAACCTTTGCGACAGCTTCCCAACGGCCGGAAAAACGGCGCTGCACATCGTCTTTCGGGATGTTGTGTCCACCGCGCTTGACCCGGTTGTCGATTCGCACAAGACTTTCAGACAGGGTGTCCAATCCTACATAGAACATTCTGATATGGTAACCCAGCTCTTTCACTTCCTTAGCAGTGGTTTCCGTCTTGTAACCGGAAAGGGTGGTCTCTTGCGTGAAGGATACATTCCGATCAATGCAATCACGGATCAGGGTTAAGGCGGCCTTGCCGCCGGCAAGGAGATTGCCGCCAAGTTCTGCTGTGATTTTGTCAACATCAATAATAACGCCCAGATCTGTTGTTCGTTCCTTCAGAACACCGGTGAAACTGGATTTGCCAACACCGTTGACGCCGCCGATGATTGTATATGTTTTCATGTGACCACCTCTTGCTCAAATTATACCCATTCAAATTACCAAAATCAACTGTTATTTAAAATTGGCAAATAGATTTCGGAATTGAAACATCTGTGACCTCTATTTTGCTTGGAAATCAATATAATATGGATATGAGCGTGATGGCTTATATAACCATCACGCTCAAATAGCATAGAATATAAAGTTTTTTGTTATTCCCACTCATTTTTGAGTTTCTTCTTCAGCTTATTTATGCCCTAAATATTATCCCAAACGGCGATTTTGAATCCACTTTTCCACGCATTCTTTCATTTATCAAAATTTTTGTTGCAGAAAATGTTGCAAAATTGCTCGCATGATGGTGCCGAGTAGCTTTGGGGTTATGGCATTTCCATTCGAACCGTGTACTCGGTTCGTTTTGTTTTTACCAATCCGAGCTTATCGCAAATATGAAGCAATTCCTTGCTTGACACAGGAACATCCATATAAGCTTCTTTTTCACTTATTGATAATACATACTCAAGAAGACGACTTCCAAAACCATTACGTTGATACTGCCCTTCGATGTATAAATTATCTATGTGTCCGTTATGTACTGTAACGATTCCGATTTCTTTACCAAAGGATATACTATGTGTAAGTGTGTACCGAAATTACGGCGAAACAGATAGGCTGTGGGATCCTTCCGATCCTCAAAGGGCAGGCTGTCCTTCCGAGATACCGATTCGTCCTGAAGGTCCTCACTGATTGATGCTATCTGGGAAGCTTTAATTTTAATGCTTTGGAACAGGATACGGGCAGCATTCGTTAACTCCCGGGCAGAGCACCGAACATCCCACCGGTCGTTGTTGCACACAATGGGATAATCATCGATGGACGTGCCAAGTTGCGACTCTATATACTGCCGTCGTTCATGGATCAGCGCGGCGACCTTATCCGGCACCGGAATAATGCGGTCTGCATTTCTGGTTTTTCCGCCCAGCTTGCCAGTGCTGGTATCATAACCGGTGGTTTTATAAATCCATATTACCGGGCAATCAGGATGGGTTTGCATTGGTTTGATATCGCCGTAATCCACCGCGCAGGCTTCTGCATTGCGCAGGCCCAGGGAATACATTAACAGCAAGCCCATATTCTGACCCGATTGCAGCGGATCAGAAAGGAGCGCCATGGCTACTGCCTGCTCTTGGGGGATGGTCAGCGACTTACTGAGTAGCGCC
>JAGBSG010000019.1 GCA_017632035.1 Oscillospiraceae bacterium | reverse complement strand
ATTTTTCGTGAGCATAGGGAACCTCCTCGGGGTGGATTGGTGGTACTTTTTATTCTAAGGATTTTGTTCTCTATGCTCAACTACTAAATTACGACTTTGGGGTCAGGCTCATCGCCTGACCCCAACATTTATTATAGAACCAGTTTTTATAATCAGGGAAACAGCCGTGCAGAGCGCACGGCTGTTGCAATAGATAGGTTATTTGGACGCGTTGACCAGGGAAACAATGATATCCGCGCATGCTTCCACACCGATGGTGGCGCTGTTCAGACAGATGTCGTAGTTCTGGGATACGCCCCAGGTCCTGCCGGTGTAGTGCTGGTAATTGACCCGGCGGCGCTTATCCTTCTCCTGTAAGCGTGCTTCAGGGCTTTTCTCCGATTCGCCGTAAAGCCGGACGATGCGATCGGCCCGGAAATCCATATCTGCATGGATGTAGGCGTGCAGACAATCCTTCCGATCCTTGAGTATGTAATCGGCGTTGCGGCCTACGATGACGCAGGGGCCTTTCTCAGCCAACTGCAGAATGACGCTGCATTGCACATTCCACAGGAAATCCGCAGTGGACAACCCATTCATGATGCCGGGAACGCCTTGGGAAGCAAAGGCGTAGGACAGGAGGCTTTTGCCGGGGGAGTGCTCGCCGTGCTCTTCTACGAACTTGGGGGCAAAGCCGGATTCCAGGGCGATCTGATCTACAAGCTCCTTGTCATAGAAGGGAATACCCAGTTTCTCAGCGACCAGGTGTCCAATGGTGCGTCCGCCACTGCCAAATTCACGGCTGATAGTAATGATTTTCTTTTCCATGTAAAGACCTCCTTACGGGAACCTGACGAATTCCCTATATTAGCATTATAGCAAACGCCATGGGGAATGTCAAATAGTATGGTTCTGAATGACTGAACATCTGCAAATCCCATGAAATTGGAGAAGTAACACAGAATGTGCCAAGAATCTTGCAATTTCGCAGTTTTTCTGCTAATATACTCCAAGAGACTTTTAGGAATATCCCTGCCTGTGATGCTGTATGGGGATGTTCTTATGTAATGGAGATGGTTTCGATGGTTGGTTTTGATACCTTCAAAAAGAAACACGAATATTTGATCTGCGTGGACTCGGAAGGGTGCGTCATGGATACCATGAACTGCAAACATATGCATTGCTTCGGCCCGTGCATGGTAGACGAGTGGGGTCTGCGGACCTGGGAAAAGGAAATACTGCACCGCTGGAATATGATCAACCTGTTCCAGATGACCCGGGGAATCAACCGCTTCAAAGGCCTTTCCATGGCGCTGACGGAGATCAATGAGAAATATACGCCCATCGTGGGCCTGGATGCACTGAATCGTTGGGTAGAAACCGCCCATGCTTTGTCCAATGAGGGCATTGCAGAGGCCATTGAGTCTGCCGACGATGAGAATGGACGCATTTGCCTGCAAAAAGCCCTTTTGTGGAGTTTGGCGGTCAACGAGGATATTACGAAACTTCCCGAGGAATTGAAGATCCCGTTTTCCGGTGCAAAAGAGGGATTGGAGGTGGCTGCCCATTTTGCTGATGTGGCAGTGGTGTCCAGCGCTAACCGGGATGCGGTGGAGGAAGCGTGGGAGAAGTGCGGACTGCTGCGGTATACAGATGTTCTTTTGACGCAGGATTGCGGCAGCAAGGCGCACTGCATTGCCAAGATGCTGGAGTTTGGTTATGAGAGAGATCATGTGCTTATGGTTGGCGACGCCCCAGGAGATTGTGAAGCGGCAGAGCAAAACGGCGTTTGGTTCTATCCGATCCTGGTGAACTGGGAAGAGGAAAGCTGGGATGCTTTTCGCACAGAGGCTTTGTCCACATTCCAGGACGGAAATTACGGAGCCTGTCAGGACGAAAAGAAGCAGGTGTTTGTAGAAAACCTGGGCGGCTGATTGGAAGATCAGGTGTGATCCGGTGGAGAAAAGGAGTGGCTCAGATGACCCGAGAACGGTTGATCAGGCTTATATGGATCTTGACGGGAGTGCTTTTGGCGCTTTCAGTGGCAGCTTTCTTGCTGGCTGGAAAAACACCGCAGAATCCCCATGAACAGCCCACACTAAGTCAAAGCGAGGATAAAACACCGGAATCCAATGAGGATACCGGCGGTGACACATCCACCCAGGAAACACCGGGTGAGGCTGATGATTCCACAGAAACACAACTGCCCACGCCGGATATTTTCCCGGACACCATCGGGTTATATATCCCGGTGGGTGATGGAACAAAGGACCGGGAGCTGATTGGGGAGCTTCAGGCAAAACGGACCGCTAAGAAGGATATTGACTGCTTTGAGGCCATTGCGTCTGGGGAAGAGAGACTAAAAGGAAAATCCTTTTCCGGGATCTGGAATGATGCCTGGAATGCCCACGCAAACACCCAGGATGCCAAGATCGGCTACTTTATATCCTTTGCGCTGCAGGATGGCTCGGTGGTGGAAAAAATATTGCTCAAGCCCAGCGACGGCAAGGATTTTTACAGCTATGTTGAAGTCTATATGTACGATGATATCCATCAGACCCCAGGTGTGCGGTATTCGCATCTGGAGGATAAGGATATGGAGGAGGATACGATCATTTCTTCCATTAAGCTGACTTCCGGCAGTAAGATCGCCCAGGTAGGAGACATTCGATTGACTGCCTTCATCTACAACGACCCCCGTCAGGTAGAGTCCGGCGTGTATACGGGTGATGTATCCGCTACGGTGGTGATTCCTAAATAAACAAGCACCCCACAGAACCTGTGGGGTGTTCTGTTAGCCAAGAAGGATATCGCTGACCAGCATGACGCAAAAGCCGACCAAAAGAGCATAGGTTGCGCCCCGTTCGCTGCCGTGGGCGTGGGTCTCAGGAATCATTTCATCGCTGATGACATAGAGCATAGTCCCGCCTGCGAAGGCCAGGGCAAAGGGGAGGATCGCAGAGGCAATGCTTACAGCAAAAAAGCCAAGCAATGTACCGAGGATCTCCACGAGGCCCGTTGCCAGCGCGCACAGAAATGTGCGTTTGGAACTGATTCCGGCAGCCAGCATGGGGCCGATGATGACCATGCCTTCGGGAATATTCTGCAAAGCGATGCCACCGGCGATGAGCAGAGCTTCGGAGTCGTTGCCCGAGCCGAAGCTGACGCCCGCCGCGATGCCTTCGGGCAGATTGTGGATCGCAATGGCGGTAACGAACAGCAGCACCTTGCTCAGATTGCTGTTGTTGGGGTGGTCCTCTATATCTGCCCCCACCAGCTTGTGCATGTGCGGTACGAGCCTGTCGATCAGGTTCAGACATACAGCACCGGTGAAAATGCCGGCAACTGTAATCAGCAGGCCGTATTTTCCGCCATATTCCACCGATGGCAGGACCAGGCCCAGTACCGCGGCTGCCAGCATAACACCTGCGGCAAAAGCCAGTACGATGTCGCTGAATTTATGGGATATTTTCTTAAATACAAAGCCGATGACTGAGCCGAATACCGTAGCACCGCCTACACCAAGGGCAGTGAGCAATACCATTTTCATGACCAGACCTCCTTTTTGATTATTTTATTCTATCATACACCGTATGCGCAATACAAGTTATAAGTTTTCCCGGAAGCATATTGCATTGGCGATAAACCTTTGCTAAAATGTAGTCAGTAGATTTAACACGAAAGGTGCGCTGAGTATGATCTATAGTGAATTTCAGGATAAGAAGCTGTCCCTTCTGGGCTTCGGTGCTATGCGTTTGCCGGAGACGGGGGAGCAGATCGATGTAGAGCAGGTGGAGCAGATGGTCGCCTATGCTCTGGAAAAGGGCGTTAACTATTTTGATACTGCCTATCTGTACCACAGTGGTATGTCTGAGCGGGTTCTGGGTAAGGTTTTAAGCAAGTATCCCAGAGAATCCTATTATCTGGCAGATAAATTCCCCGGCAACATGGTGATGAAGAGCTATGATCCCGCTGAGATTTTCGAAGAGCAGCTTCGCCGCTGCAAGGTGGATTACTTTGATTTCTATCTGCTGCACAATGTGTATGAGAAATCCCTGGAGGTCTTTATGGATCCCAAGTGGGGGATCATGGACTATCTGCGCCAGCAAAAGCGGCTTGGCCGTATCAAGCATCTGGGGTTTTCTACCCATGGGCAGTTGGACATGATGGAACAGTTCCTGGATGCTTACGGTGATGAAATGGAGTTTTGCCAGATCCAGCTGAATTATCTGGATTGGACTCTGCAGAACGCCAAGGAAAAATATGACATGTTGACCCGAAGAGGGATTCCGGTATGGGTCATGGAGCCCGTCCGTGGCGGCAAGCTGGCGAATTTTACAGATCCTGCCTTGGAAGAGGCCAGACCTGGCGTATCCACAGCCAGCTGGGGATTCCGCTTCCTGCAGCAGCTGCCCAATGTAAAAATGATTCTCAGCGGTATGTCCAATATGGACCAGCTGCGTGATAATGTACACACCTTTACGGAACGGAAGCCCCTGTCGGAACAGGAGATGCAGCTGCTTCTGGATATCGCGGAGCGGATGAAAAATGTGATCCCCTGCACCGGCTGCGGTTACTGCACGGAAAGCTGCCCTATGGGCCTGAACATACCGACCATGATGTCCATTTGCAGCGATATTCGGTTTGCGCCGGTGGTCAACAGCGTGCTGCTCATTCAGGCTATGCCCGATGAAAAGCGCCCGTCGGCCTGTATTGCCTGTGGCAAGTGTACGAAGGTGTGTCCCCAGGGAATTGAGATTCCTGTTATTATGAAGGAACTGGCCGGGCGTTTTGCGGAGATCCCAAGCTGGGCGGATATTTGCCGCCAACGGGAGCAGCTGCAAGAGGTTTTGGTTAAATCCTGGGAAGAATAAAAGATGCCCCCGGCCAACAGCCGGGGGCATTCTCCGTTTTACACATTGTTTTTGTGGTGGGTATAGGCACTCTGATAGGCCCGGGGGGTCACGGACATGATCTTCCGGAAATTACGGTTAAAGCTGCGTAGGGGATCATAGCCGCAGTCATAGGCTACCTGCAGGATGGGTAGACGGGTGTTTTCCAGCAGATAGCAGGCTTCATCAACACGGAAATGATGCACATATTCCAGATATGTCAGACCGGTAGCCTGTTTGAAGTACCGGGACAGATACACATAGTGATAGCCTGTATGCATAGCGAGGGCCTCCAAAGAACAGTCCTTCTGGTAATTCTCCTCCACAAAGTGAAATATATCAGAAAGCAGGTCTTCGCCGGTGGCGCGTTGCTGCGTATAGGTGGCGTTTTCGTCAAATTCCGCGCAGAGGGAATACAGCACGCCTTTGGCCTGTGGGATGTTGACCTCGTCGGCGGCGGTGCGGAGCTGTGATAACTTGGTAAGATAAAAACTGTCGGGTCTGAAAAGATTGCTTTTCGGAATGCGGTGCTCGCATTTGGTGGTATAAGCCTGCACCAGACGGGGAGAGAAGATGCTCAGCATCAAATTGCTGTGCTCCGGTGTGTGGATGCTGTGCAGCTGATTGGGGAATATGAGAACAGCGTCACCGGGCCCCATGGTGTATTGGTGGCTGCCTACAGTTACCAGAGATTCTCCTTCTAGGATCGTAATGACCTCGTAGCTGCTGTGCAGGTGGGCAGGGAAGCTGAAATCTGTAGAAAACTGAAGCTTCAGCAGATTGTTGTGCATGGAATTGTTTTGCTCGTAAAACATGGGCATACACTCCCGTAAGTTAAATTCTGCCCTTTCTTTATAAACGATTTGGCGCGCATTGTCAATGGTTTTGTATTAGAATAAAAGTGGTGCATTGGGATGCAGAGCTGTTTCCCAATGTGCCGGATAGGATTGTTTATTATTTTTATGGAAAGGTGATATAATTATGGAATTTTTTAAGGGCATCGAGAAGATCAAGTATGAGGGAAAGAACGCAAAGACTCCCTTTGCCTTCCGCTACTACAATCCCGATGAGGTGGTCGCAGGCAAGACCATGCGTGAGCATTTGCGCTTTGCTATGTCCTATTGGCATACCATGTGCGCCGAGGGTGCTGATATGTTTGGCGTTGGCACCATCGATAAGTCTTACGGGGCTGCCGATCCCATGGAGCAGGCGAAGAACAAGGCCTATGCTGCGTTTGAGCTGATGGACAAGCTGGATATTGACTACTTCTGCTTCCACGACCGTGACATTGCTCCTGAGGGTCAGACTCTGGCTGAGACCAATGCCCGCCTGGATGAGATCACCGCACTGCTGAAGGATCTGATGAAGAGGTACAACAAGAAGCTTCTGTGGGGCACTGCCAACTGCTTCGGCAATAAGCGCTACATGCACGGTGCCGGTACCGCTCCCAACGCGGATGCCTTTGCGTTTGCTGCTGCGCAGATCAAGAAGGCGGTGGAGATCACCACCGCTCTGGGTGGCGAAGGTTATGTGTTCTGGGGTGGCAGAGAAGGCTACGAGACTCTGCTGAACACCGATATGGGTCTGGAGCAGGACAACATGGCCCGTCTGATGCGTATGACCGTGGATTATGCCCGTTCCATCGGCTTCAAGGGCGACTTCTACATTGAGCCCAAGCCCAAGGAGCCCACCAAGCACCAGTATGATTTCGATACCGCTACTGTGCTGGCTTTCCTGCGCAAGTACGGCCTGGACAACGACTTCAAGATGAACATTGAGGCAAACCATGCCACTCTGGCAGCCCACACCTTCCAACATGAGCTGCGTGTGGCCCGGATTAACGACGCATTCGGTTCTATCGATGCTAACCAGGGCGATATGCTGCTGGGTTGGGATACCGACCAGTTTCCCACCAATGTTTACGAAACCACCCTGTGCATGTATGAGGTCATTAAGGCCGGCGGCTTCACTAAGGGCGGCCTGAACTTTGATGCCAAGACCCGCCGTGGTTCCAATACCCCTGAGGATATTTTCCTGGCTTACATCGCCGGTATGGATGCCTTTGCTCTGGGTCTGCGCATGGCTTATAAGATCATCAACGATGGCCGTATCGACAATTTCGTACAGGAGCGCTATGCCAGCTACACCAATGGCATCGGCAAGAAGATCGTTGACGGTTCTGTGACCATGGCCGAATTGGAGCAGTACGCTCTGGCTATGGGCGATGTGACTACCAATATCAGCGGCCGCCAGGAATACCTGGAGAATGTGATGAACGAGATCATGTTCGGCTTTTGAGGTGAATCTATGAGATATTTGATCGGTATCGATGTGGGAACCTCCGGCACAAAGAGTATCCTCATCGATGAAAACGGCAAACTGATTGCTTCTGTCACGGCGGAATACCCGCTGTATCAGCCTCAGAACGGCTGGGCAGAGCAAAATCCGGAGGATTGGTGGCAGGCTGCTGCAGATACCCTGCGCCAGATCACCGCAAAAGTACCTGCCGAGCAGATCGCAGGCATTGGCCTGTCCGGTCAGATGCACAGCCTTGTGATGCTGGATAAGGACAATAAAGTGGTCCGTCCCGCCATTCTGTGGTGTGATCAGCGCACCCAGGCTGAATGTGAGGACGTCGAGGCGGCTGTTGGCCACGAAAAGCTGATCTCCATCACCGCCAACCCGGCGCTGCCCGGCTTTACCGCATCCAAGCTGATGTGGGTGAAAAAGCATGAGCCTGAGAACTACGCCAAGTGTGCCCATATCCTGCTGGCAAAGGATTACATCCGTTTCCGCCTGACAGGGGAGTATGCTACCGAAGTGTCCGATGCTTCCGGTATGCAACTGCTGGATGTGGCAAACCGCTGCTGGAGCGAAGAAGTCTGCAACATTCTGGGTGTGGACATGGCAGCCTTGCCCAAGGTTTACGAGAGCCCGGAAATCACAGGCCGAGTAACCGCTGAGGCCTCCGCACTCACCGGTGTACCCCAGGGCGTTGTGGTTGCGGGCGGCGGCGGTGACAATGCTTCCGCGGCTGTGGGTACCGGTGTGTGCGCAGCCGGCAAGGCATTTACCAGTATCGGTACCAGCGGCGTGGTGTTTGTGCCTACCGATAAGACTGTGATCGACCCTAAGGGCCGTATCCACACCTTCTGCGCTGCCGTTCCCGGCACCTGGCATGTAATGGGCGTGACCCAGGCTGCCGGTCTGTCCCTGAACTGGTTCAGAAATAATTTTGCGAAGGATGTTTCTTATCCGGAGTTGGACGCGGCCTGCGAGAAGCTGCCCATCGGCAGCGAAAAGCTTCTGTACCTGCCGTTCCTGATGGGTGAACGGACACCTATTCTGGATTCCAATGCCCGTGGCGTGTTCTTCGGCCTGTCCGCCGTGCATACCCGAAATCATATGTGCCGCAGTGTCATCGAGGGCGTGTCCTTCTCTCTGTACAGTTGCCTGGAGGTGCTTCAGGAGCTGGATATTGCCGTAAGTGACATGGTTGTGTGCGGCGGCGGCAGTAAGAGTCCCTTCTGGCAGCAGTTGCTGTGCGATCTGTACGGCATGCCTGTTAAGACCGTTGGCGGCGAGGGCGCTGCCTTGGGTGCCGCGATCCTGGGCGGCTGCGCTGCCGGTGTATACACCTCTGTGGCAGATGGCTGCGACAAAACAGTGCAGGCTCGCAGCAGCATGAACCCTGATATGGGCAAGCACGAGACTTACCGGACTTTCTATGGCCTGTACTGCCGGCTTTATCCTGCCATGAGGGAGTCCATGCGGGCGCTGGCCCAAATGTGAAGGAGGAAACACAATGATCTATCATGTAAGCATGTCTGGCAGCGATCTCGCTGCCGGAACGCAAGAAGCGCCTTTCCGGACCATTAATCGGGCGGCAGCAGTGGCTGCTCCCGGTGATGCTGTATTGGTACACTCTGGTGTATACAGAGAATGGGTTGATCCCCAATGCGGTGGTCTAAGAGATGATCAGAGAATTACCTATGAAGCCGCACCCGGTGAGCACGTTGTGATCAAAGGCTCTGAAGTTGTCACTGGCTGGGAGCGTGTGCAAGGAACGGTTTGGAAAAAAGTCCTTCCTAATACTTTTTTCGGCGATTGGAATCCCTATGCCGAAGCGCTGGACGGCGATTGGTTTAGACTGCCGAAGGATTATTATGTCCATCACGGAGATGTATACATCAACGGTGTGTCTATGTTTGAGGCATCCTCCCTGGAAGACCTGTATGAGGCGGCAGCCAAGACCCAAATGTGCGCGTTTGGTTGGAAATTTGTGCCTGAAGATGTGCTATTCCCCGAAAGGACTGTTTACCGCTGGTATGCGCAGGTCGATAACTGCACTACCACATTCCTTTGTAATTTCCAAGAGATTGATCCTAACCAAGCACTAATCGAGATCAATGTGCGTAAGTGCTGCTTCTATCCTCGTAAGACAGGGGTGAACTACATTACACTCCGTGGTTTTGATATTGCCCACGCAGCCTGTCCTTTTGCTCCACCTACTGCCGACCAGATCGCTATGGTGGGTCCCAACTGGAGTAAGGGCTGGATCATTGAAAACAATCACCTGCACGATGCTAAGTGCTGCGCCATCAGTTTAGGAAAAGAAGGGTCCACCGGCGATAACGAGAGCCGTAAAAAGGAAAGAAAATCAAGCCACATATATCAACTTGAGGCCGTCTTTTCTGGTCTGCGTGCCGGTTGGGATATAGACAACATTGGCAGCCATGTTGTTCGAAACAATACGATCTATGATTGCGGTCAGGCGGGTATCGTTGGACATATGGGCTGTGCTTTTAGCCGCATCGAGGGCAACCATATCTATAACATTGGTATTAAACATGAATTTTGGGGCGACGAGATCGCCGGAATCAAATTCCACGCTGCATTGGATACGCAAATAATAGGCAACAACATCCACCATTGTACCAAGGGTACATGGTTGGACTGGCAAGCCCAGGGTACACGGCTCAGCAGAAATTTGTATCATCATAACGACCGTGATCTGATGATAGAGGTGACCCACGGCCCGTGTACAGTTGACCACAATATTTTCCTTTCTGACTATTCTTTGGACCTGCTGGCTCAAGGAACGGCCTTCGTGCATAATATCATTGGCGGTTTGATCCGTTGGCGCCCTGTGCCGTACAGAAGCACGCCTTATCATCTTCCCCATAGCACTTGCGTCGCAGGTGTGGCACCGGTTTACTCCGGTGATGATCGTATTTTCAATAATCTATTTATCGGCTCGCTGCAGAACAAGGGTGAGGAGTCAAAGGCACCTACCAACATGTGCGCTTGCTTTGACTGCCTCAATAGTCCGGAGGAGTACAAGGAAACCATGGATACAATCGAGCGGAAGACCTGTGATGATTTTTGGAGTATACAGCAGCCGATATGGGTCGAAGAAAATGCTTATGCAGGCCATGCCAAGCCCTTCCGAAAGGAGAAAAATCCTATTCGGGCTGACGGAATGCAGGTTCACATCGCAGAAGAGAACGGTAAGTGGGTACTAGCAATTACCGTGCCCGAAGCGGTCACAAGGGCAAGTTGTCAGGCGGTCACCACTGAGCGCTTGGGCATGCCCCGCATCGTTGAGCAGCGCTATGAGAATCCTGATGGTACATCCATCGATTTTGCAGAGGATTTCTTTGGCAATATTCGTACAGAATCGGTGATTCCCGGTCCTTTTGCGGCACTGTCTGCCGGTAAGCATACCTTTATTGTCTGGAAAGCATAATATGGTGGGCGCGTTGCAAAAATGCAACGCGCCCTTGACCTTAAGGATAATAACACTGTTGTTGAGATAAAAATGCGGATTGTGCGGCATTTCTTCTGTTGCTTTTACGGAGTATTCAGGATCGTAATACTGCCCCTTTTCCAAAAGGATATAAATCATCTTGAGCAATTTACTGGAAACCGCAATAATTGCCTTCTTTTGCCCTATGTGTCCCTGGTGCGACCAAAACCATCTTGCAAAGCTTAAATTTCTGACCTTTACCGCACCCCACGCTGCCTGACATAAAATCGTTTTTATATACTGGTTGCCCGGCATGATCTTACGGGATTTTATCTTGCCAGCGCTTTCGTCATTGCGTGGTGTCAATCCTGCCCAGGAGCAAAGATGACCGAAGTACCAGCCAGATGCTGCACAAGGTCACCGGCGTGGAAACACCGGTGCTGGATACCACCTATACCTATAACAGCACCAGCGCTCAGGTCACCGGGGTGCAGCACAGCTCCGGGCATTACAGCAGCAGCTATACCTATGATGCCAACGGCAATATCCTCACAGTCAGCGACGGCACCTATACCACCAGCTATGTATACGACAGTGCCAACCAGCTGGTCCGTGAGAACAACCAGGCAGGCGGCTTTACCCACACCTGGACCTACGATAACGGGGGGCAACATCCTGTACCGCCGGGAGTATGCCTATACCACCGGCGTGCTGGGAACACCTGCGGATACCGTAAGCTACATCTACGGCGACAGTGAATGGGGCGACCTGCTGACAGCCTGCGACCGGCAGAGCTTTACCTACGACGGGATCGGCAACCTGCTCAGCGACGGAACATGGAGCTATGCCTGGAAGCACGGCAGAGAGCTGGCAGCCATGACCGACGGCAGCACCACATGGCGCTACACCTACATTGCCGACGGCATGCGCACCAAGCGCACCACGGGCAGCAGCACCTACACCTACGCCTACAACGGCGGTGAGCTGGACTACTGCCGGCAGAACATCCTGAACGCGCAGGGTGAGCGGGTGCGCCTGATGCTGCGCTTCACCCACTCGCCCGAGGGCACACCGCTGATCATTGGCTACACGGGCAACACCTTCTATTATGTGACCAACGCCCAGGGCGATGTGGTGGCACTGCTTGACCGGGACGGCAGCTGTGTGGTACAATACGCCTACGATGCCTGGGGCAAGGTGCTGAGCATAACCGGCCCTATGGCCGATACCCTGGGTGTCTACAACCCCCTGCTTTAACGCGGTTATGTCTACGACCACGAGACAGGGCTGTACTACCTCCAGAGCAGATACTATAACCCCAGCACCGACCGTTTTATCAACGCAGATGCCTACATCTCCACCGACCAGGGCTTTATCGGCAATAATATGTTTGCTTACTGTTTGAATAATCCCGTCATGAGGATAGATCCAACAGGAACCATAAGCTGCGGTTGTAAATATGATGGAAGTCTACAGGATTTTCGCAGATTAGAGCGGGGGTTACCACCACATAGTTGTCCGCATAACAAAGAACTGGAAGAGTTCAGAAATCTTTATAAAAGAAACACAGGAAAAGATTATAACTTCTATTATCCTGGCACGGTGACTGTTACAAAATCAACAACAGTCGTTGATAAACAACAACCTGTACTAGATGGCATAGCCGCTACAACAATGGGGGTGATTATTGATGCTGCTGGAACCTATGTAGGTGTACCTTTAGCAGGTAGAGTGCTTCTTCAACTTATAGTTGGAGTGGCCGCCGCTAATTCAGCATTAGCGCCCGGCAGTTATCCAACTTATACGGTTACCAAGACCAAGTATGTCACGCACCAAGTTGAAACTGTAAATTATCGTGGTTATAAAGTATACGCTAATAAAGCCTTTCGATATATGGAGGTAGAGAGCTTTGTATTTTTACATGGGGAAATAGTTTCACAGAGTTGTGCTGTGTATGATGATTACTATGCATATAGACTATATAACAAGTATAAGAATCATGGCTAATGGAGGCATAGGGTAATGTGTGACCATAAACCGAAATTTTATAAATATTATTTTGCTAACAAGTTTGTAAAATCAATTTCGAACATGAAAAAGGAACAATACACTTGTAGGTTTTGTGGACAAGCTATTTCTATAGTGTCCAAATATGGTTGGGGAGAAAATGTGTTCCGGGTTTTAGGGCATTGTTCTATGCCTGTCCTGCTTGCGGTTGTTGGCATGTGCAACATATATAACAGCAGGGAGATAAAGGTGATGAACATTTTAATAGCAACCATTGCCTATATTCTTGCAGAGATAATCATCGGGTTCTTCTGGTTTTCAATCCTGCGGTTTGAATCTTCAGCAGATGGTCTAAAGGGAGGACAAGGGGACAAGGGGACGGTTTGCGTGAACCCTAACGAAGAGCAGTAGAAGGGACAAGGGACGGTACTCTACCTTGACGGCCAAGCGGGCAGATGGCCTGTACAGATTAAATTTTAACGCTTACATTCTGCAAGGTTATCGCGGCACTTGTTCGTGCCGTTAATATGAGGAAAGAAGCAAAAAGGAAGTAAAATACCGGCCTCTCGCAGGACAGGGACTTCGTTCTGTCTTGGCGGCCAAGTAAGGAGGGGGCGGTGATCCTCCCCATAAGTTTCTTGCGTTGAAAATGTGTGCACAGGGCATCGGGCACTGCTATAGTTATCGACAGGAAAAGTACGGATCGTGCGGTATTTCTTTGTAATGTGGTTGACATTTTCCGAAAAAGGTGTATACTGAAAAAGTAATTAAATATCCCATGAAGCTTTTCAGAAAAGGTAGCATTTTGCCCTGACTGAAGGGCGGAGGACTCTCTGGAGAACACATTGGATTGTGTGCCGAAGGTGCAAGACGCAGGTCGAATCTCTCAGGCAAAAGGACAGAGATGGCGATGGCAGCGCATCCGCGTATACTGCCTGCTGCAAGCAGTCCTCCGGGGACTGCTTATTTTCATAGAAAGAAGGAAATGGATTATGTACGGAAAGACTTTGGATTCTATTGGGTTTGTTGCAAACTTTGACCCTGAAATTGCCGCAATGATGGATCGGGAGCTGGGCCGTCAGCAGGATGGCTTGGAGCTGATCGCTTCCGAGAATCTGGCCTCTCCCGCTGTGATTGCCGCAATGGGCTCTGTTTTGACCAACAAATATGCTGAGGGTCTGCCCGGCAAGCGTTATTACGGCGGCTGCCAGTTTGTTGATGAAATGGAGAGCCTGTGTATCGAAAGAGCCAAGGCGCTGTTTGGCGCTGAGTTTGCCAATGTGCAGCCGCACTCCGGTGCACAGGCCAATATGGCTGTGCAGCTGGCTCTGCTGCAGCCTGGCGATACCATGATGGGTATGAGCCTTGCCAATGGCGGTCACCTGTCCCACGGCAGCCCTGCCAATATCTCCGGCAAGTATTACAATGTGATTTCTTACGATGTCAACCATGAGTCCGGCCTTATCGACTATGATGAGATCCGCGATATGGCAAAGAAGCATCAGCCCAAGCTGATCATTGCCGGAGCTTCTGCTTACCCCAGAGCCATCGACTTCAGCATCTTTGCGGATATTGCTCATGAGGTTGGAGCTGTGTTTATGGTGGATATGGCGCATATTGCCGGCCTGGTCGCCGGTGGTGCCCACCAGAGCCCCGTTCCCTACGCGGACATCGTGACTACCACCACCCACAAGACCCTCCGTGGCCCCCGTGGTGGCTTGATCATGGGCCGTGAGGAGTTTGCAAAGAAGATCAACTCTGCTGTGTTTCCCGGAATTCAGGGTGGTCCTCTGGAGCATATCATTGCGGCCAAGGCGATCTGCTTCAAGGAAGCTATGGACCCCTCCTTCAAGACCTATGCGCAGAATGTGGTGAAGAATGCTAAGGTTATGGCCAACACCTTGCTGGAAGAAGGCTTTGATTTGGTTACCGGCGGTACCGATAATCATCTGATGCTGGCGGACCTGCGTCCCTTGAACCTTACCGGTAAGGATCTGCAGGAGCGTTGTGATGCCAACCACATCACGCTGAATAAGAATGCGATCCCCGGCGATCCCCAGAAGCCCTCTGTCACCAGCGGTGTAAGAATCGGCACAGCAGCCGTGACTACCCGTGGTTTGGGCGAGGAGGAAATGAAGCGCATCGCCCATTGCATCGCTCTGACTGCCAAGGACTTTGAGGGTACTTCGGATGAGGTCAAGGCCACTGTGGCTGACATCTGCGACAAGTTCCCCCTGTACAAGTGACCTGAAATGCATGATCTCGGAAACGCACCCTTGTGGGTGCGTTTCTTTTTCTTATTAGAGTATATTTGGGGAAATGCCTTGCTTTTTTTCTGAATTTCCAGTATAATAAGCTGATTGATTATACCATTTAGAAGAGGTATGGCTGTGTATTTAAAAAGTTTGGAAGTCCAGGGCTTTAAGTCCTTCCCGGATAAGACCTTGATCCGGTTCGGCGATGACATTACTGCCATTGTCGGCCCCAACGGCTCCGGAAAATCGAATATCTCCGATGCGATCCTTTGGGTCATGGGTGAGCAGAGCACCAAGACACTCCGTGGCGCAAGGATGGAGGATGTGATCTTTGGAGGAACCCAGAAGCGTGCGGCGGTAGGCTTCGCGGAAGCCACCCTGACCCTCGACAACACTGACAGAGCATTGGCCTATGATGCCGATGAGGTCATGGTTACACGCCGTTACTATCGCTCCGGTGACAGCGAATACTATATCAACCGCCAGTCTGCCAGGCTTCGGGACATCCATGAGATGTTTATGGATACTGGCCTTGGCAGGGAGGGCTATTCCAACATCGGCCAGGGCCGTATTGACGAGATCCTGTCGCTGAAGAGCGCGGACCGCCGGGAGATCTTTGAGGAGGCGGCGGGTATCTCCAAGTACCGCCACCGCAAGGAAGAGACCGAGCGCAAGCTGGCCCATACGGAAGACAACCTGATGCGCATTGGCGACAAGGTCTCTGAACTGGAAATGCAGCTGGAGCCGTTGCGGCAGCAGTCCGAAAAGGCGAAAAAGTATTTGGAGTTAAAGGATGAGTTGCAGGGTGTGGAGATCGCCGTGTGGCTGGATACCCTGGAAAAGCTCTCTGCTGCTGCGAAGAAGGCCGAGGAGGACTATACCTCCGCGTCCTTTGTGCTGCAGCAGGCTCATGACGAGCTGGATAATCTTTATGCCCAATCAGAGGATCTGGCACAGACCTTACGGGATAAGGATGGGGAATTAGAGACCGCCCGTGTCAAGGTCAATATGCTGGAATCTGCCCGCCAACAGCTGGATGGACAGATGGCGGTCATTCGGGGCAATGTGGAGAATAATAACGCCAATATTGCCAGAATAGAAGAGGAACTGAAGGGGCAAGAGGACCGCAGCGGCGGTATTACTGCCCAGATGGAGCAGGCTCAGGACCGCATTCGGCAGATCGGCGAAGCGTTGACACAGAAGCGAGAACAAATCCTTTCTGTGCAGCAGGAGCTTGCGGTGATGACGGCCAATGCCCAGGGTATGACCAAGCAGTTCTTGGAGCTGCGTGCCCAGGAGACCAATCTGACTGCAGAGATCGCTGGTAAAGAGGCAGATGTCCGCGGATTGGAGGACAGTCTCCGGGAAAGCGACAGCCGTATAGCACAGCTGCGGGAGGATATTGCTGCAGGTAAGCAGCGGGAGCAATCTGCCAGAGCTGATCTGGAGGCTTGCTGCAAGGAGCTGCGCAGGGCGCAGGATGATGTGACCGCGGCCAATAATACCATTTCCGGTTATACGCTGCGTCAGACCACTCGGATCAAGCGCAGAGATGAACTGGGCCTGAGCCTGCGGGAGCTGGATTCCAACTTGGAGAGCATTAAAGCCAAGACCCGTGTTTTCCGTGCAATGGAACGGGACTTTGAAAGCTACAATAAGTCTGTGCGGATGGTCATGCAGGAGGCCCAGAGAGGCAATCTGCGCAATGTTCATGGGCCGGTTTCCCGGCTGATCCGTACAGAGGATGCTTATACTGTTGCCATTGAGATCGCACTGGGCGGCGCTATGCAGCAGATCGTGGTAGACAACGAGAACGACGGTAAGGCTGCAATCTCATATCTGAAACGCACAGGTGGCGGCAGAGCTACCTTCCTGCCTCTATCTGTGATTCGAGGCAAGCATCTGCAGGAGACCGGGCTGGATGGCTGCCGGGGGTTTGTGGGCATCGCCTCAGAACTAGTGGAATGCGAGAAAGCCTACACCGGTATCGTGGAGAACCTGTTGGGGCGTATCGTCATCGTGCAGGATATCGACGGGGCCATCGCTATGGCGAAAAAATATGCCAATCGCTTTAAGATCGTTACCCTGGACGGCCAGGTGGTGAACCCCGGCGGTTCTATGACCGGCGGTAGCGTGAATAAGGAAGCCGGTATCCTATCCCGGGCCAATGAGTTGGAAAAGCTAACAGCCCAGGAAAAGGAATTGGACCAGAAGCGTCTGGTTTTGGAAGCGGACCTGCAGGAGGCACAGCGTGCTGCTGACCAGGTGGAGTTCCAGCTTTCCGCTGCCAGAGATCAGCTTCGCGAGGCAGAGGATCAGGTGCTGCGGCTGCAAGGTCAGCAGAAGCAGTATGAGATATTGCTGCAGGCTGTCTGTGATGCAGAGGATTCTGCCAATAGGGAACTGGAATCCCTGCAGGCCAGATGCCGCAGCGACCGGGAGCGTTATGCTGCCCAACAGGCTAAGATTCAGGTGTTTACCGCTCAGCTGGCCCAGACCAGGCAGAGCATTACCGCTCTGGAGGGAAGTCAGTCCCAGATCGCGGATTCGGCTGCCCAGCAGACTGAGCATTTGACTAGCCTGAAGGCAGAGGAAGCGGCTCTGGAAGCAGAGGGCAATACCGCCCGAAGCCATATTCTGGACCTGCAGGAGCTGCGCAGCGCTATGGAGGGCGACCGGGATAAAAAGCTGGCATTGGTGGATGTGATCCGTCAGGACAATGTCCGTCTGGCAGGAGAGAATGAGGCTCTGCTGGAGCGCCAGAAAGAAACGGATGCAGAGCTGAAGGCTATGCGTGAGGCTTTGGAGGCTGTTCTAGCCCAGCGTGCGGATGCGGAGGCTGCCAAGACCCGTGCAGAGCGGGAAGCCCAGGAAAAGAACAAGGACATTCTCAACATGGAACGGGCCTGCGCGCTGCTTGAGCAGAAGAAGATCACCACCTCTATGGAGGAACGGCAGATCATCGATAAGCTCTGGGATTCCTACGAGCTTACTCCCGGTACAGCTGTGGAAAAGCGGGGGCAGATCGAGTCTGTTACCGCGGGCAACCGCCGTATCAGCGAACTGAAGCGGAAGATCGCAGCTCTGGGCACACCGAACCTGGGCGCGATCGAGGAATACGCAAGGGTCAACGAACGCTATACATATCTGTCCTCCCAGCGTGACGATGTGCTTACCTCCAAGCGGGAGCTGGAGAGCATCATCCGTAACATTACCCAGGAGATGACTACCATCTTTGTGGAGGAATTTAAGAAGATCGATCACTACTTCGGTAAGACCTTTGAGGAAATGTTCGGTGGCGGCAAGGGTCAGCTGATCCTGGAGAATCCGGAGGAACCCCTGACCTGTGGCATCGAGATCCGTGTTCAGCCTCCCGGAAAACAGGTCAAGACCATTACGCTGCTTTCCGGCGGTGAGAAGGCTTTCGTTGCCATTGCTCTGTATTTTGCGATCCTGAAGGTACGGCCTACGCCCTTCTGTATGCTCGATGAGATCGATGCGGCCCTGGATGACCGGAATGTGGAGCGGTTTGCGTCCTATCTGCATAATTTGAGCAAAAAGACCCAGTTTATCGTCATCACCCACAGAAGAGGCACCATGGAGGCCTCGGATGTGCTCTACGGTGTGACAATGCAGGAGCAGGGCGTCAGCAAGCTTTTGCGGCTGGACCTGAATCAGATGGAGCAGTATTTGGGCATCATGGAATAAAGGAGCGATACAAATGGGCTTTTTTGATAAGATCAAGGCTGGACTGACAAAAACCAGAGATGCATTAGGCTCTACTTTGGGTAGTGTGTTTTCCGGGTTCAGCCAGATCGATGACGATTTTTATGATGAGCTGGAGGAAAGCCTGATCCTGGCGGATCTGGGTGTAGATACCTCGGTAAAGGCTGTGGAGCGGCTGCGCAAAACAATTCGGGAGCAGCACCTGAAAACGCCTGAGGAAGCGAAAGAAGCGCTGAAGAATATTCTGGTGGATATGCTGGATGTGGGGGATACCCAACTGAACATGACTTCTTCTCCTGCGGTGGTGTTGGTCATCGGTGTCAACGGTGTGGGAAAGACCACGACCATTGGCAAGCTGGCAGCCCGATTTGTCAGTGAAGGCAAGAAGGTGCTGTTGGTGGCGGGAGATACCTTCCGCGCAGCGGCAGCGGACCAGCTGGAGATCTGGGCAGGCAGAAGCGGTGCGGATATTGTGCGGCAGCATGAGGGCGCGGACCCTGCCTCTGTGGTGTTTGACGGCATCCAGGCAGCCAAGGCCAGAGCTGTGGATGTGATCCTTGTGGATACTGCCGGTCGTCTGCACAATAAGCAGAACCTGATGAACGAGCTGAATAAGATCAGCCGCATCGTGGAGCGGGAGCTGCCCAATGCTTCCCGGGAGGTGCTGCTGGTGCTGGACGGAACGACCGGCCAGAACGGTCTGATCCAGGCCAAGCAATTCAAAGAGATCGCCGGTGTCACTGCCATCGCACTGACCAAGCTGGACGGAACTGCCAAGGGCGGTATCGTGATCGCTGTGGCGGACAGCCTGCAGATCCCTGTGAAATTTGTGGGCGTTGGTGAGCAGGTGGATGACCTGATGCCATTTGAAGCACGGAGCTTTGTGGAGGCGCTGTTGTAATTATGAAAGTTGTGCTGGCAAGCAAAAACAAACATAAGCTGGTGGAGATCAGCAGAATCACCGAAAAGTTTGGCATGGAGCTGGTGCTTCAGTCTGAATTGGGCGTGGATATCGATGTGGAGGAAAACGGCACCACCTTTGAGGAGAATTCCTTTATTAAGGCGGAAGCGGTGATGAAGGCTACCGGGCTGCCTGCACTGGCAGACGATTCCGGCATCGCGGTGGATGAGCTGAACGGTGAACCTGGCATCTACTCTGCCCGGTATGGCTTTGACGACAGCCTGGATGACTGGGGCAGATTGCTGCTGCTCCTGAAGAATACAGAGCATGTCCCGGACGGACAGCGTCAGGCCCAATTCGTTTGTGTCATTACCATGGTCACCCCTGACAGTAAGACCATTCAGGCCCGGGGTGAGATCCACGGAGAGCTGCTGCGGCAGCCTGTGGGGGAGAACGGTTTCGGTTATGATCCCATCTTCTATTATCCGCCTATGGGAATGTCCACAGCACAAATGTCCCCTGAGGATAAGAATAAGGTATCCCATCGGGCAAACGCGCTGAATGTTTTTTATGAAAAATTGAAGGAGGCAGGGTATGCTGACAAGTAAAGAGCGAGCCCAGCTTAGAGCCCAAGCCAACAGCCTGGATACTACCCTGATGGTAGGTAAGGGCGGTGTCACCGAGGCTGTCATCGCGGAAGCTGAGACCCAGCTTGTCGCAAGAGAACTGGTTAAGGGCAAGGTTCTGGAGGGAGCACTGCTGTCACCCAGGGAGGCCAGCGATGCGATCTGTGAGGCCACCGGTGCCGACGGCGTGGCGGTGATCGGCACGAAATTTGTGATCTACCGGTTCAGTGAGAAGCTGCAGGAGCAGCGCAATCAGACCGGCAGAGCCAAGCGTAAGGAAGTTTCTGTTGCGAAAGCAAATCCTGTGCGCAAGGGTACTAAGGCCCGCCGGGACGCGGCCCGAAAAGTCCGGGAGCAGCGCAACGAATACTTCCGGCAGCAGGCTATTGATAAAGCTATCGAAAAGGCCAGAGAGCGTCAGCTCAGAAACGAAGACTGATCCGTTATGTGAAACATCTGAACAGGAGGGGCTGCTATGGAACGCATTGGTATCTACGGCGGTACATTCAATCCGCCGCATTTGGGCCATTTTCGGGCTGCGGAGCAGGCGGTTGAGGCACTGCGGCTGGACAAACTGCTGATGATCCCGGACCGCATTGCGCCCCATAAGGCCCTGCCTGTAAATTCTCCTGCGCCCATGGAACGGCTGGAAATGGTCCGTATGGGCATCGGTGACTGCGCAAAGGTCCAGGTTTCCGATCTGGAGTTGAACCGGCAGGGGCCCAGCTACACATACGAAACTGTAGAACAGCTGCGATCTTACTATCCGCAGGCGGAGCTGTTTCTCCTTATGGGTACGGACATGTTCCTGTCTTTTGACGCATGGCGATATCCCCAAAGGATCTGGCAGCAGGCTTCTCTTGCGGTACTTTACCGGGGCGATAGGGATGAAAGAACGGCTGTTGAAGCCCAGAAGGCAAAACTGGAAAGCCTAGGCGCCAGGGTAGTTCTGATAAACAACCCGGTCCTGGCCATTTCCTCTACGGATCTTCGCCGGATGCTGATATTTCGCTGTGCCGGGGAGTATCTTCCCGGGAAAGTGGCATCGTATATTTATGAACACGGCTTATACGGTACGGGAAAGGATTACCGGGGGCTTTCTCTTGAGGAATTGGAGCAGGTAGTGGTAAGCCTTTTGAAGCCAAGCCGTGTAGCCCATGTGCTGGGGTGCAGGCAGACTGCGGTAGAGCTGGCACGGCGCTATGGCGCAGACGAGACGGATGCTGCCAGGGCCGCGCTTCTGCACGATATTACAAAAGCTCTGGACGGACCCTTGCAATTGACTTTGTGTCGGGAGTATGGTACTATGTTGAATGCATTTTCCGTCAAAAATCCCAAAACCCTCCACGCCTTGACAGGAAGCCTTGTGGCAGAGCGGATCTTTTGGGAAAACCCTGCGGTGGTGGATGCCATCGCCTGCCATACCACTGGGAAAGCAAACATGAATCTGCTTGAAAAGATCATTTATGTGGCAGACTATATGGAGCCCAACCGGGATTTTTCCGGCGTGGAGGCTCTGCGCAGCCTGGCGTATACGGATATCAGCAAGGCGCTGAAGCTGGGACTACAAATGACATTGGATATGCTGCGCCGTCAGGGCAGGGAGATATCTCCTGAATCTCTGGATGCACTTGGGTATCTGGAGACTGCCGGCGTTTGAAAGGAAGATACATTATGAAGAGTGCAAAAGAGATCGCCATTGCGGCTACCAAGGCTTTGGACAGTAAGAAGGGTATGGACATTAGACTGCTGCGGATCGACCGGGTCAGCAGTCTGGCGGATTATTTCCTGATCTGCACCGGCACCTCCAACACCCATGTTAGAACACTCTGCGACTATGCGGAGTATGAGATGGAGCAGCAGGGTGAGCGATTGCTGGGCCGCGAGGGTCACAGGGGAAATTCCTGGGAGCTGCTGGACTATGGCAGCCTGGTGATCCATGTATTTACCGACGAGGCCCGGAAGTTCTACGATCTGGAGCGTCTGTGGGCAGATGCGGAGCAGGTCGAGCTGAAGGACATTATCATCGAAGAGAATTGAAAGAGGTGTATGACCAATGAATTACGAGCATTCTGCTGTTGAAGCGAAGTGGCAGAAATATTGGGAGGAAAACCAGACTTTCCATACGGATGTGTGGGACTTTTCCAAGCCCAAATACTATGTGCTGGATATGTTCCCTTATCCCTCCGGCGTAGGTCTGCACGCAGGCCATCCTGAGGGCTACACGGCAACGGACATCGTATCCCGCATGAAGCGCATGCAGGGCTATAATGTGCTGCACCCCATGGGCTATGACTCCTTCGGCCTGCCCGCTGAGCAGTATGCCGTCAACACCGGTAACCACCCCAATGGATTTACCCAGGAGAATATCAAGACCTTCTCCGCACAGCTGAAGGAGCTGGGCTTTGACTATGACTGGTCCAAGGTGATCGCTACCTCCGATCCCTCTTTCTATAAGTGGACCCAGTGGATCTTCAAGAAGCTCTACGAGGCAGGCTATGCCAAGCGCGTGGAGATGCCTGTGAACTGGTGTGAGGAGCTGGGCACTGTGCTCAGCAACGACGAGGTCATCGACGGCAAGTCCGAGCGCGGCGGCTTCCCTGTGGTCAAAAAGAATATGATGCAGTGGGTCATTGATCAGCCTGTTTTTGCAGAAAAGCTGCTGGAAGGCCTGGAAGAGATCGATTGGCCCGAATCCACCAAGGAGATCCAGCGCAACTGGATCGGCAAGAGCACCGGCGTAGAGGTGGACTTTAAGCTGGTAGGCGGCGGTGAGTTCTCTATCTACACCACCTGTATCGAGACCATCTACGGCATCACCTTTATGGTCCTGGCCCCTGATGGAAAGATCGTTCAGTCCCTGATGGACCGGGTACAGAACAAAGACGAGGTCCAGGCTTACATTGATGAGACTGTGAAAAAGAGCGACATGGACCGTACCGAGCTGAATAAGACCAAATCCGGCTGTCCGCTGAAGGGTGTTTATGCCATCAACCCTGTCAACGGCAAGGAAGTGCCTGTGTTTATCGGTGATTTCGTTCTGGCAAACTACGGCACGGGTGCTGTTATGGCAGTGCCCAGCCATGACCAGCGTGACTTTGAGTATGCCCAGGTACATGACATTCCCATGATCCAGGTCATCGAGGGCCGTGATGTCAGCGAATGCGCCTTTGAAAAGCAAGATTACCTGGGCAAGGGCTGTAAGCTGATCAATTCCGAGGAGTTTACCGGCCTAACTGTAGAGGAAGCCAAGGAGGCCATCACCTGCAAACTGGAAAAGGCCGGTGTCGCCAGAAGAAAGAATAACTACCACTTCCGCGAGTGGATCTTTGCCCGTCAGCGCTACTGGGGTGAGCCTGTCCCCTGTGTGTACACGGAGGACGGCAAGACGGTGTTCCTGAGCGATGAGGAGCTGCCTCTGGTACTGCCCGAGCTTGAGGATTACAAGGGCAAGGGCGGCAAGGCTCCCCTGGAGAACGCCACCGAGTGGAAGCAGTATGACCGCAACGGCATCAAGGGTGTCCGGGAGACCTCTACCATGCCTGGTAGCGCAGGCTCTTCCTGGTACTTCATGCGCTATATCGATCCTAACAACGATCAGGCGCTTTGCGATCCGGAGCTGCTGAAGCACTGGATGCCTGTCGACCTGTATATTGGCGGACCGGAGCATGCGGTGGGCCACCTGATCTACTCCCGGATCTGGAACCGTTTCCTGTACGATAACGGACTGTCTCCTGTGAAAGAACCCTTTAAGAAGCTGGTGCATCAGGGTATGATCCTGGGTGAAAACGGCATCAAGATGGGCAAGCGTTTCCCGGGATTCGTGGTCAATCCCAGTGATGTGGTTCGGGAATACGGTGCAGATACCCTGCGTCTGTACGAAATGTTCATGGGCCCGCTGGAGGTTTCCAAGCCCTGGTCCACTGCAGCTGTGGCCGGCGCAAAGAAGT
>JAGBSG010000018.1 GCA_017632035.1 Oscillospiraceae bacterium | reverse complement strand
GTTCATACGGGAAGGAACGCCCAGGGGGTTCAGAACAACGTCCAGGGGGGTGCCGTCGGGCAGGAAGGGCATATCTTCCTCGGGCAGAACGCGGGAAACGACACCCTTGTTACCGTGACGACCTGCCATCTTATCGCCGACAGAGATCTTACGCTTCTGGGCAATGTAAACGCGGACGGACTTGGTAACACCGGGAGCCAGCTCATCGGAGTTCTCCTTGGTAAACACCTTTACATCCACCACGATGCCGCTTTCGCCGTGAGGAACCTTCAGGGAGGTATCACGAACCTCTCTTGCCTTCTCGCCGAAGATGGCCCGGAGCAGACGCTCCTCAGGGGTCAGCTCAGTCTCGCCCTTGGGGGTGACCTTACCGACCAGATAATCACCGGAGCGGACCTCAGCGCCGATGCGGATAATACCGTTCTCATCCAGATCCTTCAGGGTATCTTCGCCCACATTGGGGATATCCCGGGTGATCTCCTCAGGTCCAAGCTTGGTGTCACGGGCCTCAGTCTCATGCTCTTCAATATGAATGGAGGTAAATACGTCCTCGCGGACCAGACGCTCGTTCAGCAGGATGGCGTCCTCGTAGTTGTAGCCTTCCCAGGTGACGAAGCCGATCAGCACGTTCTTGCCCAGAGCGATCTCGCCGTTGGAACAGCTGGGACCGTCAGCAACGATCTGCTCGGTGTCCACACGCTCGCCAACAGCCACGATGGGACGCTGGTTGATGCAGGTACCTGCATTGCTGCGGGCAAACTTGGTCAGGCTGTGATGCTCGACCATGCCGTCGTCATACTTGACAACGATCTCCGTAGCAGAAACTGCAGTCACAACACCGGGGCCGTAGGCCTTGACACAGACCTCGGAGTCCACAGCGGACTTATGCTCCACGCCGGTGGCGACGATGGGCGCCTCGGTGGTCAGCAGCGGCACGGCCTGACGCTGCATGTTCGCGCCCATCAGGGCACGGTTTGCGTCATCGTTCTGCAGGAAGGGAATGAAAGAAGTTGCCACAGAGACCATCATTCTGGGAGAAACGTCCAGATAGTCGATCATATTGCGGTCGACCTCAATGATCTCATTGCGGTGGCGGCAGGAAATACGGCTTCTGACCAGACAGCCGTTCTCATCCACAGGCTCGTTGGCCTGACCGATGTAGTAATCGTCTTCCACATCGGCGGTCATGTACTCCACTTCCTCGGTGACCTTGCCGGTGGCCTTGTCCACCTTGCGGTAGGGAGCCTCTACGAAGCCGTACTCATTGATCTTAGCAAAGCTTGCCAGATAGTTGATCAGACCGATATTGGGACCTTCAGGGGTCTCAATGGGACACATACGGCCATAGTGGGTGTAGTGAACGTCACGAACATCAAAGGATGCACGCTCTCTGCTCAAACCGCCGGGGCCCAGTGCGGACAGACGGCGCTTGTGGGTCAGCTCAGCCAGAGGGTTGTTCTGGTCCATGAACTGGGACAGGGGGCTGGAACCGAAGAATTCCTTAATGACCGCAGTGACAGGACGGATGTTGATCAGGCTCTGGGGCGTGACAGCATCCAGATCCTGCACAGTCATACGCTCACGGATCACACGGTCCAGACGGCTAAAGCCGATCCGGAACTGGTTCTGCAGCAGCTCGCCTACGCAGCGCAGGCGACGGTTGCCCAGATGGTCGATATCATCGGCAACGCCGATGCCCATAGCCACGCAGTTCAGATAGTTGATGGAGGCCATGATATCTTCCACGATGATATGCTTGGGAATCAGGTCGTCCATGCGCTCGGCAATGGCATCCTCCCAGCCGTCAGCACTGACAGTCTCCAGCATTTCCTTCAGCACGCAGAAGCGGACCTTCTCACGAATGCCGAACTGCTTGGGATCAAAGGAGACAAACCGGGCCATATCCACCATGCCGTTGGAGAACACCTTGACCTTCTGGTCGCCCACCTTCACGGTAGCCTCATTGACACCCAGCTCGCTGAGCTCATGGGCACGGGCGCGGGAAATGATCTCACCGGGCATAGCCAGGATCTCACCGGTCATAGGATCGGCAATGGGCTCTGCAACCTCCTGACCGGACAGGCGGTTCCAGATATCCATCTTCTTATTGAATTTATAGCGGCCGACCTTGCTCACATCGTAGCGGTGGACATCAAACAGCAGGCCCTCCAGATGTGCCAGTGCAGTCTCCACCGTGGGAGGCTCACCAGGGCGCAGGCGGCGGTAGATCTCCAGCAGGCCTTCTTCCCGGGTCTTGCAGATGTCCTTCTCCAGGGTCGCCAGAATACGGGTATCCTCGCCGAACATTTCCTTGATCTTCTCGTCAGTGTCGACACCCAGAGCGCGGATCAGGCAAGTGATCGGCAGCTTGCGGTTCTTGTCGATACGCACCCAGAACACATCCGAGTTATCGGTCTCATACTCCAGCCAGGCGCCACGGTAAGGGATCACCGTAGCGGTGTAGGTATGCTGATCGGCCTTGTCCACCTCATGACCGTAGTACATGCCGGGGCTGCGGACGATCTGAGATACGATAACACGCTCTGCGCCGTTGATGACGAAGGTACCGCCGTTGGTCATCACAGGCAGCTCGCCCATGAATATCTCCTGCTCCTTGATCTCGTCAGTTTCGGTGTTGCGCAGGCGCACCCGCACCTTGATGGGGCGTGCATAGGTAGCATCCCGCTCCTTGCACTCCTCGATGGTGTACTTGGGCTTGTCCTCCATGGAGTAATCCAGGAAGCTCAGCTCCAGCTTGCCGGAGAAATCGGTAATCACACCAACATCCTTGAAGACCTCACGAAGTCCCTCATCCAGGAACCACTCGTAGGAATCCTTCTGGATCTTCAGCATGTTGGGCATTTCCAGGATCTCCTGATACTTTGCGTAGCTCTTACGCATGGTCTTGCCAAACAGTTGGTCCTTGACCATTGCCATATGGATCATCACAGCCTTTCTTTCGGCTTTCGCCGGAATCATGTGTTGCTTACTTTGATACGCGCGGATTCGTTGTCATTTTATACATCTTCGCCCTTGACAGCGACCACAACCTGTGCTAGAATGTTTTTGTTGGATAAAATCTAAAAACACGCATACTCCCACAGTATGGACTTCCATTTTACACTATCCTAGATCGTTTGTCAATCTGTTTTTTCTTCTACCGGGGATTTTTCCTCGGTTTTTTTGCGCCCATTCGCATGGATGCTTCCATGCCATTTTGAGGGCGCACAGAGCTCAAAGAGGCTATACGCAAATGCCCTCACTCGCAAAGGAGTGAGGGCATTGCATATACCGTATAAATGTTACAGCTTTGAATAGCCAAAGCTATTGACCAATGCGTCGATCTTCTGCCCTGCCTTGCAGTAGGGACACTCCCGGTAATCATAGCTGGCATAATCGGGAAGATCGTTGACGCTGTAAACGGAGCGGACCGGGTGACCTCCCACCTCTTCCACCGCACTGTACAAAGAAGAGATGCCTACCACCTCGCCGCCATAATAGTCAATGGCCTCGATACTGCGCTTGGCTGTAAAGCCGGTGGTCACACTGGCCATCAACACCAGAACATGCTTACCGCTGATCATAGGCTGGATATTATCCCGGAAGATCATCTGGCTGTTGGCATTGTATTCCGGCTCCACAACATAAATAGTATTATGGGTGTTGATGCTGCGGAATCCGCTGTTGGTCAGCTCATCCGCCAAACAGGTTCCAATCACCGCCGTGCCGTCCAGGCACAGGATGGTATCGACCAACGTGCTGCTTTTAAAATATGTGACCAACCGCTTTGCAACGGCCTTGGCTTCGCTGAGCCTCGTCTTCTGATAGGTAATATCAATATAGTAGTTGATGTGACTGTGGTTGGTGGCAAAGTGACCGCGGGCCACACGCAGAGGCACACTGCCCTGCCGGGTCAAATTGGTGATCTGAATCATAACAGTTCCTCCTGTCGCTTTCTAAAAAAGAAAAAGCGTTTTCACTCTCCGGCAATAGCGTTTTTTGCCGGAGTCGCTGAAAAACGCTTTTTTTCATTATATCTCAGCCTCTGTCAAAATTGCAAGAAAAAACCAATCGGCAAGACAACCAAAGTTTACCTGTCATTCTTGTGCATTTTGCCGCATAAGCAGCGCCTTTTCCTGCCGCAAGAATTGATTTGCGATCACCCGGCAGATCCTACCCTCTTCGATCATCCTGTGGACCTGCCGGAAAGAGACCCATTGGGCCGCATCCGTTTCCCCGGGCTGCAGCACGATCTTCTCCAGGGGCACTCCGCATTTCAGACAATAGAAATCGTAGAAAGTGTTTCTATCCCTGTCAGAGCCGATAAATTCAAAGGCATCCTCCTCAGCCCGGATCCCAGTTTCCTCATACAGTTCTCTGGCGATGGCCTGCAGGCTGGTCTCCCCTGCCTTGGCTGCGCCGCCGGAATTCTCCCAGGTTCCGGCAAAGCTTTTTCCCGGTGCCCGTCTGGTCAGCAGCAGCTTCCCCATGCCGTCGTATACCCAAACGCACACCACCAAGCCATACTCTCCGCTGCGCCACTGGGTACCCCGTTTATGTACCCGTCCGGTCAGCTTCCGGTCCTTATCATAAATATCGTTCCATTCCATCTGCGTTCCTTCTTCCCGATTCATTTCTTGTATAGTACCACGACTGACCGCAAAACGCAACCGGGTGCCGATTGATATGATCCCCCTAAAGTAGACCACGGAAATATCCAAAGTCTATTTTAGGGGGTATTTTCTATGTCCAAATCAAAATGGACACCGGAGCAAAAAATGTCAATGGTCCGAGCATATCTGTCTGGAGAGGGTTCCTATGTGTCTATTG
>JAGBSG010000017.1 GCA_017632035.1 Oscillospiraceae bacterium | reverse complement strand
CCACCACGCCGATCACGCTGACACTTCCGTTTTCCAGTGCCGTAGCAATGCCGAAGGAAGCAGAAAACAGCAGCAGGCCCACCGCGTCATCGATGGCAACCACCAGCATCAGCAGCCGGGTCAGCGGGCCGTCGGCCTTATACTGCCGAACCACCATCAGGGTAGCCGCCGGGGCTGTGGCAGAGGCGATCGCGCCCAAAGTGATCGCCGCCGGGATCGACAGCATCTGAGGGAAAGCAAAATGCAGCCCGATCAGCACGATATCGACCAGAACCGTTGTGGCAACAGCCTGTACAACACCGATGGTCACGGCCTTGCTGCCCATGCTTTTCAGCTGGCTCAACCGGAATTCATTACCGATGGCAAAGGCAATAAAGCCCAGTGCCGTTTTGGTCAGGATGCTCAAGCCCTCCACCTGCTCCAGGGAATTGAAGCCTAGCCCCGGGACTCCCAGCGCGCCCAGGCAGAACGGACCCATCAGCAATCCGGCAACCAGATATGCCGTCACCGCAGGCAGCTTCAGCAGCTTGGTCACACGGGACATCAGAAGTCCGCCGACGAGAGCCACCGCCAAACAAATCAAATATACTTCCATAAAGAAACCCTTCTTTTTCCAAAACAATTGTTATTTTTGACCTGAGGTATCATAGCACCATCGTACCCTGTCCGCAAGAGCAATATGGTACAAACTTTTTTCAAAATATACATGGGAATTTAAGCATTTTGAAGGGGAATTTCCAGTCATATCCCTTCGCATATGTGGCATACTTGTCTTGAGGTGATCTTTATGGCAAAAAAAGGCATGGCCCGTCCGGATCGGACCCATACCCATCCAAAAAACGATGTTTCTCCCGTGCCGGAGCTGCAGGGCAAAGCAAAGCACACAAAAAAGTCGGCCAACCCCATTATCGCAGGCACCTGGGGCGCTGAGCTGAAGGTCTATCATGAAAAGCCCATCTCCAATGCCCACGGCATCATCGATACCGACCTTGCCCGCGACAATCTGGAAAACGACCTCCCCTTTGCGGACCTGCAAGATCTTTGAACATCAGAATCATGGCGGCATTTTCCAAATTACCAGTAGCATTTTGCGCCGGACTGTGCTATACTGTGCGTGATATGAATACACAGAACAGGAGCATACTGCTATGGAAACAACGATGCAAGAGAAAATGCTGCGCTACATAGATACACATGAGGCCGAGCTCATCGAGCTTTGGAAGAAGATCGTCCTTCTGGAAAGCCCCTCCCGTTACAAGGCCGGCGTGGATGCCGTGGGCCAGGTCCTGGCCGATTACTGCACAGAAAAGCTGGGCTACCATATCCGCTATCAGCAGGACGAGGTCTACGGTAATTGCCTTGCCGCCTGCTCTGTGCCCTTTGAAGAATATACCGGCGGTATCATCCTGTCTGCCCATATGGACACGGTCCATGAGGTAGGCTCCTTTGAGCCTGTCCTCTCTCAGGATGAAGAATTTCTTTATGGCCCCGGCGTTGGTGACTGCAAGGCCGGCATCATCATGTCTCTGATGGTAGCAGGCGCTTTGAAGGAGATCGGCTACACCAAGAGGCCCATTAAACTGATCTTCGCGGCAGATGAGGAAAGCGGCGGCCCTACCGGCTGGACCTTCTACCCCAACGAGCTTGCCGGTTCTGATTATATGTTCAACGCTGAATCCGGCCTGCGGGGCAAGCTGGTCACCGGCCGCAAATCCAGCCTCATCGCTGTGTACGACATTCAGGGCCAGGCCGCCCACATCGGCTATATCACCGGCAGACCCAAGAGCGCCATCCGGGAGGCAGCTCTGAAGCTGCTGGCTCTGGAGGATGCCTCTGACTATGATATGCTGACCTTCTGCGGCGGCGTCATCAACGGCGGCACCGTTGCCACCAGCGCCCCTGCCCGCTGCCAGTTGCAGGTCAATGTGCGTATTAAGGATGACAGCGTAATCGACAAGGCCATTGGTCTGCTCAACAAGGTCGCCCAAACCACCTATGTGGAAGGCACCTCCTGCACTCTGGAGATCCGGGGCAACCGGGTGCCCATGAGCGAGCGCCCCGCCAATGTGTGGCTGTGCGAGCAGTTCTCCAAGGCATCCCAATCTCTGGGCTTCGGCGCCTATGAAAGTACCTTTGTAGGCGGTGCCTCCGACGCCTCCTACGCCTCCGGCATGGGGATTCCAGTGGTATGCGCCAGTGGCCCTATTGTAGACTTCCAGCATACCAAGAACGAGCGCAGCGTTACCGCCAGCATGGCTGAGCGCGCCAAGGTCCATGTTAAGACCATCGTTGACCTGCCCGACGGCCCCTGCCCTGTATAACATACAACAGCCCTCCGGTCTCCCGGAGGGCTGTTAAACATAGATGCAATTCGTCAGGCAGTTTTTTCCGCCTTCTTGTCCAGATGCCGGTTTCTGAAGTACATTGCCAGATCGGCAGTGACCATAGTGATGTTCAATATGTAAAAAAACAGCACATACCACTTCTCGGCAAATTGGGCCATATACGCCTCATTGAGCAGCTTAGCAGCAATGCCTGCAATATAGCCGATAATGATCAGGCACAGAAAAGCCAAGCTCTTTCCCTTGGCGGTCCTTGCCTTATAAGCCTTGATCACATTCATGGGCCAGGAAGCGCCAAAGCAAACCAGCATAATGATCTCCAGAATTTCTACCATTGCACAACTCTCTCTTTATTAATTTATTTTTTCCCATTATAGGATGTTCCCATCCGGTTGTAAAGAGGAAATCTGACCAAATTTCTGTGCTTTTCGTCACCATGCCCTATCATTTTTCCTATATTTCAAAAAACATCTTGACTTTCTTCCCCAGTCACAGTATTTTGAACATAGAGTATAAGGCAGAGTGTGGTCCTTGCTCTGAATTTCCCCTTAAATTTCCGTTGCAGCGCACCTGGATATCCTGCACATAAAACAAAGGAGAATACACATGACAACATATATCTTTAAGATAGTCGAACTGCTGGGCGGCCTGGCGCTGTTCCTCTTCGGTATGGATGTGATGGGCAAAGGCCTGCAGCGGCAGGCTGGTGGCAAGCTGCAGACTATCCTTGCCAAAATGAGTTCCACTGTGTTCCGAGGTCTGTTCCTGGGCATGGTTGTCACCGCCGTGATTCAGTCCTCCTCGGCAACCACCGTTATGGTCGTGGGCTTCGTCAACTCCGGCATCATGACACTGAAGCAGGCTGTGGGCGTGATCCTGGGCTCTAACATCGGCACCACCATCACAGCTTGGATCTTATCTCTGTCCGGTCTCGAAGGCGACAGCTTCCTGATCCAGCTGTTCAAGCCCTCTACCCTGGCACCCGTCATCGGTATTATCGGCACTGTGTTAACTATGTTCACCAAGAACGATCGTAACAAGGGTGTCGGTACCATCATGCTTGGCTTCCTGGCACTGATGACCGGTATGGATGTGATGAGCGACTCCATGGCTTTCCTGAAGACGGAGCCCTGGTTCGCCAAGCTAATGATCTCCTTCTCCAACCCCTTGCTGGGTATTCTCTTCGGTACAGCCCTGACTGCCCTGATCCAGTCCTCCTCTGCTTCCGTAGGTATCCTGCAGGGTCTTTGCGCCACCGGTGTGGTCACCTACGGTGCCGCTATCCCCATCATTCTGGGGCAGAATATCGGCACCTGCGTTACCGCATTGATGGGTGCCATCGGCGCCAACCGGAATGCCCGGCGCACCGCGCTGATGCACCTGATCTTCAAGGTCATCGGCGTTACGATCTTCGCCGTAGTATTCTACGGCCTGGGCATGTTTATTGAGTGGACCTTCCTGAGCAAGACAACCGCTGCATGGGATATCGCCGTGTTCCACACCCTTTACAATGTAGGTGCCACTGCAGTGCTCCTACCCATGCGGAATATCCTTGTCAAGCTGGCATATGTCATCATTCCCGAGGACAAGCTGCCGGAAAAGACAGAGCTTCTGGACGAGCGTCTGTTGTCCACCCCCGCTGTAGCTATCCAGCAGGCCCACGCGATAGCAGCCAGAATGGTTTCCCGCTCCCGGGATGCCCTGGAGCTGGCTATCGGTCTTACCAAAAAGTATGATGAGGGCATCATGCAGCAGGTCATTGATCTGGAAGACGAAACCGACCGCTACGAAGATGCGCTGGGCACTTATCTGGTGAAGCTTTCCGGCAAAAACCTCTCCGTGCAGGATAACCGCACCCTGAACACCCTGCTGTACTCCGTAGCCGATATGGAACGAATTGCCGACCACGCTGTGGCCATTGCCAAGGCCGGCAAAGAAATCCAGGACAAGGGCATCGATTTTTCCTCCCAGGCAAAATCTGAACTGGCAGTTCTGGAGCGGGCTGTTCTGGATGTAGTAAACCGCACCGCATCCGCCTACGAAACCTTTGACCTGAAGCAGGCTCTCAAGGTAGAGCCTCAGGAGCAGGTCGTTGACGCTCTGGTCCGTGAGGTCAAGTCCCGGCATGTCCGCCGTCTGCGCGACGGCCTGTGTACCGTGGAATACGGCTTTGTGCTGGAGGATCTGCTGACAGCCTACGAGCGCACTGCTGACCACTGCTCCAACATTGCTGTGGAAATGCTGCAGGTAGCCGAGGGCAAGCTGGAAGCTCACGAATACCTGAACGCCCTGAAGGCCGGTGAACTTAGGGAAAGTGCCGCTTTTGCAGAACGCTTTGCCCGCTACAAGGCCCAATACGCCTTCCCTGACGAAAAGTAATGTAAGGAAGAAAATCCATGTTCCGCTATGAAACCCATTTGCACACAGCGCCGGTCAGCAAATGTGCCCGGGCTGATGTGCGTCAAACTGTGGAATTTTACAAAGCCATAGGCCATGCCGGCATTTTTATCACCAACCATTTTTTGGACGGAAACATCAATATTGAGCGCAGCCGTCCCTACGCTGAAAAGATTGATTTTTATTTTTCGGATTTTGAGCAAGCCGTGCCGATCGGGCAAGAATTAGGATTGCAGGTTTTCTGCGGGGTAGAAATGTCCCACCGCGGTTCGGATTTTCTGGTATACGGCCCGGACAAGCAGTGGTATCTGGACCACCCGGAACTGATGGATATGAAGAAATCCCAACAATTGACCCTCTTGAACGAGGCCGGTGCATTGCTGATCCAGGCCCACCCCTTCCGGGAAGCTTCCTATATCGACCATATCCGCCTGTTCCCCCGCCATGTTCACGGTGTAGAAATATGCAACACCTGCAGGACAGACTTTGAGAACGAAATGGCAAGGCACTATGCTGACAGCTATGGACTGCTCCACTTCGCCGGCAGCGATAACCATACAGCCAGCAAACAAACCAAACTGGCCGGCATGGAGGCTGTAACACCGCTTACAGATGAATGGGATTTTGTTCGCCGTGTCAAAGCCGGCGAGATGCATTTATTCCAAATTACGCAAGACACATAAAAGAACTGCCAGCTAAAGCTGGCAGTTCTTTTCAGAGTGTCAAAAAAAGCCGCAAACCGTCAAAACGCAATATGATCAAGGCGTGTCAGAAAAAAGCCTTCTCCCTGGGGAGAAGGTGGCAAAAATCTTTTATTTTTGACGGATGTGGTGTGAAAATGCTTGCTGCGCAAGGCATTTTGACTTACTGCGCAAACGGTCAGACTACCGTACCTATGTACGCCGACGCTGACCGTTTGCTTGTCGTTGCGCCTTCCTTGACCTCTGCCAGTCTGTCAAAAATTAGTTTTTTGACAGACTGAAAAACGGCTCCCATCAATGGATGGGAGCCGTTTTCGTGTTTAATTGCCTTGCAAACTCTTTGCGGAAATGGCCACGCTGTGCACAATGGGCTTCCACTGAAATTTCTGGAACGGTGCTGCAATGGAGATCGGGGCGAAGGTCAGCATGAACAGAGGGTAGGCAAACAGTGATTTTAACTTCTGCGCTTTGGTTGCCCGAATCCGATCCCATTCGGTATACAGAGTGAATGCGCCCAAGAAGAAGAACGAGAGGAACGCGCCGACTGAGGAGAATGCTGTAACGAAGGCAACTCCCTTCCAGCCATAGGTCAGGTAAAGCAATGCGGATGCAAAGGCACCTGTAATCAGACACAAAATCACACCCCAAAGGGACATGGTGGTTCTTTCAAAGCTGGAATAGCCGGTCATGCCCCCCTTGCAGATGCCGCTGAACATGTCCCGTGCGTAACGGAAGGATACCTGAATGCCACCCTGTGCCCAGCGGGTGCGCTGCCGCCAGGATTGACGGAAGGCAGTGGGGTGCTCGTCGAACAGTATGGCGTCATTGCAGTAGCCGATGACCACGCCGTTGGCGGCACACCAAGTGCTGAATTCAATGTCTTCTGTCAAAGTAAAGTAATTCCATCCGCCGCATTTGGTAAGTAGCTCCCGTGTAAAACCGAAGCCTGTCCCGTTGACAGCACAGCACGCGCCGATGCGCATACGGGAAAGGTTCAGGTGTACAGATTCGTGGAGGTAGAACAGGCCGTAGCCACAGGTAAGCCAGTTGCTGCCAAAGTTCTTGGCGTTTCGATAGCCACAGAAGGCTTCATAGCCGTCGGAGCACACTCGATTGATCTGGGTGACATAGTCAGGCAGCAGCAGGTTGTCCGCATCAAAAATCAGGAAAGCGTCAAACTGATCCAGTTCGCCGCTGAGGCGCAGCTGCTCCAGCAGGTAGTTCAGGGCATAGCCCTTGCCGATCTGCTGCTGATTAAACCGGGTAAAGACTGTGGCACCGTGGGCACGGGCCACCCGGGCGGTGTTGTCCGTGCAGTTATCAGCGATCACATAGGTGGTGATCAGCTCTGCAGGGTAGTCTTGCTCCCGGATACTGTCCAGCAGGTGGGGGATGACGGCCTCCTCATTTCTGGCGGCGATCAGAATTGCGTAACGGTTGGGTTTTGCCTCCTTGTGGGCCTTTTTCTTCAGAATAAAAGGAAGAAACAAATAAACCGTCTGATATAAAAAGCAAAGGGTTGTCAGAATGACCAGAGCAATGGTGACAAGCCTGAGAATTTCGATCTCTTGCATAGCAGCGCTTCTCCTTTCGGGGTTTTTCACTGCTGCTATTATATCGAATGGGAGAAAAAAGGTCCAATTAAGAAAGCTCTAAGAGAGCTTAAGAATTTTTAAAGACAATAGAAAGCAGCGCCGCCCCTATGTGGGACAGCGCTGCTTTTGTATATAGATAGATCAGCCTTCTTCTACCACGATCTCCTTGAGCACCAGGCCGGGATTGCGTCGGCAGGTGAAGTCGATAGCCCAGAAACTGGAGAATACCAACAGACTGCGGCCCCGATAGTCCTCCAGCAGTTCCGCGTCGCTGCCCAGATTCAGGTCGGACAGATCACCGGGATAGCTGTCGATGAGGCGGATCTCCTCATAGGGAAGGGTCTCCATCCGCAGGTCAACGCCGTATTCGTTCTTCATGCGGTACTGGAATACATCGAACTGCAGCGTACCTACAACGCCTACAATGACCTCCTCCATACCGGAATTGGGCACCTTGAAGATCTGGATAGCACCTTCCTGTGCGATCTGCTCTGTGCCCTTGACGAACTGCTTGCGCTTCATGGAATCCTTGGCGGAGACCCGGGAGAAATGCTCGGGGGCAAAGGTGGGGATACCGGAGTAATGGAATTTTTTGCCCGGGGTGGTGATGGTATCACCGATGGAGAAGATGCCGGGGTCAAACACGCCGATCACATCGCCAGCATAGGCCTCATCTACGATTTCCCGCTCGGCGGCCATGAGCTGTTGGGGCTGGGATAGGCGCATCTTCTTGCCGCCCTGCACATGGTAATATTCCGTATCTCTCTGGAATTTGCCGGAGCAGATCCGCATAAAGGCCAGCCGGTCCCGATGGGCCTTGTTCATGTTGGCCTGGATCTTGAACACAAAGGCGGAGAAGTTGGGATCAAAGGTGTCGATCTCCCCACAGTCGGCGATACGGGACAGGGGAGGAGGAGTCAGCTTCAGGAAGGCTTCCAGGAAGGGTTCAATACCGAAGTTGGTCAGAGCAGAGCCGAAAAACACGGGGCTCAGCTGACCGCAGCGAACGGCTTCCATATCCATTTCCCGGCCTGCGCTGAGCAGCTCCACATCGTCGATGAGCTGCCGATGCTTCTGCTCACTGTCCAGCAGTGTGGCGACTT
>JAGBSG010000016.1 GCA_017632035.1 Oscillospiraceae bacterium | reverse complement strand
TTGTTCTTTTCGGATTTTAGTGCTACACTATTCATGGCGGTTGAGTTCCTTTCGTTAGTGTTGAGTGTGGTAGCTTTATTCTAACGAACTCAATCGCCTTTTTCTATACTCTTGGTCTCACATCAATTGTAACGCTACATGTCTTTTTTCACTGCACAGCCCTCCCACATTGACTAAGATGAAAAATGCTGATATAATGTTCCTATTATACATGAGTTTGTTTCATTGGACAAGTCTGTTGAAGCAATAAAGAGGTAGGATTCATGAGAAAAATGAAATTTGGGGGACTGCTGCTGTGCCTGTGTCTGCTGCTGCAGAGCATTGTCGCACCTGTGTCCGCTGTGCCAACGAATACTACGCATGATGGGGCATCCACTCCCGAGAACGGAGTGACCGCGCAAACTATGACTTCTGTGGTGAGCGGCAGCCACTCTGTAGATGCGGGCGTGCCCCTGTGTGGCAGCAGCAAGCTGCTGCAAACAGCCGGAGCAGCCATGCTCTACGAAACCAACAGCGATACCATGATGTATGCATGGAATCCCGATACACAGTTGGAACCAGCCAGTCTTGTGAAGATCATGACGGCCTTACTTGCAGTTGAGAAGGGAAATCTGTCAGATTCCATTACCGTATCCGCAAATGCCATTGCGTCTTTGCCGAGCAATATGAAACCCGATTTTCAGATCGGTGAGGTCGTAACCCTGGAGCAGCTGCTGTACTGCCTGATGGTTGATTCGTCCAATGATGCGGCTCTTGTGATCGCGCACCATATCGCCGGTTCTCAGCAGGGGTTCCATATTATGATGAACCAACGTGCCCAGGAGTTAGGCTGCACCAATACAAACTTTATGAACGCCCATGGTCTGCACGACGAAAAGCAGTATACAACGGCAAGAGATATGGTCAAGATCCTGCGGGAGGCCAGCAAGAACGCGTTATTCATGAAGTTTTTCTCGGCAATCGATTACACAATGCCTGCTACCAACATGAGCGAAAGCAAATATATGATCACGACAAATTATATGATCAGAGATGATAAGCAGCTGTATTATGAGCGCCATGTCACCGGCGGCAGGACCGGCGTTACCGATGCCCGACGCAGATGCCTGATCGTCACCGCAACAAGCGGAAGCATGTCCTATATAGCGGTCGTGCTGGATGCAATACCAACCTTTGACGAGAATGGTGCAGTTCCTCTGTATTTCGGTAGCTATGAAGAGACAAAGGAACTTTTGAACCTGGGTTTCAATGGCTATGCGGTTACGCAGGTCATCAGCAAGGAGGATGTCCTAATCCAACACCCAGTGATGAATGGTGACAATCATGTTGCCCTTGGCCCTGAACAATCTGTGTCCACAGTTTTGCCTGCAGATGTTGTTTATAATGATCTGAGCATCCGGTATCAGCAGGCGGGAAACAGCTTTACAGCACCTGTTGCGGCTGGAGTGGCAGTCAATTCGGTGCAGGTTTGGTATAAAAATATCTGTGTCGCAGAATCTCCGATTGTTACAAAGAATGCTGTGTCAGTCTATTCTGAAAAGATCCAGCAGAGCAACGCCGGAGGCGGTGGCTTTTTTGCCACATTGTTGACTGTGTTGGGTGTTCTGCTGGTGTTGGCTGTGGCCGGTTTCGGCGTTCTGTATATTAGGCGTTTGGCTCAACGCAGTGCAATGCGCGCTCAACACCGCCGTCGCAGAATGAACCGCAGGAGGAGCAGATAACCATGATGGATTGGGATGAATTGGTGCGGGCAGCTGCCGGCTGTAAAAAATGTCAGCTTTGTGAAACGCGAAGCAATGTGGTCTTTGGCGCAGGTCCCAGAGATGCGGATATCATGTTTATCGGCGAGGGTCCCGGTGAACAGGAAGATCTACAGGGCGAGCCGTTTGTTGGGCCTGCGGGAAAACTGCTGGATGATATTCTTTCCATCGTTGACCTGAACCGCGGAAATTGCTACATTGCCAACATCGTTAAATGCCGGCCTCCCAGAAACCGTGACCCAAGAGAGGAAGAGCAGGAGGCCTGCATTGGGTATCTGTTTAACCAGATCGAACTGATCCAACCAAAGATCGTTGTGTGCCTGGGTAGGATCGCGGCCATGCGCATGATCCGACCGGATTACCGAATCACCAGAGAGCACGGCAGTTGGGAGGAGATAAACCGCATATGGACCACGGCGATCTACCATCCTTCTGCGCTGCTGCGCGATGTCACAAAACGGCCCGAAACCTTTGAGGATATGCTTTCTATTCGCAGGAAGTACAGGGAATTGGGGATCAAGGTATAAATGGAGAGGTGGCTGCAGATAAGACTGTAGCCACCTCTGTTTTATGATCATTCTGTGGTTGTTTCATCATAGCTGAGGACCTCGCGGGGAATATAGACAGGCCGGTCCTTGCTTTGCTCAAAGGTCTTGCCCACATATTCACCGATAATACCGATACAGAACAGCTGCATGCTGCCAAGCAGCAGGATCAGCACGATGATCGTGGCATAACCGGGAATATCGATGCCGGAGATAAGCTTTTGCAGGACCACAACGAACAGGTAGATTACAGCGGCAACAGCAGTGAAGCTTCCCAAATACACAGAAAGGCGCAGAGGCGCAGTAGAAAACCCGATAATACCGTCAATGGCGTAATTGAAGAGCTTCCTGAAGTTCCACTTTGTGACCCCGGCAGCCCGCTCACATGGTGTATAGGGGATATAGCAGGTATCGAAGCCGACCCAGGCGAAGATACCTTTTGAGAAGCGATGATATTCCTTAAGGGAAAGAATGCTTTCCGCTACACTCCTGCGGAAGGTGCGGAAATCGCTGGCATCGGGCTGCAGCTTTACGCTGGAAAGTCTGTTGATCAACGCATAGAAAGAGCGCTTAAAAAAGGATAAAAATTTGCTTTCTCGTCTGCGGTCCTGATAGGCAGCGACAACATCGTATTCCGGCTTTTCCTCCAGAATAGACACCATCTCCCGGAGGAGCTCCGGCCGTTGCTGCAGATCCGCGTCGATCAGGGAAATATAGTCACCGCTGGCCTGGGCCATGCCTGCGTAGATCCCGGCCTCCTTGCCGAAATTTCGTGAGAAGCTGACGACCTTTACGGGGCATAGCTGGGCCTTGTGAAGCTTGCGCAGATTGTGCATGGTGGCATCCTTGCTGCCATCATCCACATAAATGATCTCGTAATCATATCCGCAGCCTTCAAAGGCTTTGATAACAGCATTTTGAAAGGCAGCTACATTTTCAGCCTCGTTATAGCAGGGGACAACCAGTGATAGCCTCATAAGCATCCTCACATCCTTAAATTTGAATATATTATATTTCAAAACCAATATACAGTCAAGGCACACATGCGCTTTTTTCTATTTCCCGGGTTGACAGAATTGGGGAAATATGATACTTTAACAAGGATAAATGCGGTGATGGGGAGTTTCCGGCCTCTACAGCTATCCAGAGAGCATGCGGTTGGTGTGAGCATGCAGCAGTTTGCCGGATTGTCGCCCTTGAGCAGTCTGCCCGAAATTTCAGTAAGGCAGTTCGGGTACGCCCGTTACAGCGTTCGAGTGCCCGGGAACTACCGGGAATTCAGGTGGTACCACGGAATCGTCTATTCCGCCCTGAGCTTAGTGCTCAGGGTGTTTTTTTCTTCAAAGGAGAGTAATGTTATGGCCAGAGAACTGCCGAAGGTTTACGAACCCCAACAGGTGGAGAACCGAATCTATGAAATGTGGGAGAAGGGTGGCTACTTCCGCGCTAAAAAAACTGAGGGACGCAAGCCCTTTACCATCGTTATGCCGCCACCCAATGTTACGGGTCAGCTGCATATGGGCCACGCAATGGATGCAACCTTGCAGGATACCCTGATCCGCTTCAAGCGTATGCAGGGCTTTGACGCACTGTGGCTTCCCGGTGTGGATCATGCCGGCATCGCCACCCAGATCAAGGTGGAAGAAGAGCTTCGTAAGGAAGGTCTGACACGCTATGACCTGGGCCGTGAGAAGTTCCTGGAGCGTGTTTGGGATTGGAAGCATACCTACGGCAACCGCATCGTTGAGCAGCAGAAGAAGCTGGGCTCTTCCTGTGATTGGGATCGGGCGCGCTTTACCATGGACGAGGGCTGCTCCAATGCTGTGCGTGAGGTCTTTGTGTCTCTGTATGAAAAGGGCCTGATCTATAAGGGCAGCCGTATTATCAACTGGTGCCCTCATTGTGTTACAGCCCTTTCCGATGCTGAGGTCGAGTATGTGGATAAGCCCGGTCATCTGTGGCATATCCGCTATCCCATGGCTGACGGCAGCGGTGAAGTGGTCATCGCTACCACCCGCCCGGAGACAATGCTGGGCGACACCGGTGTGTGCGTAAACCCCAACGATGCACGCTATCAGCATATCGTAGGCAAAAAGGTGATCCTGCCTCTGGTGAATAAGGAGATCCCCATCGTTGCTGACGACTATGCCGAAATGGAATTTGGCACTGGCTGCGTGAAGATGACCCCTGCCCACGACCCCAACGACTTTGAAGTGGGTCTGCGCCACAATCTTGAAGTCATCCGTGTGCTGAACGATAATGGCATCGTCAATGAGTTTGGCGGAAAATATGAGGGTATGGACCGTTACGAGGCCCGTAAAGCTATCGTTGCGGACCTGGAAGCCCAGGGTTATCTTGTCACGGTGGAAGATCATGCCCATAATGTGGGCACCTGCTACCGCTGCCATAACGATGTAGAGCCCATCATTTCTGCACAGTGGTTCGTTAAGATGAAGCCTCTGGCAGAAGAAGCCATCCGCGTTGTGAAAGAAGGTCAGACCAAGTTTGTCCCCGAGCGGTTCAGCAAGACTTACCTGAACTGGATGGAAAATGTCCGTGACTGGTGTATTTCCCGTCAGCTGTGGTGGGGCCATCAGATCCCTGCCTGGACCTGTGCGCAGTGCGGTCATATTACGGTTTCCCGGCAGGATGCCTGCAAGTGCGAAAAGTGCGGCAGCACCAATATCGAGCGGGATCCTGATGTGCTGGATACCTGGTTCTCTTCCGCTCTGTGGCCCTTTGAGACTCTTGGCTGGCCGGAAAAGACCGAGGACCTGGAATATTTCTATCCTACGGATGTTTTGGTTACCGGTTACGATATCATCTTCTTCTGGGTAGCAAGAATGATCTTCTCCGGCTGTGAGCATACCGGAAAGACGCCTTTCCACACAGTGCTGATCCACGGCCTTGTCCGTGACGATAAGGGCAGGAAGATGTCCAAGAGTCTTGGCAACGGCATTGATCCTCTGGAAATGATCGAAAAGTTTGGCTGTGACGCCCTTCGCATGAATATGGTCATGGGTAACTCTCCCGGAAACGATATGCGTTTCTATGTGGAGCGCTGCGAGGCAATGCGCAATTTTGCCAATAAGCTGTGGAACGCCAGCCGGTATGTGCTGATGAACCTGGGCGAGGATGCAACCAATAAACTCCCCGTTGCCGAAAATCTGACCATTGCGGATAAGTGGGTACTTTCCAAGCTGAATGCTCTGATTGCTGATGTGACTGAGAACCTGGAAAAGTACGAGCTGGGCGTTGCTGTCCAGAAGGTCTACGATTTCCTGTGGGATACCTACTGTGACTGGTATATCGAGCTGACCAAGGCCAGACTGTACAGCGAAGATCCCGCACAGAAGCAGACAGCGCTGGCTGTTCTGGTGTATGTGCTGGACCAAACCCTGCGTCTGCTGCATCCGTTTATGCCCTTCATTACGGAAGAGATCTGGCAGAGCATCCCCCATGACGGTGAGGCCTTGATGGCTGCTCCCTGGCCTGTCTTCGACCAGAAGCTTGTATTCCAGACTGAAGAATCCCAGATGGAATCTGTGATGAATGCCATCCGTGCCATCCGTAACCGCCGTGCGGATATGAATGTGCCTCCTTCCAAGAAGGCTGCATTGTTCGTTCTGAGTTCCAAGCCCCAGATCTTTGCCGAGGGCGAGGGCTTCATCCAGAGATTGGCCTATGCCGATCGGGTGACACTGCTGGATTCTGAGCCTGAAAATATTGATGGCATGATCTGCTGTACCACTGCGGATGCCAAGCTGTATATTCCCATGGGTCAGCTGGTGGATGTGGCAAAAGAACTGGACCGGGTGAGCAAGGAGCTGGAAAAGGCCAGAAAGAATCTGGCAGCACTGGAAGGCAAGCTTTCAAACGAAAACTTTGTATCCCGTGCACCGGAGGCTGTGGTCAACGCTGAGCGCGAAAAGGCTGCGAAGGCCCGCGACCTGATCGCTCAGCTGGAAGAAAGTGAAGCAGCACTGAAGCGGCTGTAATTATAATTTGACTGTGTGGGGTGTAAACCTTGTGTTTGCACCCCACACTTATTTTTTTAGTTGCCGATTTCGACAGCAAATGTGAAGCCATAATTCTTATACTGTTTATGACAAACAAAAAGGAGGAGAATTACATGCAATTTACCAGCTTTCTGCAGGATGGACGGCTTACAGTCGCGCTGACAGGGGAGATCGACCATCACAGAGCAAAAGGGTATATTCAGTCCATTACAGCAAAGATCGAAGCCTATACGCCTAACATATGTGTGTTGGATTTTCAGGAGGTCACATTTATGGATTCCTCCGGTATCGCGGTGGTCATCAATGCCATGCGCAGTATGACAAGGATCGAAGGCAAGCTGCTGCTCAGCGGCTTGGGTAGCCAACCAATGAAAGTATTCCGGGCATCCGGAATTGATAAATTAGTGGAGATCAAGGAGGCTGTATTATGAAATTTGAAAACTATATGATCCTGGACTTTCCAAGCAAGTCTACAAATGAGGCCTTTGCCAGATCAGCGGTTGCCTGCTTTGCGGCCCAGATGGATCCGACCCTGGAGGAACTGGGAGATATTCGCACCGCTGTCTCTGAAGCTGTGACCAACTGCATCGTGCACGCATACCCGGATGCGCTGGGGATCATCACCCTGCGCTGCCGTATCCTGAAGGATCATATTTTGGACATCGTCATTAAGGACAGAGGCGTTGGGATCACCGATGTGGAGCAGGCCAAAAAACCGATGTTCACAACCGGCGGCGCGGACCGCAGCGGTATGGGCTTTACGATCATGGAGAGCTTTATGACGAGTCTGACCATCACTTCTGAGCCGGGCAAGGGTACTAGGGTACATATGCGCCGGAAGCTGCAGCGGCGCAAATGAGCAGAACAGAAGAACTGATCGCCAAAAGCCAGTCTGGTGACAGGGAAGCCGGAGAACTGCTCGTTACGGAAAACGCCGGATTGATCTGGTCAGTTGCCCGGCGGTTTATTGGCCGTGGTACAGAGCCGGATGATTTGTATCAGCTTGGCTGCCTGGGCTTTCTTAAGGCAGTGGAGGGGTTTGACCTGAACTTTGGAACGCAGTTTTCTACCTATGCCGTTCCGAAGATCGCCGGGGAGATTCGCCGATTTTTGCGGGATGACGGTGCGATCAAGGTATCCAGAAGCATCAAAGAGCAGGCTGCAACCATAAAGTCCGTACGCAGCCAGCTGGTGAATAGCTTGGGCAGAGAGCCAACAATTCAGGAGATCTCGGAAAAAACAGGCTTTAAGCCGGAAGAGATCGCCCTGGCAGAAACTGCTACAGCCTGTACGGAATCTATCCAAAGAGAAGCCGGTGAGGATGGCTTCACTTTGGAAAGTATCCTGACAGATACCGAATCGGAAGAAAGTATGGTTGAAAAGATATCTCTGCGTCAGGCCATAGACAAGCTTCCGCAGAGAGAGGCAATGGTGATCCGGCTGCGTTATTACCACGGTCTGACGCAGGACCGGGTTTCTAAGGTTATGTCTGTAAGCCAGGTCCAGGTTTCCCGGATCGAAAAGAAAGCATTGGTCCATCTGCGGGAGCTGATGGAATGAAATTTTACTTTACCTTTGCGTTGAAATGCGGTAGAATAAGAGCATCTTGATCAGAAACAGGTGCCTATATGACCGATACCATGCTTGCGCGTTTTGTTGCTGCCAGGCGGCAGTATATCGCTTCGAATTTTCAAAACCTAAATTCTATGCAGCAAGAAGCCGTTATGACAACGGAGGGGCCCCTTTTGCTCCTGGCGGGTGCCGGCAGCGGCAAGACCACTGTGCTGATCAATCGCATCGCCAATTTGATCCGCTTTGGCTGCGCCAGTGACAGCAGCGAGGTGCCGGATACAGTGACGGAAGACGATGTGTTGTTTTTGGAAGCGCTTAGAGAGCCTTTTACGGAGTTTGACAGGCACCGTGCCGACTATTTGTGTGCCCTGCGGCCCGCAAGTCCCTGGAGCATCCTGGCCATTACCTTCACCAATAAGGCCGCAAATGAGCTCAAAGACAGGCTGGCAAAGCTTCTGGACAGGGATGCCCAGGATGTTTGGGCAATGACGTTTCATTCTGCCTGCTGCCGGATCCTGCGCAGAGAGATCGAGCGTCTGGGCTATACCAAAAGCTTTACGATCTACGATGCTTCTGATTCAGAGCGTGTCATGAAGGATATCATCAGGGATATGGGGCTTGATGATAAAACATTTCCTGCCAAGTACGTACTTAATGTGATCAGCCGGGAAAAGGATAAAATGAAGACGGCAGAACAGCTCTTGCAGCGAGCAGAGCTGACCGGGGATATAAGGATGCTTCATATCGCCCGTGCCTACAAGACCTATCAAACACGGTTGAAGGACAATAACGCGCTGGATTTTGACGATATCATTTTCAGGACTGTTGAGCTTTTGCAGGAACATGAGGATGTGCGTACTTACTACCAGCGTAAATTCCGTTATGTTTTGGTGGACGAGTATCAGGACACCAACTATATGCAGTATCTGCTGACCTCGCTTTTGGCAGGTGGTTATGAAAATATCTGTGTCGTTGGTGACGACGATCAGAGCATTTATCGCTTCCGCGGCGCAAACATTGAAAACATCCTAAATTTCGAAAAGCAGTATCGCAGTGCCCGGACCATCCGGTTAGAGCAGAATTACCGCTCTACCCAGGCGATCCTCAATGCGGCAAACGCTGTGATCGCCCATAATTTAGGAAGAAAAGGCAAACGCCTGTGGACTGCCAACACAGCCGGCCAGCCGATCACGGTTTATGAGGCTTATGATGAGGGAGCAGAGGGCAATTTCATTGCCGGTCAGATCATTTCCTCCTCAAAGGGCAAGAATTTTAAGGACTATGCAATCTTGTACCGCACCAATGCCCAGTCCAATGCGCTGGAATTTGCCCTAAAGCGAAACGGCATTCCATATCGCGTCATTGGCGGTATGCGTTTCTTTGACCGTGCGGAGATCAAGGATATGCTGTCTTATCTGTGTGTTATCAATAACAGGGCTGACGATCTGCGGCTAAAGCGCATCATCAATAATCCCCCCAGAGGCTTAGGCGCAAAAACCGTTGAAACGGCAGAACGACTGGCCCTGGCTGAGGGTAAACCGCTCTACAGCGTTGTCAGTGATCCCTACTCCTATAACCCCTTGGAAAAGCCGGCAGGCAAGCTTATGCAGTTTACTGTGCTCATGGAGGAGCTGGCTCAGCTTCTGGAGGATGGCATGAGCCTTCCCGAGTTCTATGATGAGATGCTTCTGCGCACTGGCTATGCTGCAATGCTGGAGTCCAAGCCTACAGAGGAAAACCAGACTAAACTGGAAAACATCCGGGAACTAAAATCCAGCATCCGTGCTTATGTACAAAACGCGGATACTCCCACATTGGCGGGCTTCCTGGAGGAGATCGCTCTGTATACAGATCTGGAGCAGTACAACGAAGGTGACGATGCCGTTGTCATGATGACAATGCACTCGGCAAAAGGCTTGGAGTTCTCCCATGTATTTCTTGTGGGCTTTGAAGATGGCTTGTTTCCCGGGATGCGCGCCATCGGGGATCATGAGGAAATGGAGGAGGAGCGGCGTCTATGCTATGTAGCGATCACCAGAGCTAAAAAGACCTTAACGATCTCCCATGCCAAACAGCGCATGCTGTACGGACGGACAAATGCCACACTACCGTCCAGATTCCTGCGGGAGATCCCGGAGGATATGGTCCTTCACAAGGGAAGCGTTTATCAAAGCCCGGCACAGGGAAGTTTCCGCTATAACGAAGCTGACCATTATACGCAAATGCCGAATCCATACAAAATGCCTCCATACAAACGGGAGATACCTGCCATTACCCATGCTGCCGAAAAGCATGCCTATTTGGAAGTGAACAAGGGCGATATGGTGATGCATACCGCGTTTGGCAAGGGCATGGTACTGTCTGTTATGAAAATGGGTGGCGATGCGCTGTTGGAAATCGCGTTTGATGAGATCGGCACCAAAAAGCTCATGGCAAAGACTGCATCCGCACACATGAAGCGGCTGTGATATTTGTTAACTTGAGGCATATCCTCCACAGGGGGGATATTTATGCGCCGGGGTTTTCAAAAAATTTGCCGCATGATCGTGGTACTGCTGATCCTGTTGGTCGTTTTACTGACAGTGTTTCGGATCCGCTACCATGACGCGATACGCGGACTGGCCGAAACACAAATCCGCAATTCTACATCAGATCTGATCAATGATGCCATTGACCACCAGATTGAAACCGGGAATGTTCGGTATGATCGCATCATCTATTTCGAGAAGGATCTGGATGGCCGAATTACAGCGCTGAAGACCAATATGAGTGAGGTCAACCGTCTGAAAACGGACATACTGAATCTGATCAACGATGAGATCCTGGCCCTGGATACAGCGGATCTGGGAATCCCCCTTGGGAGCCTGGTCCTGCCTGAACTGTTTTCCGGCAGAGGACCGGGGATCCCTGTGCACATTCTCTCGATCCGGAATTCAGATGCTGCCTTTCAAAGCTTCTTTACAGAAGCAGGGATCAACCAGACCCTGCAGCAGTTGACCATGGATGTCAGTGTGGATGTATCCGTTTTGGTGCTGGGAAAGACAGAAAACTTCACTGTCACAAGCCAAGTCGTTGTGGCAGAAACGATCATCGTAGGGCAGGTGCCTGATACATTTCTTCAAACCGGAGGATAAGATGGACGCAAGAAAGAGAATAGAAGAGCTTACAGATATCCTGAATGAGGCAAACCATCACTACTATGTTCTGGACGATCCCACTATGCCGGACTTTGCGTATGATCGGCTGCTGCGTGAGCTGGAGGAGCTGGAGACTCAGAATCCTGAACTGGCAAAGCCGGATTCTCCTACCCAAAGAGTAGGCGGTGAGGCCCTTAGCAAGTTTGAAAAGGTCTCTCATCCGGTACCCCTTATGAGCCTGCAGGATGTCTTTTCTGTGGATGAACTCAATGGGTTTCTTGAAAAGATCCTTGCTGACGATCAGGACACGGAGTTTTCTGTGGAACCCAAGGTCGACGGCCTTTCTGTGGCACTGGAATATGAAAACGGCGTTTTTGTCCGTGGTGCTACCCGTGGTGACGGAGTCGTAGGGGAGGATGTAACGGAAAACCTGAAGACGATTCGCTCCATCCCCATGACGCTCAGGGAGGCCCCGCCCAGACTGATCGTTCGGGGCGAGGTGTTCATGCCCAAAAGCAGCTTTGAGCGGCTGAATGCCCAGCAGGAGGCCGATGGCAAGCAGCTCTTTGCCAATCCCAGAAACGCGGCTGCAGGATCTCTGCGGCAGTTGGATCCGAAGATCGCGGCCAAACGGGGGTTGGATATCCTTATTTTTAACATCCAGCTTGCAGAGGGTATGGACTTCATGAGCCACACGGAATCCTTGGAATATCTGCAAAAGCTTCGCTTTAAGGTGGTCCCATTTGCAAAATGCAGCACCATAGAGCAGGTGAATGAGCAGGTCATGGCGATCAACGAAAGCAGGGGAGAACTGAGCTGTGATATTGACGGTGCGGTAATTAAGGTCAATGACCTTGCGCACCGTGAAATGCTGGGGACAACAGCAAAATTTCCTCGTTGGGCAGTTGCGTATAAATATCCTCCGGAGATCAAGCCCACTGTGGTGGAGGATATTGTTGTACAGGTGGGCCGGACCGGCGTTTTGACACCTAAAGCGGTGGTTAGACCTGTGCGTCTTGCAGGAACAACTGTGACCAATGCAACGCTTCACAATCAGGATTTCATTACCCAGAGGGATATTCGTATTGGTGATACGGTCCGTATCCGCAAAGCCGGTGAGATCATTCCGGAAATTCTGGATGTGGACCTTTCAAAGCGGCCCGCCGATGCTGTTGCGTATCATCTGCCGCACTGCTGTCCGGTTTGCGGCGCGCCTACAGCCAAAGACCCGGATGGAGCTTTCTTGCGTTGTACCAGTGTTGCCTGTCCTGCACAGCTTAGCCGCAATATTGCCCACTTTGTCAGCCGGGACGCCATGGATATTGAGGGCTTCGGGTCTGCTATCGTAGATGCCTTGATCGAGAAGGGGTATATCAAATCTCCTGCGGATATCTATTACCTAACACTGGAGCAGATGAAAAGTCTGTGGCAAAAGGGCGATGTGGCCGCAAATAAGCTTCTGGCGGCCATCGAGGGCAGTAAAAGCCAGGATGTGAGCCGCCTGATCTACGGTCTGGGAATCCGCCAGGTAGGTGCCAAGACCGGTAAGGTGCTGGCAAGTGCCTTTGGGAATCTGGATAGGCTGATGAACGCGTCTATAGAGGAGCTTACTGACATTGATGATGTTGGCCAGATCACAGCCGGTTTCATTGCGGATTGGTTTGCTCAGCCTCATTCCAGAGCGATGATCGAGTTGCTGCGCCAGGCCGGTGTAAACTTTGAAAGCAAGCGTGTTGTGAAGGATGCCAGATTTGCCGGTATGACCTTTGTGCTCACAGGCGCACTCAATAAGTTTACTCGGGAGGAAGCTACCGAAAAGATCGAATTGTTTGGCGGAAAGGCCTCCGGTTCTGTTTCTAAAAAAACAAGCTATGTCGTTGTCGGTGAAAATGCCGGCTCAAAAGAACGCAAGGCAAAAGAACTGGGAATCCCCATTTTGTCTGAAGACGAATTTCTCGCAATGATCACTCAATAAGTAACTGCCGGAAAGCGATATGCTTTCCGGCAGTTCTTACAACGAGAAATCTTCTTTATCGTATTTTTGAAAATCCAAAGCTTTGACTTTGGGAGGTACGCGCTTGCAGGGATCATAGGAAAATTTTCTGCACTTTCCACACACGGGCACGACACCCTTTTTGGTGCAAAGAACCTGTTCATCATCGATTTTTGTGCCGTATGCACAGTAGGAACAGGAGCGCTCGATCTTTTTGCGAAACAGCATAACTGTGACCTCTTAAGAATTTTTTACTCATTATACACCAGTTTACTCTGAAAAGCTACTGTTTTTTTCATAATCGGCACAAATAATACAATAATACATACCGCAGCAAGAACGGGAATCATGACACTAGGGGAGAGCGACAGGCGCTTATGGGCAGGAAACAGCAAACCTTGCACCACCAATGCTAGCAGAAAGCTGATTGCGGTTTGCAGAATTTTTCCCGGGAAATACAGTCCGCTTCCAAGCCTGCCGGTTACTGAGACCGTTTGCATTGCCACGCAGACACCGCCAAAGGATAGAAAGCATGCACATAGTAAAAAACTTGCACCCTCACAAGTAACGCTGCTCAGACCGGCATACCCATTCGCAAGCTCCAGCCCGCCGGTAAGTGCCAGGCGCAGCGTGTCCGGCAGCAGCCACAAAAACCACCGGTTCGATATTGCCAAAACGACACGGAATAGGATGATCCACCCACAAACACCGGATATAACCTTTATCGCTTTATATACAGCCTGCGGCAGGGTAAGATTGACTTCTTGTACTGATGTAACAGACGCTTTCGATTTGTTTGGAAGCAGCAACCCTACCAGGATCGCAGAAATAATATGAATCCCCCATAAGATCCAGCAACACCATTGTGTTGAAAACAGGCCTGCGCCCATACCGAAGATGAATGCAGGTCCGGCATTGCTGCAAAAGCCCAACAGCCTGTGCGCGTCCGATTTGGTTAGCTGTTTTGCTTCATAGGCCTGGTATACGGCTTGTGCACCAACCGGATACCCTCCCAGAAGACCCACGGCCAAAAGCGCTTCTGCGCCCTCAGGAATACCGCACAGCCGTGCCACTGGGCCTAGCAGCCTGATCGATCTGCCCGTCAGGGTGCTTGTCAACAGGATCGAGAGCACAAAAAATGGGAACAGGGAAGGAATCACAGTACGGATGCACAGGTCAATGCCATCCGCTGCGCCAATCAGTGCAGTTTTGCTGTCCAGGATCAGTAAAAGCATGCCTATTGCGGATGCTGTTGCTGTCCATAAGGTTTTTCTTGTCTTCATTTGCATCACCTCAAAAGAATTTATGCATCTATCCGGAAAACATCACAGTATTTCTCATACGCTTTATCCAAAGGAGGTGCTGCGATGAAACAGCACAGGCATATACTGCAGCGACTGACAGACAGTGCGGATCTCCCGGCAGAAGCATTGCCGGGGGTGCCCCTGGTGGAGCTGGCAGGAGATCGACGGGTTTTGATTGAAAACCATAAAGGCGTCACTGAATACAGTACCGAGAAAATATGTGTGCAGCTAAACTATGGGCATTTATGTATCTGTGGAGGTGGCATGGAGCTTTCCAGAATGACAAAGGAACAGCTTGTGATCTCCGGTCGCATAGACAGCGTGACCCTGCTTAGAAGGAGGAAATGATGGGTTTATTCATGTCAATGTCGGGTATGGTGACCATTGAACTGACCAGTGCAGATATTGCCGGGTTTCTGACGTCGTTGAACAGTCGGTCCATACCGGTATTTCAAATTACACCCAAGGACTATCTAACCGTGCTGTTTCGTGTTTACAGAAAGGACTACCCAGGACTGCGAACACTTGCAAAGCAGCGTGGAGCCCGGCAACGCATAGTGCGCAGACATGGTATTTATTGGGCGGCGAAGTCTTTGCTGAAAAGGCCGGTCCTGTTAGCAGGTCTGCTCATTCTGTTCTGTATGTCAGCGTATCTGCCTGCTCGGGTTTTCTTTGTTCAGGTAGATGGAAATACAGTGATCCCTGCAAAACAGATCATACAGGAGGCTGAAGCCTGCGGTATCTTCTTTGGTGCGTCCAGGCGCAGTGTACGAAGTGAACAGGTTAAGAACAATCTGCTTGCAGCGATTCCGGAATTGCAGTGGGCTGGGGTGAATACAAGGGGCTGCGTTGCTACGATCTCTGTCCGCGAAAGAACGACTACCGAGCCACAGCAGAAAGAACCCGGTGTCAGCAGTATTGTAGCTGCACGAGACGGCGTGATACGGTCCTGCACTGTTACAAGGGGAAACGCCCTTTGCAAGGCCGGACAGGCAGTGAAAGCAGGTGAGGTGTTGGTATCCGGATATACGGACTGCGGCATTCGAATCCAGGCAACCAGGGCGGAGGCGGAGATTTTTGCACAAACCAGGCACGAGCTGACCGTAATTACCCCTGTTAGCTTTACAAAAAAAGGAGATCCTGCCCGTGTTGAGAAAAAATATAGTCTGATCATCGGAAAAAAACGGATAAATTTCTACAAAGATAGTGGAATTTCAGATACAACTTGTGATAAAATGTATACAGAGCATATTCTGTCACTGCCCGGCGGATTTCGTCTTCCGGTAACTCTGGTCGAGGAGAAGTGCGTTTATTATGATAATTCCACTGCTGTGGTGGTAACGGATGCTGCCAGCGCCTCCATGGAGCACTTTGCGGAAATTTACCTGAACAGTCAAATGATATCCGGTCAAATCCTGACGCGGGCACAGACTGTGGAGCAGAACGAAGATATCTACTGTATGTACGGGCAATATACCTGTCTGGAAATGATCGGGCGAGTAAAGAGTGAGGAGATAATCGGAAGCAATGGGAAGAACGATTGAACGGATCGTAAATGCGGATCGTGTAGAAGACCTGATCGCTGTATTCGGATCCTTTGACGAACACATTAAACGCATAGAAGAAAGCCTGAGTGTCGCTATCGTGAATCGGGGAACAGATCTAAAGATCTCCGGTGACGAGGAGGCTGTAGATAAGGCTGCCCGTACATTAGAGGGCTTGTTGGCCCTGGCCTCCAAAGGAGAGAGCATCGATGAGCAGCGGGTGCGGTATCTGATCACACTGGTTCGAGAGGGCAATGATGCCCAGGTCAGCCAGATGGCAAAGGATGTTGTCTGCATTACCGCAAAAGGCAAGCCTATTAAGGCAAAAACTGTAGGCCAGCAGAACTATATGAAGGCGATTTCCAGGAACACTGTGACCATCGGTGTTGGTCCGGCCGGTACTGGAAAGACCTATCTGGCCGTGGCTGCCGCTGTGGCTGCATTCCGTGAGAGAACTGTTAACAGGATCGTGCTTACAAGACCTGCAGTCGAGGCAGGAGAGAGGCTGGGTTTTCTGCCCGGCGACCTGCAGAACAAGGTGGATCCCTATTTAAGACCCCTTTATGATGCGCTCTACGATATGCTCGGGGCAGAGACCTTTCAGAAGTATCAGGAGCGTGGGTCCATTGAAGTGGCACCTCTTGCGTATATGCGAGGCCGCACGCTGGATGACAGCTTCATCATCCTCGATGAAGCACAGAACACCACCAGTGAACAGATGAAAATGTTCTTGACCCGTCTGGGCTTCGGTTCGAAGGTGGTAATTACCGGCGATGTAACGCAGATCGATCTTCCCAGAGATAAGACATCCGGTTTAAAAGATGCCATCCGCGTTTTGGATGGCGTGAAGGATATTGCCATATGCCGCCTCACCTCGGCAGATGTGGTGCGTCACGCACTGGTCCAGGAGATCATTAACGCTTATGAGCGTGCTGGCAGAAATACAGAGATCAAGAAACCGGCCGGAGAATTTCACGGCCGCTACAAAAGGAAGAATTAAGTATGGGTACTGTTAAGATCAATATTACCTTCGACGTCCTTTCCCTGCAAAAGCCGTTGGTCAGCTCCGTCATCCGAAAATGTGTGGAGGAGACACTGCGTGCTGAGGGGATTTGCGTTCCCTGTGAGATCAATGTGTTCGTAACCAACGACCGTGGGATCCGGGCAATTAACTGCGCCAGCAGAAATATAGACAAGCCCACAGATGTACTCAGCTTTCCTATGTTTCAATTTGCTCCCGGGGAATTGCCGGAGGATTGGAGCGCGTACTTAGACCCGGAGACCGAAATGTGCCCTCTTGGTGATATGGCTATTTCCCTTGAGCGTGCTGTGACACAGGCAAAGGAGTATGGCCATAGTACCCGCAGAGAGATCGGTTATTTAACCATCCATTCCATGCTGCATCTGCTTGGCTATGATCACTTGGATGAAGGCCCTCAGAAGGCGCAGATGCGTGCCAGAGAAGAATCTATCGCAGCCGGCATCCCGGGTATGCAGCGTGGCTGATTTTAAGCAGATAGGAGAAAGAAATAACATGGCAACAAAAACAGCTATGATCACCATTGCGGGCCGCCCCAATGTGGGCAAGTCCACTCTGACCAACTACCTGGTAGGGGAGAAGATCGCGATTGTTTCCAATAAGCCCCAGACTACCCGCAACCGGATCTGCGGTATTGTCTCCAAAGGAAACACCCAGTTTGTGTTCGTGGATACACCCGGTTTTCATAAGCCACGCACGAAGCTTGGCGATTACATGGTAAGCGTTACAAGGGATTCTATTGCGGATGTGGATCTGACGGTTCTTGTGGTTGAGCCTGTGGCAAGCATCGGTGCCCAGGAACAGGGTCTGATCGAACAGCTCCGTGCAAGAAAGTGTCCCGCGGTCCTTGCTATCAATAAGATCGATACAGTGGAAAAGGAAAATCTTTTGGAGGTGATCGCCACATACGCAGAAGCAGCTGCCTTTGATGCGATCATACCCATCAGCGCTAAAACCGGCGATGGTGTGGACGACTTGTTGAACATCTGTGAGAAATATGCTATAGAAAGTCCGTTTCTTTTCCCGGAGGATGTAACAACAGATCAGCCGGAGCGTCAAGTCATGGCAGAGATCATCAGAGAAAAACTGCTGTGGTGTTTGGACAGGGAAGTGCCTCACGGTACTGCTGTTGAGATCACGAAATTCTCCGAGCGGGACAACGGCATTATCGATATAGACGCGACAATCTATTGTGAGCGCGCCAGTCACAAGGGCATCATCATTGGCAAGCACGGCGATATGCTGAAGAAGATCTCCAGCATGGCGCGAACAGATTGTGAGAAATTTATGGGAACCCGCGTGTATTTGACCACTTGGGTCAAGGTAAAGGAAAACTGGCGTGACAGCGACTTCCTTGTACGCAACTTCGGTTACAGCGAATAATTTCCATGGCTAACCCTTCTGCTTTCTGCAAATCCTAGTGTGGGAGGGAAGCGTATGAAAGCACAGGATTTTTGGACCATATTTTTAGAGACCGGCGCGCCTGAGGCATATCTTTTGTATAACCGGGCCCGCAGGATGGAGGAGACAGATGTATTTAACGATCCGGGGATTGGTGCTTCGGGTCACGGACTACAATGACCGCGACGCATTGGTGACTCTGCTGACGCAAAATCACGGTCGCCTGACGGTAAAGGCGCGGGGGCTGCGCAGAAAAAACAGTCCGTTGACAGCCGCCTGCCAGCTGTTGGTGCTCAGTGAGTTTACGCTATTTGAATACAAAGGAATGTACACCGTCAACGAGGCCCACAGCATCGAGCTGTTTCAAGGGCTGCGAAGAGATCTGCAAAAGCTAACGCTGGGAACTTATTTCGCCCAGGTCGCTGAGGTGCTGTCGCAGGAAGATCTTCCAAATCCGGATCTGCTGTCGCTTGTGCTCAATTCTCTTTTTGCCCTTTCTCGGCTTTGCGTGAGCGAATGGCAGGTGAAG
>JAGBSG010000015.1 GCA_017632035.1 Oscillospiraceae bacterium | reverse complement strand
GCGACGAACAGGTTGTAGGGATGGTTGAACACTTCCTGAGGAGTGCCGATCTGCTGGATGAAGCCGTCCTTCATGATGACGATACGGTCGCCCAGGGTCATAGCCTCGGTCTGGTCGTGGGTAACGTAAACGAAGGTGGTGTTGATGCGCTCACGCAGCTTGATGATCTCAGCACGCATCTGGTTACGCAGCTTGGCGTCCAGGTTGGACAGAGGCTCGTCCATCAGCAGAACCTGAGGCTCGCGGACGATAGCACGGCCGATGGCAACACGCTGACGCTGACCGCCGGACATGGCCTTGGGCTTACGGCCCAGGTACTGGGTGATGTCCAGGATCTCAGCGGCTTCCTTAACTCTGCGGTCGATCTCATCCTTGGGGGTGTGACGCAGCTTCAGAGCGAAGGCGATGTTGTCATAAACGGTCATGTGGGGGTACAGAGCGTAGTTCTGGAAGACCATGGCGATGTCACGGTCCTTGGGAGCCACGTCGTTGACCAGACGGTCGCCGATGTACAGCTCGCCGCCGGAGATCTCTTCCAGACCGGCGACCATGCGCAGGGTGGTGGACTTACCGCAGCCGGAAGGACCGACCAGAACGATGAACTCCTTGTCCTTGATATCCAGGGAGAACTCCTGGACAGCAACGACACCCTCAGCAGTGATCTGCAGGTTGACCTTCTTCTCCTCGGGCTGCTCGCCCTTCTTGGCCTTCTTCTTGGCCTTCTTGGCGTCATCGCCGTTGTGGGGGTAGACCTTCTTGATGTTCTTCAGGGTCAAACTTGCCATTGTGTTACGACTCTAAACGCACCTACCATTTCGCGTGCGTTCTCTCCGCAGCGGAGCAAAACCGGAGCGGAATTACGACAGGTCTCCACACTGCCGCACCGTGAGTCAGACGGAATTTACCTCCTTTATTTTACAGACATCCACTATTGGGGTGGAGTAGCAGATGCCTGCTGGAATACAAAAAATTATTCGATCAGAAATGCGAAGTACGCCTCACATTCGGACAGTCGGGGGGTGTTGGCGATAATGCCCAAATATACTTCACCGGAAAACCCAGCCTGCGCAAACAAGGGAAGTGTCGACAGATTCAGTGCATTGGGAATCGATTCTGTCACTACAAGATATTCTGACACTTCTCCCAGATTGTACTCGATGGAATTATCCTCCAGAATCACTAGATTTTCTGCCACATAGGGAGAATATCGGGGATCCTCCAGGGAAATCAGCTCCCTCAGATCCAGCAGATATCCGCTGCCGGAGCAAATATCGTAAGCCTCCCTGTTCATCAAAACCACATCCAAGGTCTTGGAATTGACAGTTGCCAGAATCTTCAGATTGGAGGTATAGGCGTATTCATGGTTTTCGGGGCTGGGGGTGTTGGACAGGTACAGATCCCGGTAGAAAAGGATCTCCGCCTTTTGGGGATCATAGTTCCGGGAGTTGAGATAGTCTGCTGAAAGCACTGTTTCCAATTCGCTGCCAACGGCAACGTTGAGAAAACCGGCATACAAGACGGGTTCTTTTTGAGTGATGGCACGGTGGATGCCTGAAACAACGATGGACACAGCAACGATGGCCAGAAAGATCGGCATCTTATAGTACAACCAGATATGTTCCAGCTTGTCTTTGAGGGTCATACGGGCGAACATTTCCCGATGCTGCTGCCGTTCTTCCGGGGAAAGTTTCATTCTGCGGCCTCCTCTGCGGCGGGATCATAGGAACATGCACGGATCACGTTGATCAGAAGATAGGAACTGAGTAGTGCACACAGACCCTGGCCGAAGATGATGGCAGGCGTGAACAGGTTGACCACCACATAGAACATGGCCAGATGGATGGCAAAAACCAGAATGCTGCAGAACAGATAGTGGATGCCGATGAAGAAGGAATTCTTCAGCATGGCCCAGTTGGTGTTGCGGACGCTGGCCACCAGGGGGAACAGATACATCAGCACGATTACATAAGCGATGGCGGCCACAATGATCAGCGCCAGCATCAGGGTCCACATAACCGCAGGAATTCCGGCGGCGGAGTGGTGCAGGTGATAGAGAATGTAACCGTCGCCTGCCAGCAGCAGGCCGATGCCCAGCATGATGAGCCACAGGGTGGTTGCCTGGCGGAAATTTTCCCGGAAAGCCCGGAAGAACATGGCGGTGATGTTGCTTTCCTCATCCTGAACCATCTTCAGAGTTACATAATACAGGGCAGTGGTGGAGGCACCGATGGTGAAAACGGGCAGGGAGCACAGGATCCAAAGAAGATTCAGATAGCACGCCCCGCAAAACTTGAGCATTGCCTGACTGAATTTGCTTTCATATGAAAAGAAGGGCATGACGATTCCTCCTTAGTTTCCGGTGGATTCCCGGAGGATCAGAGTGGTCTCGGTGTGCACCGTCCGGTAGTCCAGGGAGGGCTCCTTGATCCGGGTCATCAGCAGCTGGGTGGCGGTATAGGCCATAATCTGGGTGTGGATGTGAACGGTGGTCAGGGCGGGGGATATGATCCGGGACTCGGCGGAGTCGTCGTATCCACAGAGCATTACTTCATTATGGACGGACTTGCCCATCTTCTTCAGGGCCTGAAGAACCTCAATGGCCACGAAGTCGTTGGCACAGATGAACAGATCGGGCAGTTCGGTCAGATTGTTCAGAGCATCCGCAATCTCATAGCCGTAATTGGTATTGATAATGAACCGGTCCTCTACCGGCGCATTCGCCAGCATCATGGCGTTGCGGAAGGCCAGATACCGCTCATAAAAGGACTGGCAGTGGTCATAGTTGCCTACGTATCCGATACGGCGCTTGCCCTTGTTCAGCATATCGTTCACCAGACGGGTGATGCCGATGGTGTTGTCCATATAGAGCCGATCGGCAGGGAGGGTATAGCCGCCCCGGGGGGTGGGGCCGTCCACAAACAGCACCGGCAGGCCGAGGTCGCAGACCATTTCGCTGTATTCCCGGTTGAACATCTCGATGCAGACAATGGCGCTGACCCGCTCTTTCAGGAAGGTGATGGGCAGAGTGCGGTTGGCAATACAACCCGGGTCCACCCGATGGGTGCTGAGGATGTAGCCCATCTGGGACAGCTCCCGTTGGAAACGATCCAGCATCAGAGAGGCGAAGTGGGACTGACCCAGGAAGCTGGTGGTCAGAAGGGCGATCTCTCCTCGGAAGCCATGTTCGCTGGCGACAACGGGTTCCAGCTTAGACATAGCACTTAGTGTACCCACGTAGGAAAACTGCTTATAGCCCATTTCCATAGCCTTCTGAAGGATCCGCTCCCGGGTTGCGTCTGCGAGGCCTTCCG
>JAGBSG010000014.1 GCA_017632035.1 Oscillospiraceae bacterium | reverse complement strand
GTTTTTTCTTACTCGTTCCATAGCCCAGTAAGCCTGCCGAATCACATGGTATTTGTCTGCAACAATAGTAGCCTGAGGGAAGCATATCTTTGCAACCTGCCGAAAGTGCGGATTCATATCACAAACAAAGTATTTCACATTCCTGGTCTACTTGACAAGGGGCGGTTCATCAACCTGACCGGTAATTTTTAATAGTGATACTTTTTTTGCTTGCATATCAGGAATACCGCGCCTACGGCCACAGCCATGGCTTCTGCTGCTACCACGGACCACCAGATGCCGTCGATGCCCCAGAGCAGAGGCAGAAGCAGCACCGCTGCCACCTGAAATACCAGTGTCCGCAAAAAGGAAATGATGGCGGAGGTCAGGCCGTCGTTCAGCGCCGTAAAGAAGCCGGAGCTGAAAATGGCGAAGCCTGCCAGCAGGAAGGAAAAGGCGAAGATCCGGAAGCCGTTTACCGTCAGCTCCAGCAGCTGGTCGTCGTAGCCCACAAAGATCTTAGAAAGGGGCTGGGCCAAAGCAAGGGCGGCGGCCAGCATGCACGCAGAAACGGCAGAGATGATCACGGTGCTTTTTCGCAGCAGACCCTTCAGCTCCGGGTGGTTCTGGGCGCCGTAGTGGAAGCCGATCACCGGCGCTGTGCCGATGGAGTAGCCGATGAAGGCGGACAGGAATACAAAATTCACATACATCATAGTGCCGTAGGCGGCCACGCCGTTCTCCCCGGCGTATTTCAGCAGCTGGATGTTGTAGAGCATGCCCACCAGGGACATGGAGATATTGCTCATCAGCTCCGAAGAGCCGTTGGTGCAGGTCTTCAGCAGGGCAGGCCCGTCAAAGGCGGTCTTACCCAGCCGCAGCAGGCTGGTGTTGGGGCGGGAGAAATAGAACAGGGGAATCAGACCGCCAACAGCCTGGCTGAGCGCCGTTGCCAGGGCCGCGCCTGCCAGCCCCAGAGGGAAAACACCGACCAGCAAGGCATCCAGTACCATATTGGTAACACCGGAGGCCACCGTCACCCAAAGCCCCAGCTGGGGCTTTTCCGCGGTGATGAAGAAGCTTGGAAACTCCATCTGCAGGATATAGACCGGCAGAGCTATGAGGATGATGCGCCCGTAGGTAACGCAATCCTCCAGCAGCTGTCCCTGCGCGCCCAGAGCAGCCGCCACAGGCCGCAGCAGCAGGATGCCCAAAAGGGCGATGATAATGCCAACACCTGTGGACACATACACCAGCAGAGAAAAGGTCCGGTTGGCCCGCTCCATATCCTGCATACCCATCAGGCGGGAGACAAGGGCGCTGCCGCCGGTGCCGAACATGAAGCCCACGCAGCCCAGCATCATCAAAAAGGGCATGATGAAATTCACGGCGGCAAAGGGCGTTTTTCCTACAAAGTTGGAAGCAAAATAGCCGTCTACCACACCGTAGACCGATGTGAATACCATCATAATGATAGACGGCAGGGTAAAACGCAGCAGCCTGCCATAGGTGAAATGGTCGGAAAGCCTGATCTCCGACGCGGTATTTCCTTTCTTCATAGATCCTCCCTGCGAAAAAAAGCCGGATAAGAACCTGGGCGACACCCAGCATCTTATCCGGCTTTGTAATTGCGATCACAAGCCCTCCGATGAGCACTCTTAGTGTAACGGATAGAGCCTGCTGTGTCAAGAGTCAAATGCGGAACATTTCGCTGTATTTTTCCTTCGCGGCCACAGGATCCTCAGAGGCCATCTGCTCGTAGCCGATGAGGGTATAGGTGGCATCGATCAGGTGGTGGAAGGCAGGGTCATCCAGCGCCTTGCAGCGGAAGGACTGGCGGGGGGAGTTGATGTCTTCGCCGCTGATCTGGAAGAAGCCGTTTTCCTGACACAGCTTTGTCAGCCGTGCCAGCTGCTCCGGGGTGTTCCGGGTGGGCATGTAGGTGATGGCATCGAAGCCGTACTCCTTGATGACCTCGATGAGGGTGTCCAGATAGTCGTCCTCGAATTTCTGGGCCTTCTTGTCACCAGTGACGGAGTTGCCCACATCACCCAGATACGCATAGGCAGCCACACCGCCGTACTTGTGGACCATAGCCACGAAGTCGGCCACCTTGGGGCATTCGTCGGTGGCATCAATGTAGAACTTTTCCACCATGTTGCTCTTCAGGGCACCCAGAATGTCATACTCATAGAATTCCGGAGTCTCCCGGCCTGCGGCGATCTGGGCCTTGACCTTTTCGGGAAGGGCCAGCTGCATGGTTTCGGTGAGGAAAGACAGCACCTTTTCCGGGGTGTCGTACAGGGCGGTGATCTTCTTGGTCAGGGCGAAGAGGATGTGCCGCTCGGTGACAGAGCCGCCCTTGTGATAGTTGGAAAGGGGCAGTACATCGGTCTCAAAGTCCAGTGACAGACCGTAGGGGGCTACCAGAGCGGTAATATTTTCGCACATCTTGCGGTTGCGCTCATTTCGCCGCGCCCGGTAGGGGGCCAGGAAGGCATCCACGGCCTCAATGTTTTGGTGGGGGATGCCGTGCATGGTCACATAGGCAACGCTCTTTTGGTCGGGATTGTTGATCCGCAGGCCGTTCAGGCGGGTCATGGACATGTCCACCCGGCACTCCACACCACAGGTCACAGGCATGCCGATAACAGCAGCCGCCTCGATAAACTCTCTGGCACCGGCGGCGGAATCATGGTCCATGATGCCGGCGGTCTTCAGGCCGTTTTTCCAGGCCATATACACAGCCTCGGTGGGGGAGTAGGGGGAGAAGGAGTAGGTGGTGTGGATGTGGTTATTGACATAGATGGTGTCCTCCGGTGGAGGAACAGCACCGGCATCCACCTGAGCCTTGGCTTGGCGCAGTTGTTCGATGGTCATAGCATCCACCTCTTACTTCAGCATTTCCTGACCGCCGGTGACAGGGATGGCCTGTCCGGTCTCATAGGTCTGCTCTACGATGTAGTAAATAGCCCGGGCCACATCGATGGGCTCGCAGCCCCGATTCAGAGGCACCTTGGATTCATAGAAACGGCGTACATCCTCTACAGTCTTGGCACCGGGGACCTTGCCGGCATTCAAGTACTGGACGAACAGACCCTTTTCCGGATCGGACCACAGAGGACCGTTCAGGTAGTTGCCGGGGCAGATGGCGTTGACCTTGATATTAAACTCAGCCAGCTCCATGGCGAAGGACTGGGTCAGGCCGATGCCGCCGAACTTGGAGCCTGCGTAGGCGAAATTCTTATTGGAGCCTGCCAGACCGGACTTGGAGTTGATCTCCACAATATCCATCATGTAGTTGGGGGCATATTTATGCTGCAGCTTCATGACGGCAGAGGCGTACTTGGTACACAGGAAGTAGCCGGTGTAGTTGACAGCGGTGACCAGCTCAAAGGTCTGCTTGGTCATGACCTCCAGAGAACCGGCCTTGGCGATGCCGGCATTGCTGACAAACAGGTCGATGCCGCCAAAATGTACGGTGATCTGCTCCACCATGGCACGGACGGAATCTTCATCGGAAACATTGGCGTACACGGCAAAGCCTGCGTCGCCGTAAGCGGCAGCGGCGGCCTTGGCGCCTTCCAGGTTCATGTCAGCCACGGCCACATAAGCGCCTTCGGCATACAGCGCATCCGCGATGCCCTTGCCGAAGCCCTGGGCGCCGCCGGTGACTACGGCAATTCTGCCGGCCAGTCGCTTGCCGGGGGTATTTACTTCCGGAATGGAGCAGGTGAACAGACCCAGCTCCTTGATGCAGACGGTGGAGGGCTTGCAGCCCTTTTCTGCGGTGTAGGCGTTGAACGCATCCCGGATGCCGTCACCGTCCACATCGGCGTTCAGGCACAGCTGTGCCGTGCCGTTGCAGGCAGAGAAGGTGACCAGCGCAGGCTGACCCTCACCGTAGAGGGCACGCAGCACAGGGGATACAGAAGCGATTTTTGCAGTATCGAAATCCATCATAAAGCCTCCAATTCGATCAGATGTCCTTGGCGTTCTTCAGTATGTATTCCTCAGCTTCGGCATTCCACAGCTGGTTGTGGCGGCTGCAGATCTCAGCCAAATCGGCGTAGAACTTGTCGGTCTCAGCCAGCTTGGGCAGATCGGCAATGGCGAACAGGGGCAGCTCCTTGTTGGTGTAGATCAGCTTCTTGCCGCCGGGGATCTTGTCCAGATTGATGATGGTGTCCGCAACCACATTCAGGCCGCCGATATGGGTGATCATAGCAGCGGGGTTGATGCGACCGGCCTCCATCAGGCTGATGGCTTCCCGCATATCATCGGTGTTGCCGCCGGAGGTGCCTACCACGTGGGTGGAGGCGTAATGGACATTGTAGAAGTTAAACATGGCTGCGAAATCGGTTTTGGTGGGACCGGCAAAGAAGTTCAGGCAGCCGTCACGGCCCAGAATGCGGTCGCTCTGCTCCACAACAGGACGCACAGGGGCCATGCAGAATACGTCGTCGTAGCCTTCGCCGTCGGTCAGGCTCAGCAGGTAATCCACGGGGTCAGCGTACTCACCGGTGTTGACATAGATCAGCTTAACACCCTGGGAAGCGGCGTACTCCTCGGAGAGGATCTCCTTGGCCCGGGCAATACGGGCGGAGTCGATATCGGTGACCACCACCAGAGAAGGCTTGCGGTCGCAGCCCAGGGCGTAGTCAATGGCACCCAGACCCATGGGGCCTACACCGGCAAGAATGGCCAGTTTGCCGCCTTCGCGGATACCCATGTCGTGGATGTAGCTGCCGTTGGTGGTGTGGTAGTTGGCGTGGTAAGCGCCGACGATGCAGGACACCGGCTCGGACAAAGAGCCGTAGAAGAAGGCATCGCCCTTGTAGGGCAGCAGGCAGTTACACTCCATAACTTCGTTGGGGATGACCACATAGGTGGCATTACCGCCGACGAACTCATAGGAATAGCCGGGAGCCCACAGAGTACCCTGATAGTTCATGGCAGGCTGGATGGTGAAACGGTCGCCGGGCTTGAACTGGTCTGCCCACTTGCTGCCGACCGCCACGATCTCGCCGCAGAACTCATGGCCGATGATGGGGGGGTGCTGATCGATGTCATCGTGTACACGCTTATGGTCGGAGCCCTGCATGGCGGCCTTGTGGGAGGACATGCAGATGCTGTTGGAGATCACATGGGCCAGGATCTCATCTTCGCCGATCTGGGGCAGCTCGAAGGCCTCCAGCCGCAGATCGTTTTTGCCGTAAAGGCGGACTGCTTTTGTTTGCATTATGAACACTCCTGTCTGTGTAAAGCTGCTTACATGGAAGCAAGCCTATAAAAATATTCTTCCATATATAGTATAACACAAGCAGACTGGCAATTACAAGATGATTTTGCATATTTGATACAGTTTCCTCAAAAGCAGAGTTCTATAGCGCACTGTTTTGGTGGATTTGCGTTTTCTTGCAAGGAGAACAGAAATAAATAAATGATGTACGTTTGTCAATGATGTGAGACTGGGAAAATTTGATTAAGTTCTAAATGTAGATGATATTTTCTAACTCGTATTGTTTCTGATTGGGTGTTTTCCAACCAAGCACGGACATCGGGATATTGTTGGAACGATACAGAT
>JAGBSG010000013.1 GCA_017632035.1 Oscillospiraceae bacterium | reverse complement strand
CATAATGGCAGCGCACTGTTGGTTTATAGGAGTTAGTCCTTTTGCAGGCAAAGATTTACCAGATCATCCACATTGGCGGTGGCCAGGCACTCAACGGTGTCGGCGGCGCCGTAATAGATCTTGACCTCGCCGTTGTCCTCCAGGAGCATACCGCCGGGGAAGATCACGTCGGTACGGAAGCCCTCGGTGGTTTCGTGGTAAAGCTCAGGAGCGATCAGGGGCTCTTTGGAGAAGCCGATGACCTTGGAAGGATCGTTCAGATCCAGCAGCATGATGCCGGCGCAGTAGATCTTTGTCCATTGCTTTTCCCAGCCGTGCTTACCGCGGGTCTCGTCTCTCCAAACTGCGTGGAAGGTAGTCAGCCAGCCGCGCTCAGTCTTGATAGGAGGCGCGGCAGGACCGATCTTATCATTGGCAAAGGGAACTTCCTCTGTACCCATGACCAACTTGGTGTCACCCCAATAACGCAGATCAGGAGACTGAGAACACCAAATATCAAAGCGATCCTGGCGCTTACGGGAATAGATAGGCATAGGACGCTCCAGACGCACATAGTTGCCGTTAATCTTCTCGGGGAACAGAACCATGTTCCGGTTGTCGGGTGCGCTGAGAGAACGGATATCCAAAGACTTGAAGTCCTTGGTGGTGGCAATGCCACCGCGGATACCATGTTGGGTATCCATAGCAAAGCAAATATGAATGGTGCCGTCAATAACAGTCAGACGGGGATCGTAGATACGCTTGATCTCATCATCCTTCATAGCAAGGGCGGGCTGGGGCTCTGCAATCCAGTGAATGCCGTCATCGCTGGTGGCAAGGCCTAGATTCGTACCCTTGAGCTCCTGCTTTGCATAATCGCCGTAGTCGTTACGGAAGAGCATGACATATTTGCCATCCACCTTGGCAACGCCGGCATTAAAGATCAGTGCAGCGTTGTAGGGAATGTCCTGATAAGTCAGAACAGGCTTCTCGAGCTTCTTAATAACAGGGCTGGATTTGAACATCATAGAAAATACACGCCTTCCTCTTTTAATCTTTCGCGAAGTTTTTTGACGTCGACAGCATGGACATCGCTGTCGGTTTTTGCAGCCATAGCGGCGGCCATGCCAGCAGCTTCGCCGGTGCACAGGCAGTTGGGCATCACGCGAACACTGCCCTGGATCTCCCGGTCACAGGATACAGAGCGACCAGCCACCAGAACATTGATCAGGTTTTGGGGGACCATACAACGGTATGGCACACCATGAGACTCTCCCGGCTCGTAGCGGCGCTGCAGATTTGCGCCACAGGAAGCCTGCTGCTCCGGGGACATGTGCACATCCACATAATAGCTATTGCGGCAGATTTCATCATCAAAAGTACGTCTCGATATGTAATCATCTATTGTCAGTGTATAATCACCGAGTATGCGCCGTCCCTCACGAATACCCATCATGGGTGCGGTAGCCACCATGATAGATTGGGCAAAGACTTCCGGGCAGTACTTTTTTAAACCCTCGTGTATTTGATGGGCCATTTCCCTGCCTTTCATCAAGGCATCTGATACCGATTGGGGATCGGTGCTGTCAACTTGACATAAATGGCCGGAATTAAGACCCAAAACGCCATTTCCGATCATGTGCGGACACAAATGGCTATCGGTAACTAGCGGAAACGCGTTATCTGTCACTACGGCATGGATTGGACTGTTTTGCTTCTGTCCGTGAATACCACCACGGCGGCGATAAGCCTCTTCGTCGATATTTGCCACGGTAAAGCACAGCGTTGCTGGCATCAGGTTACCGTTCTTGTCGCCATGCATAAAGGCAGCGCCTGCCAGAGCCGCTACATCGGCATCGCCGGTGCAGTCCACGTAAACCTTTGCGCGGTAAGCGCACAGCCCCTGCTTGTTGGATGCGATCACAGAGGATACACAGCCGTTCTCAGCTTGAACTTGACAGATATGCGTGCCAAACAGCACATCTACGCCATACTCTTTTACAAACCGATCATAGACCCGTTTCAGCACCTCGGCATCAATGGGAAGCCAATCCCATTTTTCTTCCGGGACATGGGGCATTTCTGCCTTCATCCGTGTGATTACGGTTTGCGCCATGCCGCGGTAAATGATCTTTTCCTTGTCAGTCAAGGGACACCAGCAGGGCACCAAACCACCGGTCCCCATGCCGCCAAGCACGCCGGAGGCTTCAATTAGCAGCGTTTTCGCACCCTCCCTGGCTGCGGAGGCTGCTGCTGTACATCCGGCCGGACCGCCGCCCAGCACAATCACATCATAGCTGTCTTTTAACGGAATGTCAGTTTGGTAGGTTACAATGTTCATTGTCTTACCTCCTTGTAGTGCAAATATATTCCGCCTTACCTTGTACAGTTACTTCACAGCCTTCGCTGATATAGATACTGCCGCCTTTGGCAACGGAAATATCATTTACAGCAATCTCGCCGTCCAGCACCAGAAAATGAGCAAAGGTCTGCGTTTGCAGTGTATATATTCCGTTGAGCGCAATGTGGTCAACGGAAAAATATTCGCAATCTGCCAGCTGGCGAACGATGCCGTACGGGTGGTGGGTTACCTTACCGACTTGTCCGTAAGGAACTGTGGGCGGCTCGGCAGTGGTGACATCCAGCGCTTTGTCGATATGTAGAGGCCGGGGCTTGCCGTCAGCGCCCAGGCGTCCGTAATCGGAGACACGGTAGGTGGTATTGGAGTTTTGCTGGATCTCAGCGATCAGGATTCCAGCACCAATGGCATGAAGTGTTCCTGCGGGGATAAAGAAGACATCACCCTTGTGTACCGGCACATAATTTACAACCTCATCTAAGGTGTTGTTGCGTATCCGGTCCTCCAACTCTTGCTTGGACACTTCTCTGTTGAAACCGTAAATGAGCTGAGCGCCCGGCTCGTGATCCACGATGTACCACATCTCAGTCTTGCCCGGTTCACCCTCGACGCGCCAAGCGTAATCGTCGTTGGGATGGACCTGTACAGAAAGCTTATCCCGGGCATCGATCAGCTTGATGAGAACGGGAACCTCCTCGTTTATGTTGCGACCGTCTTTATGGGAGGAGAGCATCCAAGCTTCTGCGGCAATGGGCTTGTCCGTAGCAAAACCGTATTCTTCTTTAAGTCGTGTGCCGCCCCAAAGATAGTCTTTGAGGATTGGCTGTAATACCTGCGGTTTCATCGGCACACCCCTTCAAAATACGCTCTGAGCCCGTCCAGACCTTCGCCGCAAACGCAGTAATAGAATTTGCACTTAGGCTCGGTTCCGCTGGGTCGAACGGCAACAAAGCTGCCGTTTTCAAAGTTATACAGCAAGACATTGGCAGCCGGGAATCCTTCGGGCGGATTTTGGAAGTCTACGATTTCTCGGATCTTCAGCCCGGCAATTTGGTCCACCGGGTTGGCACGCAGATCCGCCAGGATCTTTGCAATCTGCTTTGCACCGCTTTCGCCGGTAAGCGTGACGGATGTCAAATGGTCGGTAAACACACCGTATTTCCCATAGATCTCATCGAGGACATCTACCAGGGTCTTGCTCTGCTTTTTGTAGTAATCAGCAGCATCGCAGAGCATAAGGGATGCCTGAACTGCATCTTTATCCCGAACAAAGTCGCCAATCAGACAGCCGTAGCTTTCCTCATAGCCGAACAAGAAGGGCTTTCCCTCTGTGGCTAATTCATGTTGGCGAATTTTGTCGCCGATAAACTTAAAGCCGGTCAGCGTTTTTTCTACGGCTACGCCGAAATCGGCAGCGATCTTGTCACCCAGGCTTGAGGTGACGACAGTGGTGAACATCACACCGTTATTCGGCAGAGTTTTCTGCTCCTTACGGCGGTTCAGGATATAATAGAACAGGATCGCACCGGATTGGTTGCCGCTGAGCAGACGGAATTGATCCTTGTGCCGTACGGCTACGCCCAGCCGGTCACAGTCCGGGTCGGTGGTAATGGCCAGATCCGCACCTGTTTGCGTCATGCACTCGATGGCGGCCTCAAAGGCCTCCGGTGCTTCGGGGTTGGGGTTCCTGGTGTTTAAAAATTCCGGATCCGGATGGCACTGGGATTCTACCGGGATCACATCAAAGCCTGCCGCTTTGAGCACATGGCGCACCGGTATGTTTCCGGTGCCGTGCTGGGGGGAATACACGACCTTGATCTGCTTCGGCACGCCCGGATCAAACGAGAGAGATAGGACCTTTTTGTAGTAAGGGCGGTCAATCTCGTCTCCAATTACCTCAATCAGTTCGCCTGCCTCGCTCAAGGACAGTACTGGAATTGCGAGTTCGTCTTCGATTTTATTGATGTTTTGGATAATGGGCGCAATGAGTGACGGCACCATCTGACATCCGGTTTCGTCATAGAGCTTATAGCCGTTGTATTCCGGCGGATTGTGAGAAGCCGTGATGACTACACCGCCGAAGGCGCCTAGATGCCGCACGGCAAAGGAAAGCTCCGGCGTGGTACGCAGATCTTCGAACAGATAGCTTTTGATGCCCTGGGCGGCCAATACACCTGCGGTGATCTCGGCAAACAAACGGCTGCAGCGGCGATTGTCATAGGCAATAGCAACACCTCGCTTCTGAGCGCCGTGACACCGGATATATTCTGCATACCCGGCTGTAGCCTTTGCCACCGTGTAGCGATTGATACGGTTTGTGCCGGCACCGATCAGCCCCCGCATTCCGCCGGTGCCGAAATCTATGTTTTTATAAAATCGGTCGTACAGCTCCTCTTCGGTCGCGCCTCGCAGTTCTGCGACAGTTTGCGCATCCGCATTTTGAAGACAGTGCGTAATTTTGTTTTGCACAGCATCCACCTTATAATTTATTATACATAATGCAGGGCGAATCTTCTTTACCAAAACACACTTGTTCTTTGCAGAATTTGACTTTTATCAATATGTCTGCTATAATGCCTTCATGAAAACACGGATGATAGCCTCTCAGTTTAATTCAGAGAGCCAATTTACAAAAAAATATAAGCGGCACAAAAGCGCGCTCAGCGAAATATCCATGCATTGGCATAACTGCTTTGAGTTTGATATCATACAGCAGGGCACGGGTGTTATGATCTGTAACGGAAAGGAGTTCCCCGTTAACCGGGGCATGGTCTGCTTTATGTCGCCCATGGACTTTCATGGGTATCAGCAGTGCGATCAAATGGATCTGATCAACATCCAATTCAGCGAAGGCGATATCAGCGCCCATTTGCTCAATCAGTTCGTGATGCAGCGTTCCCGTGTGGTCTATGTTGACGAAGCGAAATTCGCCAGCATGGAATCGTTATGCCAATTATTAGGCTCCTTGCACGATGGCAAGCAGACGAGAGACTATGACAAAAAGCTTTTGGAATGTATGATTATTACCTTTTTGAGCTGCTGTAAACAGGATGCGTCTTTAAATTACAGCCTGTCCGGCATCCAGCGAGCCGTCATGTATATCCACGCCCATTTTAAAGAAGACCCGTCCATGCAGGAGGTGGCAAGGCTGCACGCCTATGATCCAAGCTATTTCTCTCGGCTGTTTAAAAAGAGCGTGGGGGTAAGTTATACAGCTTATATCCGCAACCTCAAGCTGGACTATGGCATGAAGCTCATCAGGTTCACGGATCTGCCTATGGTTGAGGTGGCTTCGGCCTGCGGCTATAAAACCCAGACCCATTTCAACCGGGATTTCAAGGCCCGCTTCCAAGCCCCACCCTCAGCCCACCGCAAATAAAGGGTTTTTCCAAAAACACAACCACCGGCCTAGTGAAGTTGTAAGATAAAGGTAGACACATGGAAAACCACCATGTTGTCTACCTTTTCTTTATGCTAAAATGTAGGTGGAGGTGGTAACTGTGAGAAAAGGACAGAAAAAGCGAGTATGGACACCAGAGCAAAAGGCAGAAAT
>JAGBSG010000012.1 GCA_017632035.1 Oscillospiraceae bacterium | reverse complement strand
TCGCTTCCGGCACCATCTCCTACACCACCAGCCCCGTCCATACCCACAAGAAGTATGTGGAAATGGTCAAGGAGCTGAAGGAAATGGGCGCTTCCACCATCTGCATCAAGGACATGGCCGGCATCATGGGTCCCCAGGAAGCCTACGACATGGTCTCCGCCATTAAGGACGCTGTGGACCTGCCCATCGACCTGCATACCCACTCCACCACCGGTCTGGCCTTCATGACCTACCTGAAGGCCGTGGAAGCCGGCGTGGACATCATCGACACCGCCATTTCTCCCTTCTCCGGCGGCACCTCCCAGCCCGCCACCGAAACTCTGGCTTATGCTCTGCGTCAGCTGGGCTACGAGGTAGATCTGGACGACAGCTGCACCAAGAAGATGGCTGACTACTTCAAGGGTGTCCGGGACGAGTTCCTGGCTGACGGTACACTGATGCCCAAGTCCATGGCTACCGACACCCAGTGCCTGACCTACCAGATCCCCGGCGGCATGCTGTCCAACCTGCTCAGCCAGCTGAAGCAGATGAATGCCCTGGACAAGTTCGACGAGGCCCTGCTGGAGACTCCCAAGGTCCGCGCGGACATGGGTTATCCTCCTCTGGTCACCCCCACCAGCCAGATGGTCGGCGTACAGGCCGTTACCAATGTGCTGCAGGGCGAGCGCTACAAGAAGGTTTCCAAGGAGATCAAGGCCTACTGCCGCGGCGAGTACGGCAAGACCCCCGCTCCCATCAATCCCGAGATCCAGAAGCTGATCCTGGGCGACGAGCAGCCCATCACCGGCCGCTATGCCGACAGCCTGGAGCCCGTGGTGGAAAAGACCCGGGAAAAGCTGGGCGACCTGGCCAAGTCCGACGAGGATGTGCTCAGCTACATTGCCTTCCCCAACCTGGCCGAGAAGTTCTTTGAAGACCGCAAGGCCAAGGAAGAAAATGTAGTCACCTACACCATCACCGAGGCGTAAGGAGGCAAACCTATGGAGAACATTGGTATCCTGGATGCAGGCGTCATCGCGCTGCTGGGCTACGCTGTGGTTTTCTTCGGGATCATCCTTCTGATGATCGTGGTCATGATCATGGGTAAGATCTTTGTGGCTATGGCCGCAAAGAAGAAGCCCGCAGTCACCGCCGCCCCTGCCGCGCCCGCCCCCGAAGCACCCAAGGCAACCGCTCCCGGCGCTGCCGGCGAGCTGAAGCTTCACGATGTGGAGCCCAAGACCGCAGCCATGCTTATGGCCATCGTAGCAGACAAGCTGGGCAAGCCCCTGAACGAGCTGCGCTTCATTTCCATCAAGGATGTAAAGTAATTATGAAGTATAAAATTACCCTGCAGGGTCGTACCTACGAAGTTGAAGTAGAGGCCGGTAAGGCTATGCTCCTGGATGAGTATGAAGCCATTGCCCCCACCGCACCCGCTGCCGCGCCTATTGCCGCTGCTCCCGCAGCTGCGCCTGCACCTGCCGCACCTGCCGCACCCGCAGTTACCGGCGCCGGTGAGGCCGTCACCGCTCCCATGCCCGGCACCATCCTGAAGGTCAATGTCCAGAACGGACAGGCTGTCAAGGAAGGTGATGTGCTGGTGGTTCTGGAAGCCATGAAGATGGAAAACGAGATCATGGCACCCAAGAACGGTACTGTCACCCAGGTGGTCGTCACCAAGGGTGCTTCTGTGGATACCGGCGCGCCTCTGGTCGTCATCGGCTAAGGAGGGTAACCAATGATCAATATTGGTGAAATTCTGCTGGACCTGTGGAATAACAGCGGTTTTTCCGCGATCTTCGCAGGCTTCAAAGCCGGAGGCTGGCAGAATCTTGTGATGATCGCCATTTCCTGCGTGCTGCTGTATCTGGCCATCGTCAAGAAATTCGAGCCCCTGCTGCTGGCAGGTATCGCCTTTGGCTGCCTGCTCAGTAATCTGCCCCCCGTCCCCGGTGCCGCTGCCATGTACAACCAGGGTCTGTGGGATTCCTACATCAACGGTACTGCTTATCAGGTGCTGGATGCCGCCGGCGAAGTGATCAAGACCATTGAAGAGGTCCATTTTACCGACATCATCCATTATGGCGGTCTGTTGGATATCTTCTATATCGGCGTTAAGGCCGGCCTGTATCCCTGCCTGATCTTCATGGGCGTTGGCGCCATGACTGACTTCGGTCCTCTGCTTTCCAATCCCAAGAGCCTGCTGCTGGGCGCTGCCGCCCAGATGGGCGTATTCGTCGCCTTCTTCGGCGCCGTAGCGCTGAACCTGCTGAACGGCCTGATCCCCGGTGTGACCTTCGGCTTTACCGGCCCTGAGGCCGCTTCTATCGGCATCATCGGCGGTGCTGACGGTCCTACCGCCATCTTCCTGACCAGCAAGCTGGCCCCCCATCTGCTGGGTGCCATCGCCGTGGCCGCTTACTCCTATATGGCTCTGATCCCCCTGATCCAGCCTCCCTTCATGAAGCTGCTGACCACTGCCGAGCAGCGCAAGATCAAAATGGTCCAGACCCGGGAAGTCTCCAAGGCAGAAAAAATCATCTTCCCCATCGTGGTCACTATTTTTGTGGCTCTGCTGCTGCCCGACACCGCGCCTCTGATCGGCTGCCTGATGCTGGGCAACCTGTTCAAGGAAACCGGCGTCACCGACCGTCTGAGCGACACTGTGCAGAACGCCCTGATGAACATCGTCACCATTCTGCTGTCCACCTCTGTCGGCGCCACCATGGTCGGCTCCAATTTCCTGACTGTGCAAACCTTTACCATCGTGCTGCTGGGCGTTGTCGCATTCGTTATTTCCACCTGCGGCGGCCTGCTGGGCGGTCTGGTGATGTGCAAGCTGACCAAGGGCAAGGTCAATCCCCTCATCGGCTCCGCCGGTGTTTCCGCTGTGCCTATGGCAGCCCGTGTTGCCAACAAGGAAGGCCAGAAGGCCAACCCCTCCAACTTCCTGCTCATGCACGCCATGGGCCCCAATGTGGCCGGTGTTATCGGCTCCGCCATCGCCGCAGGCTTCCTGCTGAGCGTTTTCGGTTAATACTGCCGATCCCCTTTATAAAAAGCCGATCCCCCGCCGTACGGCGGGGGATCATGCATTTTTGCAGCCAAGGTCACATATATTCCGCGATCAGCTCCCGGAAGACCGGCAGACTCTTTTGGATCATGGCATAGCTGACGCAATAACAGATCCGAAAATATCCCGGGCAGCCGAAGCCATCTCCCGGCACCAAGAGCAGATCCTTTTGCTTTGCTCTCTCGGAAAAGGCGTTGGCATCGCCCCCGGGTGCTTTAATGAACAGATAGAACGCCCCGTCGGGCTTTGCCATCTCATAGCCCATAGCCGTCAGCTCCTCATAGAGAGCTTTGCGGTTGCGGTCATAGCTGTGCAGATCCGGCCGCAGATGGGCACACCGGGCCACCACCTTCTGCAAAAGGGAGGGCGCGCACACATGGCCCATGGCTCTGGCTGCCCCGGCAATGGCGGCATACAGGGCCTTGCTGTCCTGGGCCGCCTTAGGCACATAGATATAGCCAATGCGCTCACCGGGCAGGGACAAGGACTTGGAGTAAGAATAGCACACCACAGTATTGGGGTAGATCAGGGGCAGGAACGGCACTTGCACCCCGTCATAAGCCAGCTCCCGGTAGGGTTCATCGGATACGATGTAGATAGGATGACCGTATTCCCGGCTCTTGCGCCCCAAAAGCTCTGCCAGCGCCTTTAAGGTCTGGGCGGTATACACTGTGCCGGAAGGGTTGTTGGGAGAGTTCACGATGATCGCTGCCGTGTTTTCAGTCAGCATTTCCTCCACAGCTTCAAGCCGGATCTGAAAACCGGGCACATCGGCAGGTACTACCCGGAAGGCAGCGCCTGCTTCCTCCACAAAGGGCTTGTACTCCGGAAAATAAGGCGCAATGGCCAGGATCTCTGCCCCGGGCACAGTCAGGGCACGGAACACAGCCGTCAGCTCCGGGGCTGCGCCGCAGCCGATGAACAGGTCCTCTGCCTCCACCCCGGCGGCATACCGGGCGTTCAAATCATCAGCAATGGCCTGCCGCAACGCGGCATCTCCCACCGCAGAGGTGTAGCCATGGATCAGCAGGGAATCCGTATCCTCCAGAATATCCCGGATGGCCTGCTCTACGGCCTTAGGGGCGGGAATGGAGGGATTGCCCAGGCTGTAATCATACACATTCTCCGGGCCAACCACAGCGGCCCGGCTTCTTCCGTATTCAAACAAGTCCCGGATGCAGGACCGGTTCGCCCCCAGGGCATAGGCATTTTCATTGTACATGGTTTTCCTCCTGTCACGCTTCATACAGCGGTTTGATGGGATTATAGGGCTGGGGCTTGTATGTAACCGAGCCAATGGGCTTTCCGCTCACACCGTACTTGGGATTATACCCAAATAGGTTTACATAATTCTTCAGGTCATCCTGTTCGGCCTCCATGGCCAGCATGACTGCCACCGTAGCCAGCACATCGTCCACAGCCCGGTGGGAATTGACCACCTGATCAGCAAGGCCGTAGACCTCAATGGCGTTGCACAGCTTATGGGGATAGCTGTGCCGGTCCTTATACACCGTCAGCAGATCCAGCTTGTCTTTGCCCTTCAGGATCATAGGATCGCCGCTGCGCAGCAGCAGGTAAAACAGAAAACTCAGGTCAAAATGGGCGTTATAGGCCAAAAGCAGGGTGTTTCCGGCAAACATCCGGGCAATATCGCAGCAAACACGGGTCTTGGAGATGCCTCTCTCCCGGAGATCCTCATTGGAAATACCCGTCAGCTCCTGAATTTTCGGCGGCACAAAGCCTCCGGGGCTCAGAGCGATCAGCTCATCATACTGCTCGATGACCTCTGCCCGGCCATCTCTTTGCTCCACCACCACGGCTGCAAATTCGATGATCTCATCCCGGCTGAAGTCCAGGCCTGTGGTCTCCGTGTCAAAGAGCACCAGGCGATCATATTTGGCAAATAAGTCATTCAGCTGTGCCATTTTGTTCTTCCCTCCACAGCGCCAAAGCCCGGCGAAATTTACTCTTTTTATCCGGCACAAGGCCGTATTTTTGGGCCAGCAGCTTACCGTAGGCCATGGCCTGGGCTCGCTCACCCTGCTTCAGCTCCACTTCCACTTCGCAAAGGGGGATCTGCCTTTTGCCTGAAAACAGGCTGCCGCTGTCCAACGCCAACTCCAGAACTGTATCGCCCAGTGTGACCGTGGCAGCCCGCCGGGTGAATCTGGCGCCGCAAACGGGCATCACACCCTCCCTGGTTAGAGAACGCAGGTCCGCAGGTGCGCCGAGTTTACATAATTCCGGGATCGCCTGTTCCACACGCTCCGCCTCTACTTCCCATTCCCCTCGGCCGCCGCCCTGGGCAGGGCACTTCAGGGTGCATACGGATGCGCCGTTCTCCAGCCTGCGGCGCAGGGTATACCATTTCTGCGACAGGGCCTGATCCGGTGTATCATAATAAGTCGTCTCCATGGAAATGGTCTGCCAGGTATCGATTCCCTGGGCGATCCGGGCCTGGATATCCTCTGTCGCGCGGTATTTCAGTTCAAATTCGATTCCCATATCTTCGGTACGCCGCCTTTCTCGTGCCATCTCCCGGTTATTATACACCCTCTGCAGCCCAGACGCAAGAATCTTTCCGGGCCTTCCTGTTGCGACAGAAAAATTTTCCGCTTCGTGATAGGATTTTCCTGCAAGAACACGAAAGGTAGTGGTACAAATGATCACGGCAATGCAATCTTATCTGCGACAATGGCGGCACACACTGCGACGACTGCGTGTAGACCCCAGGGTACATACAGCGGTGCGCGTCTGCGGCTACTTACTGGGCGGCTTCCTGCTCAGTGCCGCCAGTCTGGGGAATCGGCCCCAGCCCCTGGCGCTGGGGCTGGTGTGCGCCTCTGCCGGGTGGCCTGCAGCACTGATGGCCATAGGCGGCAGTGCCGGATATCTACTGTTCTGGAGCAGTGCCGGTCTTCAGGGGGCGCTGTGGATGTCCGGCGGACTTCTGGCCGCCCTGCTGGTGGGCCATCGGCAAATCACCAAAGCAGCCCCTCTTTTGCTTCCGGCCGCTGCGGGACTGGTGGTGGCAGTCTCCGGATTGGCATTCCAGCGTGTGCTGGGGGATACGACCCCTGTCACCATGTACCTGCTGCGGATTCTGCTGGGCGGTGCTTCCACGCGGTTGTTTGTCCTGGTGGATCAGCGCCGGGATCCCATAGCCGACTGGCTGGCCTGCGGCATCTGTGTGCTGGCCCTTGCCCAGGTCGTCCCCTTTCCCTATCTGGGCCTTGGGTTTTTGGCAGCGGGCGTTCTGGGCACGGCAGGCGCTTTTCCGGCCGCCGCTCTGGGAGGGCTTGCCTTGGACCTGGCCCAGGTCACCTCCATGCCCATGACGGCGGTTGTGTGTCTTGCATATTTCGTGCGGCTCATTCCCCGGGCGAAAAAATGGCTGATCGGCAGTGCCCCGGGGATCGTATACCTGTGTGTCATGGGCCTGGTAGGCAAATGGGATCTGTACCCATTGCCGGGCCTTGTACTGGGTGGTCTTGTGGGCCTGTTTCTGCCCGGACAGGCCCATCCTGCACCCCGCCGGGGGGAGACCGGCATTGCCCAGGTCCGCTTGGAGATGGTAGCCGGTGTCTTTTCCCAGGCGCAGCAGCTGCTGTTGGAGGCTACGGATATTCCCCTGGATGAGGAAGCCCTGATCCAACGGGCTGCAAACCGCGCCTGCGGCAGCTGCCCCTGCCGGAAAAGCTGCCGGGAGCGGGACAACGCCGCCAAGATGCCGCCTCTGCTCCTGCACCGCCCGCTACTGGACGGAAACGACCTTCCCATTCTCTGCCGCAAGGAGGGCCGGCTTCTCCAGGAGCTGCACCGCAGCCAGGAACAGCTGCGCACCCTCCACGCTGATCGGGAACGGCAAAAGGAATACCGCAGTGCGGTGATCCAGCAATACCAGTTCCTCAGTGAATACCTCCAGGACCTTTCCGACGAACTGAGCAAGCGCATTCCCCGTACCCGTCCCCGGTACAAGGCCCAGGTAGCCTTCTGCGCCAACCGCCCGGAAGCAGATAACGGCGATCGCTGTCTTTCCTTTGCCGGCGTTGGCTGCCGCCACTTTGTGGCCCTGTGCGACGGCATGGGCACAGGCCTGGGCGCAGTGGATGAGGGAAGCACCGCCGGCATGGTGCTGAAAAAGCTGCTCACCGCCGGCTATCCTGCGGAATACGCCCTAAGAAGCCTGAACAGTCTGTGCGCTCTTCGGGGTCGGGCCGGGGCTGTGACTGTAGATCTGGCCGAGCTGCAGCTGGACAGCGGCAAGGTGCTCCTTTACAAATGGGGCGCAGCCCCCTCCTTCCTGCTGACCAAGGCTGGCACAGAAAAAATCGGGACAGCCACCCCACCGCCCGGGCTGTCGGTGACCGATAGCCGTGAGACGGTGGAACGGCTGTCCCTGCGTCAGGGGCAGACGCTTCTGCTGCTCAGCGATGGCGTAGGCGGAGAGGATGCCCTGCGCTGCTGCTTTGCCACTCCGGATGAGCCGCTTGGGGAGCTTGCGGCCAGGATCCTGGAGTTTGGAGACCCGGAAAGTGCCGATGATGCCACCGTTGCCGCGATACGCCTTTCCTTGGACTCCTCTTCTACATAATACCACGGATTTTTTACGAATCCTGTCGAAACACAAGATGTTGCATATAAAAAAGCGGAATTACTACTATATTTAGTTTTTCCTCCCGCTCCGTGCCGGAATTCCCAAAACGGCGGTAATAGCCGTCCGCTATGTAAATCGTGGCGAAGCCACTCCATTATTTTCAATTTTCCATTATAAAAGGGTGTGTTGCGTTTTTGCAACACACCCTTTTTGCTTTTACTCGCCCTGCTCCATTTCCTTCAGCGCATCCTTGCGGCTGAAGTTTGCACGGCCCTTCTCGTCGAAGCCCATGAACTTGACCCAAGTCATATCGCCCAGGTTCAGTACATCCTCGACCTTCTCTACACGGCGGTTCTCCAGCTTGGAGATGTGCACCATGCCGTCATGGCCGGGAGCGATCTCAACGAATGCGCCGATAGGCAGGATGCGCACTACCTTGCCGTAGTACAGCTTGCCCACCTCGGGCACGAAGCAGATGTCGTCCACCATCTTCTTGGCGGCGTAAGCAGCGGCGCTGTCCACAGCGGAGATGAACACACTGCCGTCGTCCTCGATGTCCACCTTGGCACCGGTGTCGGCACAAATCTTCTGAATGGTCTTGCCGCCGGAGCCGATGATCTCACGGATCTTGTCCACGGGGACCTTCATAGAGATCATCTTGGGAGCAAACTCGGAGACCTCAGCTCTGGGCTCGCTGATGCAGGGAAGCATCACTTCGTCCAGGATCACCAGACGGGCCTTGCGGCAGCGCTCCAGAGCATCGGCAATGATGTCCATGGTCAGGCCCTTGTTCTTCAGGTCCATCTGGATGGCGGTGATACCCTCGGTAGTACCGGCAACCTTGAAGTCCATTTCGCCGTGGAAGTCTTCCACGCCCTGAATGTCGGTGAAGGTTCTCCACTCGCCGGTCTCCTGATCGGAGATCAGGCCGCAGGAGATGCCTGCAACAGGCCGCTTGATGGGCACGCCGGCATCCATCAGAGCCAGAGTGGAGCCGCAGATAGAGCCCTGAGAGGTAGAGCCGTTGGAGGACAGGACCTCGGACACCACGCGGATGCAGTAGGGGAACTCCTCAACACTGGGGATCACAGGCAGCAGGGCCTTCTCAGCCAGAGCGCCGTGACCGATCTCGCGGCGGCTGGTGGAACGGGCAGCTCTTGCCTCACCGGTGGAGAAGGAGGGGAAGTTGTAGTGGTGGATATAGCGCTTGCCCTCTTCGGGATAGATGGTATCCAGCTTCTGGGCAGCGGACAGGGTGTTCAGGGTGCAGATGGACAGCACCTGAGTCTGACCACGGGAGAACAGGCCGGAGCCATGCACTCTGGGCAGAACGCCGACCTCGGCGTCCAGGGGACGGATGTCGTCCATGCCGCGGCCGTCCACGCGCTTGCCGGCCAGCAGCCACTTCTTGACCACCTTCTTCTGCATCTTGTACAGGCAGACCTCAATGTGGGTCTCGAAGTCCTCGTACTTCTCGCCGAACTTCTCCTGGAAGTCCACACGGGCAGCGGTCAGGCGCTCCTCACTGACTTTATTGTCATCGGTGTCAAGAGCGTACTCGATCTGGGGCAGGCCGTAGGCGATCAGATCGTCCAGCAGGTCGTGGTTGACAGCTGCCTTCTCGAAGGTGAACTTGGGCTTGCCGATCTCGTCAACGATACCGTTGATGAACTTCACGATCTCCATGTTGGTCTCGTGAGCCACACGGATGCACTCGAAGACGATGTTCTCGGGAGCCTCGTTAGCCTCGGTCTCGATCATGACAACCTTCTCGAAGGTGGAGGAGATGCAGACGAAGCAGTC
>JAGBSG010000116.1 GCA_017632035.1 Oscillospiraceae bacterium | reverse complement strand
CCTTAAACGCACCTGCTACGGTATGCGAAACTTCAATAACTTCAGAAAACGAATCCTGTTCTGCAATACATAAAATCGTGCCGGAGCCGAAGCTCCGACACGATCCACAGATTATTCTATTTTGGCTCTACCCCAACTATTGACATAGAACCTTTTTTGCTCCGGTGTCCATTTTGATTTGGACATAGAAAATACCCCCTAAAATAGACTTTGGATATTTCCGTGGTCTACTTTAGGGGGATCATATCATGATCCTGACCGGTAATTCTTATTTTTGCAGTTTGGCGAGCACCGCGCCGGAATATGCCTGCATAAAGTTCTCTGCTGTTGTGAGCATTCGCAGCACAGCATTCTCCCCGTCAAAGCTGACGGTAAACAGGCCGTTACCGAAATAACGGTCGATGATCTGCACCTTCAGCTCCAGCTTCCGGGGTTCACGCCAGGCAGCGGACACGGCGCAATCATACAGATATCCCTCTGTATTTTGCAAGCCGCCATGGTCAGTGGAGTAGCCCTCCTCCGGGAATTTGCCGAAGACATTCTTGCCGATGCCGAATTTTAACACCTTGTCGCCCTGGGCGTTGGTGTAGCGCAGCTCACCCTCGTCCTCGGCGGTGAAATGGACGCTGAACCGGGAGATGCCGCTCTTTGCATGGGGCTGCTCCCGCACCCAGACCTTTCCGTCCAGCTCCTTGGCGTACTGGCAGAACAGCTCCGGCTTATGTCCGCCGATCACCTGCAGCTGCAGTGTATCGATATACGCCTGCAGGCTGCGGTAGGCATCCATATCCTCCGGCAGCGGATGATCCGCCAGGTGGTCCACGATCTCGTCACGGAAGGCATTGTAGATTTGGACCTTGCTCTCAGCATAGCCCTGATCGTCGGAATTGATCACAAAGATCAGGTCCTGCTCCCACAGAGCAAAGGTCATCTGCGCGCCCATGCCATTGAAGAAGAAGCCCTCCTCCCCCAGTGCCCAGATCTGGTAGCCGTAGCCACTGGAATCGAAGCCGGAAAAGCCCATCTGATCATTGGATACCAAAGGCGCCGTGGCAGCACGCAGGTAGCTCTCGCTCATCAGCTGCTTGCCTTCCCACTTGCCATGATCCATCACAAAGCGGGCAAAGGCAGCCATGTCTCTGGCGGTACACAGAAGCGCCGAGTCACCCCAACTGTCATCATTCTTGGTTTTCAGAATAGCGGCCGTATGGAAGGCATCCAAATGGCGGAAGATCCGCTGATTCATAAAATCAAACAAAGGCATTCCCGCCACACGCTCTACCAGGGTGCAAAGCACCTGACTTCCGGGGCTGTCGTAGGCCCAGCGCAGACCGGAAGGGATGGCGGCCGAGTTTTGTGTCATATACAGATGCAGCCGGTCAGGATCCTCGCTTTCAAACCAGGAGGGGGGCGAGCCACAGGTTTCCATGGTCAGCATATGCCGCACCGTCTGTTTGCGCAGATTCTCAGGCAGGGTATTCGGGTCATACTCCGGGAAGTAGCTGCAGATGGGCGCATCCAGCTCCACCTTGCCGTCGTCTACCAGAAGACCCACAGCAACGCCTACAAAGCTCTTGGTCTGAGAATACTGCCGGTGGCAAAAATCCTTATGAAACGGCTTCCAATAAGCCTCTGCAAACACATCCTTGCCCCGCATCAGCAACACATCATGGGTTGCAACACCACGCTGCTCCAGTTTGCGCAGAAACTTTTCCACCTGACGGGAGGAAATACCCGCCTGCTCCGGTGTTACCGTTTTGAACATAATCATTTCTCCTTTCCGGGCGTGTTGCAGTATTTTGCAACACGCCCCATTGGTGATCTTACAGCTTGGACAGGTCGTAGGAAGTCAGATACTTGGCAGTGTTCATGACCATTTCCTTGAACAGCTTCTTGGCATCGTCATAGCTGCAGGTGACCAGAGGATCGTTAGCAAAGATCTCGAAGATGGCATCCAGATCCCGGTTGGCGATTGCCTCGCTGATGCCCTCCTGCTCAATGCTGATCCGGCTGATCAGGGGCAGGATCTCGCCGGGGATCTCGCCGGACATAACGGGAGTGACCTCATTATCACGGAACACAGCGTTGGTCTCCACCACAGCGCCCATGGGCAGGTTGGGAGTCTGACCCCGGTTGGGGATGTTGACATTGGTGACCAGAGGTCCGCCGATACCCAGAATAGCCCGCATCTGCGCCACGCCTTCCTCGCCGGAGGGCACCAACTTCAGTTCTCTTTCGCCGGACATCAGCTGCTGGCTCTTGGTAAGACGCTTCTTCAGGTCTTCCTTACGGAATGCCACGGTCGTCAGGCCGAAGCCCCACGCACGGACAGTTTCAGGATTCTTCAAGTAACGGCTGCCGTCAACAAACTCAGCCAGGTGACGGTCACCGGCGGCGGCGATCCAGCCATACTTGCGGAACAGATCCAGCTTGACCTTCTGAGAACAAACAAAACAGTTGTTCATCCAGTTGGTGTCCAGATTCTTGGTATAGCCGGTCTCGGCATACTCCTCGGCAAACTTGGCATACACAGGGAACAGATCCTGATCCAGATAGGTTGCCTTAGTCAGCCAAGTGAAGTGGTTAACGCCCACAGGATTGACACGGATCAGGCTGCGGTCGGCAACCTCAATATCGCAGAACTCCTTCAGGGCAGTGCACAGAACCTTCTGGGTGCCGAAAACCTCATGGCAGCAGCCAAAAGCCTTGATCTCAGGGAAAGCCTGATACAGTGCCTTCACGCACAGAGTCATGGGATTGGTGTAGTTGATGACCCAGGCATCAGGGCAGTACTGCTTCACATAGCCGGCGATTTCCTCAAACATAGGGATGGTACGCATAGCGCGAACAATACCGCCGGGGCCGGAGGTATCACCTACGGACTGGTAGATGCCGTACTTCTCAGGGGTGTGTACATCGGACTCCATCTCGTCAAAGGTGCCGGGCAGAATAGAAATAACCACGAAGTTTGCGCCGGTCATAGCTTCCTGGGCGGTCTTGGCGGCATGATAATTCCACTGGGATTTGGCGCCCTCCAAACCGTTGTACATGTTGCCGATGATCTCGTTGTGCTGGGCAGCCTCAAAGTCGATGTCGTACAGGTACACATCGCCGGACATGTCCTCGCACATAGCCAGGTCACTCATCAAGTTCCAAGCCCAACCACGGGAACCGCCGCCAATATAGGCGATCTTCACGCCCTCGGCGCGATTGTCTACATACTTCATTGTAAATTCCTCCATGTTAAAAATGTAATGCATCTAAACTGACCAGCCCAATCTGCCGGCAGCCATTTTCGGTAGTATCGTAACTGATGTATTTTCCGTCAAAGACGAAGCGGTTGTGCAAATCGCAGCGCACATCTGTATTGGCAGGCTTCATGGTGCGGCTTTTCAGTATCGTACGGGTAGCGCCGGTTTCCAGGTTCAACGCTTCGATCCAGCGATAGCCGTCGATGGGATAACCGTCGCCTATGACATATTTGCCATCCGGGGATACATTGCAGTGAATATCGCCGTTTTTATGTTCGTGGAAATAGGGCATATCCAGCTCCACGAAGCTGCCGTCGTCGGTGTTGATATCGTACACGCTCTTCTTTTCTACAGTTTCCGCGGAACAATGGATGATCAAATGCTTTGCATCCTTCCAGATGTAGTGGGAAGCATAGAAATCGGAAGGCAGCACCCAGATCTTGCCCTGCAGATCGCCGGCGATGAGGGTGGCCCTGGGTAGCGCGCATGTCGCAATAACCGAAGAAGTAGTGGGCGCCGTCATCGGGGGCGATGATCTGCGGCGCAGTATAATACTGGCTGATAAATGCCTGATCCATTACAGTGTCACACCATTTTTAAAGATGGCGATCTCGCCGTAACCGTTTTCCTCGCCCAGGCTCAGCTTACCCTCGGCGGTGGCAATGCACAGGTCGAACAGAGCCTGACAGGTCTGCTCCCGGTCAGCGCCGCTCAGCAGCACGCCGGCATCGAAGTCCATCCAGTGGGGCTTCTTTTGGGCCAAGGCAGAGTTGGTGGCGATCTTCAAAGTGGGCACAGGGCCGCACAGAGGCGTGCCGCGGCCGGTGGTGAACAGGATCATCTGGGCACCGCAGGCTGCCAGGGTGGTCACCGCCACCATGTCATTGCCGGGGCCGTTGACCAGATACAGGCCGCCGCCCTTGGGGGCTTCGCCGAAGTCCAGCGCGCCGCAAAGAGGCACATAGCCCGCCTTCTGGACGCAGCCCAGGGACTTCTCCTCCAAGGTGGAGATGCCGCCGGCGATGTTGCCGGGAGAGGGATTCTCGGCAATGCCTTCGCCGTGGTCCAGGAAGTACTGGCGGAAATTTTGGATCATATCGGAGGCCTTGTCAAAGGTCTCCCGGCTGTCGCACCGGGAAAGCAGCACCTGCTCCGCGCCGAAGACCTCGGGGATTTCACTCATGAGGATGGTCGCGCCGTACTCATCAAACTTGTTGGCAACCATGCCCACCAGAGGATTGGCGGTAATGCCGCTGTAGCCGTCGCTGCCGCCGCACTTGACCGCAATGCGCAGCTTGGACACAGGCACATCGGTGCGCTGATCCTTGGCCATAATGGCCTTGATCTGCTCCAGAACCGCAGTGCACTCAGCGATCTCGTCGCTGCAGTCCTGCAGGTTCATAAAGCGGACCCGGTCGGTATCCACTTCGCCCAAATAGGGGATAAAATCGGACAGCTGGTTATTCTCACAGCCCAGGCCCAGCACCAGCACGCCGCCGGCGTTGGGATGGTGGACCAGACCCCGGAGGATCTTCCGGGTAGTCTCATGGTCACCGCCCAGCTGGGAGCAGCCGTAGGGATGGACCCATGCCTTGGCACCGGTGAGCTTTGCCAGCTTCTGGGCAACGCCGTTGGCGCAGCCCACGGTGGGCACGATCAACAGCTCATTGCGGATGCCCGCTTCGCCGCTGGTGCGCAGGTAGCCCTTGAAAGTGGCTTCCTTCGAGGCCTTTTGGGGCATGGTGAAGGGCACATACTCCCACTGCCCCAGACCGGTCAGGTTGGACTTCAGGTTGGAAGGATCCACCTTCTGGCCTTCAGCGATGTCCACTCTGGCATGGCCGATGGGAAAACCGTACTTCATAATGTTCTCCCCTGCCCGGATGCTTCTCAGGGCATACTTCTGGCCATCGTCATGGACTTCTACATTATCATTTGGATGTATACGCATCTGCAAGCACCTCACTCAGGCAGGTCAGATCCTCACCCCAGAAGGCGGTGTTGGCCAGGATCTCGTCGTTGGTATGGCTGCGGATATAGTCGATCACAGAGGCATCGTCACGGGGTGTGCCTTCCCGGTAGAACTGCAGGATCCGGGCAAGGCCCTTGACCAGGTTCTTGGGATAGCTGCCGAAACGGACCTTGTACTCCAGCACGGAGGGCAGCACACGGACCTTGTACTTGCTGATGGAGTTCAGGGAGATATCTGCCAGGTAGTGCTTGATGTAGGGGTTAGCAAAGCGGGTGAGCACATCGGCGGCATAGGTCTTCAGCTCTTCCTGGGGCAGATCCAGTGTGGGGATGATCTCCTGGTACAGGCAGGTCTCCAGGAAGCTGTGCATTGCCTCGTCCTCCATGCACTCACGAACGGTCTGCAGGCCGGAAAGCAGCGCATGGGCCACCATGGAGGTGTGGGCGCCGTTGAGCAGGCGGACCTTACGGGTGCGGTAGCGCTCCAGGGCGTCCTTGGTGACGATCACATTCAGGCCGGACTTGGTGAAGGGCAGCTCGGCTTCCAGGTCGTGGTCAGTTTCAATGACCCACAGGTGGAAGTACTCGGAGGTGTTGACCATCTTGTCCTCGTAGCCCAGGTCCAGCTTCTCATCCCGGGGATAGCCGGTGTTGATACGGTCCACCAGGGTATTGCAGAACACATTCTCCTGCTCCACCCACTTGGTAAACTCTGCGCCCAGCTCCCACAGGTCGGCATACTGCAGCACGCACTTTTTCAGGTTGTCGCCGTTGCGGTCGATGAGCTCGCAGGGGATCAGGATCAGGCCGCCCAGGCCACAGTCAAAGCGGCGCTTCAGCAGCAGGGTCAGCTTGGCCGGGAAGCTGTGGGGAGGCACATCGGTGGGCTTGTTGTCAGCCTCAAACACGATGCCGGACTCGGTGGTGTTGGACACGATGAAGCGCAGATCCGGATTCTCGGCATGCTTCAGATAGCCCTCAAAATCCTCATAGGGCTTGACGCAGTGGTCGATCACATCCACCAGGGTCTTCTCCACGCCCTCGGCGCCACGGATGATGTGGGTGTACAGGCAGTTCTGGGCGCTGAGCATATCGCACATGCCCATATCGATGGGCTGCACCACAGCCACACTGCCGGTCCAATGGCCGGCGTCATTGAGCTTCTGGAGCATCCAGTCCACAAAGCCCCGAAGGAAGCCGCCCTCGCCAAACTGCAGCACCTTTACGGGGCGAACGGGTTTTACATGATCGGTAATCAGATTCATTTTAATTCTCCTCACTTTCAAATTCATTAAATGCCTTCTTTACGGCATAGCAAGCCATTTTGGGCTTGCGGCACTCATTGAGAATACCCTTGTTGTTGTAGCTTCTGGCCCAGTCCAGACCCATCTGGCGGCAAGTGCGCATGTCGCAGAACTGCCAGATGTAGAAGCCGGTGACCATGGGATCATCGTGGAAGGTATGCAGACACTTGGAAAGCAGCTCCGCCTGGTATTCCTCGGTGCCTCGCAGATCGTCAAAGGTGTGGTGGCCGTAGATGGCGGCACCGCCGAACTCACTGTAGATCACAGGCTTGTGCTCCAGGTCCAGCTCTTTTCTTCTTGCCCGGAAGTCCTCCAGCTCGATGTACCACTCATCTCTGGTCTTGTAGTACCAGCCGGCGTAGCGGTTCAGGCTGATGATGTCGCAGTATTCCAGGCAGATGTCCGTGGTGGGACGGTCGGTAGCATAGGTAACCAGCCGATTGCCGCCGTTTTCCTTCAGGAAGACGTAATACAGCTTGCATAATAACCTCTTGGTTTGGCATTTTATATTTCTATTATAGTACAACAAATCTGCATACGCCACCGAACAATTGGGGTCAAATCGGTTTTTGCTACAGAAATATTGCACATTTTGTTTGGCTGTGCTATAATACTTTCAGGAGGGATGCGTATGCCAAGGTCAAAAAATCTCATCGAAATCCAAAAAAGCTCCTCAGCCAAGCCCGACAACACCATCGCCGTGCACGCCCACCAGCAGCACGAGCTGTATTTTCTGCTTTCGGGCCACCGGCGGTACTTTATCGGCCACACCATTTACGATGTGTATCCCGGCAACCTGATCATCATCCCAAAAACCGAGCTGCACCAAACCACCTCCCCCGGCCGTACAGGCTACGAGCGGTATGTGGTGTACTTCTCCGATGAGGATATCCAGCCTCTGCTGGCACATATGGACCGCAGTGTCCTGGATGAACTGCTTCAGGTTTGCTGCCTGCAGCTGCCTGCGGAGGTGGTGCGGCGTGTCCAGAAGGATCTGACCCAGATGGAGCAGGAAAGCCTGGAGGGCACGCCCCTGGCGCAAGCCTACATGGCCCATCTGCTGCAAAGCGTCTTGCTTGCTGCCCTGCGCCACGGCAAAAAGCGCAGCCCCTGCAGCGGCGAGACCGCCGACAAGATCCAGGAGGTGGCCCGCTACATCAGCGAAAATTATTACATGCCCCTTTCCCTCCACGACGCCGCCCAAATGGCCTTTATGGAGGACACCTATTTTTCTAAACGCTTCAAAAAGCTCACAGGATTCGGCTTCCAGGAATATCTGACGCAAACCCGGATCCGGGCCGCAGAACATCTGCTGTGCGACACAGGCCTCTCTGTCAGCGAGATCTCCGAGCTCTGTGGCTTTTCCAGCAGTAACTATTTTGGCGATACCTTTCGGCATTGTAAGGGCACTTCTCCATCAGCCTACCGGGAGGCTGTCCAGCGTCCATGAATAAAAACACCGCATGAACGAATGATATGATCCCCCTAAAGTAGACCACGGAAATATCCAAAGTCTATTTTAGGGGGTATTTTCTATGTCCAAATCAAAATGGACACCGGAGCAAAAAATTTCAATGGTCCGAGCATATCTGTCTGGAGAGGGTTCCTATGT
>JAGBSG010000115.1 GCA_017632035.1 Oscillospiraceae bacterium | reverse complement strand
TTTTTCGTGAGCATAGGGAACCTCCTCGGGGTGGATTGGTGGTACTTTTTATTCTAAGGATTTTGTTCTCTATGCTCAACTACTAAATTACGACTTTGGGGTCAGGCTCATCGCCTGACCCCAACATTTATTATAGAACCTCTAATACTCAACGCAATAAGCCGTGCTGCAAATGCAGCACGGCTTACCTTTTGTGAAATACCAGTGTGCGGCCCATAACATAGTTAATGCATACCACAAACAAGCTGACAAGCAGCTTCATAAGATTCCCATTCAGGCTTAGCAGGTCCACGGACAGAAACAGCAAGGCCGTCTCCGCCAGACCCGTACCGGCCCGACAGCCAAAAAAGCGCACCATCTGTCGGACCACTGTTCGCCCGTGCCAGTCCCGGCTGCGGTAGACGATGGACTTATTCGTCCAAAAAGCAAACATGACCGATACCGCCCAGGCGATCAGGTTACTGGCCGTAGCCGTCACGCCAAAGGAATTATACAACGGCAGATAGATACCGTAATTGATCACCGTGGTCAGGCTTCCAAACAGCAGATAAGGGCCCAGATCCCGATGACCGTGAAAAAATGACCGGATCCTTTCCAGCACGCAAACGCCTCCATGTAGTTAGTGTGCTATTAGGATGCCGCAAATGCGCAAAAATACGCCTGCTATTTTGGCTGTAAGCAGACCAAATATAGCAGGCGTTGATTTTTTCAGAAGCCCAGTTCCTCGCCAACCAGGATGAATTGGATACGGCCGGCAGGGCGGCAGTTTCGGGTGATCACGATCTGGTTGCAGATGCAGCTTTCACTTTTACAGTCACCGCAGATGCCGGTAACACGGCAGGGCGACTGGCCGGGAAATCTCTGGGCATTGGTGGGTGCGGCCACTGTTCTGGCACGCTCCACAGCGGATTCCAAGGATTCTGTGACCTTATTCATGCCCGCGATCACCAGGACAGACTTGGGGCCGTAGATTATAGCCGCTACCCGGTTGCCGTTGCCGTCGATGTTGACCATCTGTCCGTCCAGGCTGATAGCGTTGGCACCGGTGATAAACACATCCGCAGACAGGCAGTCCCTGGCTGCCTGCTCCCGCTCCTCCGGTGTGGGAAGCAGATCCCGGTCAATGACCCGGTATGGGCCGTCATGGAGGGCATCGGTCAGGCCGATCTGCCGGGCGCTGGCTGCGCCGCCCCAGCCTACCTTCGCTCCCTCAGGGATCAGGGAAAGGGCCTTTTCCACAGCCTCCTGACGGGTACTGCAGTAATAGGCTTCAAAGTTCCGAGCCTGGAGATTCTTTACCAGCATCGGTCCGCGCTTATCGTAGCACTTCTGTTTGGCTGTTTCCATGACATAACCTCCTGCGGTTTATTTGTTCAGCAGCTTCTCCAGAGCGGCCAGCTTCACACAGGTGCAGAACACGCCCATAGCCTCCTCCAGCTCCGCCACAGGGGGCAGACTGGGAGCAATGCGGATGTTGGAATCCTTGGGGTCCTTGCCGTAGGGGAAGGTTGCGCCGGCAGGGGTCATAGTGACACCGGCCTGCTTGCACAGCTCCAGAATTCTGGTGGCAGTGCCCTCCATGGCATTCAGGCTCACGAAGTAGCCACCCTTGGGACGGTTCCATGCGGCGATCTGCAAGGGCGCGATCTCCTTATCCAGGATATCCGCCACAGCGGCGAACTTGGGTGCCATGATCTTGGCATGCTCCTTCATCAGCTTCAGGGTGTTCTTCTTGTCCTTCAGAAAACGGACATGGCGCAGCTGATTGATCTTATCAAAAGAAATGGTGTTCACACCAAAGAGCTTAGTAAAATAGGCAATGTTGGCCTCGGAGGCTGCAAGCACCGAAATACCACCGCCAGCCAGGGTGATCTTGGAGGTAGATGCAAATTCCACCACCATATCAGCACTTCCCTGCTCGGCGCACGCACTGATGATATCCGGGAAAGGCACGAATTCGCCCTCGAACTCATGGACGCAGTAGGCGTTATCCCACATAATGACAAAGTCGGGTGCGGCAGGCTTCAGGGCGGCGAAACGGGCAACGGTCTCATCGGAATAGATGATGCCATCGGGGTTGGAATACTTGGGCACGCACCAGATACCCTTGACGGCAGGGTCCTTCACCAGCTCCTCCACCATGTCCATATCGGGGCCGCTGGCAGTCATGGGCACGGTGATCAGCTCTGCGCCGAAGAACTCAGTAATCCGGAAGTGCCGGTCGTAGCCGGGGCTGGGGCACAGGAACTTGACGGTCTCCTCCCTGCACCAGGGCTGGGAGCTGTGCAGCAGGCCGTGGGTATAGGCATGGGAGATCACATCGAACATCAGGTTCAGGCTGGCGTTACCGCCAATGAAGGTCTGCTCCGGCTTGCAGCCCAGAACATCCGCCCAGTACTTCCGGGCGCAGGGCAGGCCCTGCAGCTCGCCGTAGTTACGGGCATCGATATTGCCGTCCATGCAGTCCTCAGCGGACTGGATCGCAGTGAGAATACCCTCAGCCACATCCAGCTGGATCTTGGAGGGCTTACCTCTAGCCATATCCAGCTTCAGGCCCTTGCTCTGATAGGCCTTATAAGCGATCAGCTCGGCCTCATAGGCCTGCTCCAGCTCCTGCCGGGTTCTGTTTGTATAAGGGATCATAGGAAACATCCTTTCTTAATTGCTTTTCATGGCAAGTATTATATGATGTTTCCATACAAAATGCAAGGATAAATTCCTCCCGGCAGCTTAGTTGGATTACACAAATCCCGCAACAGGGAAAAATTAAATTTCTACACTTTTAAGACTTGCTTTTTTTTCAGCTTTCACATAGAATTTAGGTGGCTATGTGTATAAATTTACGGTTTTCAAGTCCGTTTGAAAGGATGCTATGTATGCGTGAGTTCTTGAATGTGCCTGAAATCTTCGGCAGCGATGTGTTCAATGAGGCAACCATGAAGCAACGCCTTACAGAAGAGGTCTACAACGCCTGGAAGCAGTGTGTCACCACAGGCTCTCCCCTGCAGCTTTCCGTTGCCAATGAGATCTCCGAGGCCATGAAGGTCTGGGCCATCGAAAAAGGCGCGACCCACTTCACCCACTGGTTCCAGCCCATGACGGGCATCACCGCGGAAAAGCATGATTCCTTTATCGCTCCCACCGGCGACGGCAGAGTGATCATGGAGTTCTCCGGCAAAGAACTGGTGAAGGGTGAATCTGACGCAAGCTCTTTCCCCTCCGGCGGCCTGAGAGCCACCTTTGAGGCCCGGGGCTATACCGCCTGGGACCCCACTGCCTTTGCCTTTGTTAAGGACGGCAGTCTGTACATCCCAACCTGCTTCTTCTCCTATACAGGAGATGCCCTGGACACCAAGACACCTCTGCTGCGCTCTTCCAAGGAGCTTTCCAAGGCAGCCATCCGGATCCTGCGGCTCTTCGGGGATAACGAGACTATCCGGGTCATTCCCTCTGTAGGCGCGGAACAGGAGTATTTCATCATCCCGAAAGATTTCTATGCCCAAAGAGAGGATCTGCGGCTGACCGGCCGCACCCTCTTCGGTGCGCCTGCCCCCAAGGGTCAGGAGCTGGAGGATCACTACTACGGCACCATCCGCACCCGGATCTCCAGCTTCATGAAGGATCTGGACGAGCAGCTGTGGCGTGTTGGCGTGCTGTCCTACACCAAGCACAACGAAGCCGCGCCCTGTCAGCATGAGCTGGCACCCATTTACGACAACGCCAATGCCGCCTGCGATGCTAACCAGCTGGTCATGGAGATCCTGAAAAAGTGCGCGGCGAAGCACAATCTGGTGTGCCTGCTCCACGAGAAGCCCTTCCAGGGCGTCAATGGCTCCGGCAAGCACAACAATTATTCCCTGTCTACCGACACAGGCCGAAACCTGTTCCGGCCCGGCCAGACGCCCAGGCAGAATGCCCAGTTCCTGGTCTTTCTGGCAGCCTTCATTCAGGGTATCGACGAGTATCAGGATTTCCTGCGCTGCACCGTGGCCTCTGCCGGCAACGATCACCGTCTGGGTGCCCACGAAGCACCCCCTGCCATCGTATCCATCTTCCTGGGCGATGAGCTGACCGCTGTTGTGGAATCCATCATCAACGGCACCAACTATACCGATCCCGAAAAGAGCATCATGCGCATCGGTGTGGATGAGATGCCCCCCATCCCCAAGGACACCACCGACCGCAACCGCACCAGCCCCCTGGCCTTTACCGGCAACAAGTTTGAGTTCCGTATGCTGGGCTCTTCCCAGTCCGTCACCGCGCCGAACATCGCCCTGAACACCATCATGGCTGAGGTGCTGGGTCAGTTTGCAGACGAGCTGGAGGCTGCTGAGGACTTTGAGGCCGCCCTGCAGAATCTGGTGTGCCGCTCCCTGACGGAGCATCAGCGGATCATCTTCAACGGCAACGGCTACAGCGCTGATTGGGAGGCTGAGGCCGCAAAGCGTGGACTGAGCAACCTGCGCTCTACCGCAGAGGCCCTGACTTCCTACACCAGTCAGAAGAACATCGACCTCGTGACCAAGCACGGCATTTACACCGAGGCCGAGTTCCGGGCCAGACACGAGATCTATGTGGAGGCTTACTGCAAGATCATCAAGATCGAGGCACGGACCATGCTGGACATGGTGCGGCACCAGATCCTGCCTGCCGCATCCCGGTACACCGGTGATCTGTGCGAACGAGTGCTGAACAAGGAAAAGCTTGGCGTCCCGGCTGCCGCAGAAAAGGCACTGATCGAAAAGCTCTCCACCGCTACCGATGCCCTTTATGCCCTCTGTGAGGCCATGGAAGGCCATATGACCGATGTTCCCAAGGACTACGAGGCAGCAACCATCTATTATCACGATGTGATCACTAAGGATATGGCGGCCCTTCGGGAGCAGGCCGATATTCTGGAGCAGCTGACGGATAAGAGCTACTGGCCCTACCCCACCTACTCCGATATTCTTTTCTACTAATCTATCTAAAAGGGCGCACCGCTATTTGAAGCGGTGCGCCCTAAAATTATGGGGTGATTCAAATTGAAAATGAAAAATGGAAAATGGAAAATTAATGTGTCGGCAAAGCCGACAATTGAAATAACAGGCATTGCGTGTATGCCCCGCCCTAAATCAATGAAGTACAGTCTATCAACGGGATTCCAAAGGGGCAAGCGGCGGAAATGCCGGATGATGAAAATCCGAATCGCTTTCCCCTTTGGCCGTCTGGGGAGTCCGAGGACCATACGGAAGGTCCTCGGCGGTTCTTTGCATACTTTCTCACCGGAGAGAAAGTATGATGGTCCTCTGCCGTGAGTGTCAACACCCGCCCCTACGCAGATAAGAAAGGAAAATTGTGTTTTACACGCCGGTGGAGCCGAAGCCACCGGTGCCACGTTGGGTATTGTCCAGGTCCTCAGCCTCCGCATAGGCCGGAGTCAGCACAGGGGTGATGACCATCTGGGCGATCCGCTCCCCGTTGGAAACAGTCTGGCTTTCCCCGCCGTGGTTATGGAGCGCCACCATGATCTCGCCCCGGTAGTCGCTGTCGATGACACCGACCTTATTTGCCGGTGCAAGACCACGCTTGCAGGCAAGGCCAGACCGGGCGTAGATCAGCCCTGCGCAGCCCTGGGGGATAGCCATGGACAGGCCAGTGGGAACAAACACCGTCTGGCCCGGGGCTACAGACACATCCTCCTCCAGACAAGCAAACAGATCAGCCCCTGCCGCGCCGGAAGTGCCGTACACAGGGAGTATCGCACCCTGCCTTACCTTTTTGACTTGGATTACATTCATCACTGCATCCCCCTTGTGTTCTGCCAGCCCTCCCAAAGGACCACTTCTCCCTGACGCAGGGAAGCCGGCACATCGATGATGCGCTGATTGGACGAGCCCCGGAAGCGGAGCATCAGATTCTTCTTTGCCTCCACGAACGGACCGTCCACCAGCACATCCAGATAACTTAAAAATTCCTTTGTCACCGCCGGGTCGCCAACCTTTCCGGCAAGCAGATCCCGATCAAAGAGATATCCGGAAAAGGCCCAGATGCTTTTAGATGGGTATTTCGCCTTGACCTGCCGCAGCAGCTCCACAATGGGCCCCTGGTTCTGGGGCTCAAAGGGTTCACCGCCCAGCAGAGTCAGACCCCGGATATAAGCCGGTGCCAGCATGGCAAGGATAGAATCCACAGTTTCCTGGGTAAAGGGCTCGCCGTAGGCGAAGTCCCATGCCACCTCATTGAAGCAGCCCTTGCACCGGTGGGTACAGCCGGAGACAAACAGGCTGACCCGGACACCGGGGCCGTTGGCAATGTCGCAGTTCTTGATCGTGGCGTAATTCACTTGCGCTTCCTCGCCGGCTGTTTTTTACCCAGCTTCGCAAATTTGCGGAAGCTCAAGGGCCAGATGATGCCTGCTACAACCACAACCAGGAAATACCGGACGGACCGGGCTATCATATGCCCGTTAAACATGGAATCCAGAGCATCGCGCAGGCCCTCCTTCACAGCCAGGACCAGCGCAAGACCGATGACCACCTTCAGCAGCTGGGCCCACCAAACCGCTTTTTCCGGAAAATCAATACACTTTTGCTCCACTGGATAGACCATCAGCAGGCCAAAGCTACAGCCCACCATGGTGTATGCGTTTTTGATCGCGGACTCCAAATTGTAAGGGTCAACTCTAAACGAAAACTGCCAGAAACGCATATACGCAAGATATGCCACACTGAGAAACGCAAGTCCGAACAACACCCAAATGGTGTGGTCCTTCTTCCCCAGCATCAGCGGATGCAGGACAAAAATAAACAGGACGGCCATGGCTGCTGCCACCAGCACATCTGCCGGGGTATGGACACCAAGATACATCCTGGACAGGGCCACCAGCACTGCCAGCACGATGCAGACCACCCGAACCACGACTTTACTGCTGCACCGGGCGATGGCGCCGAAGGTGCCAACAGCGGTCTGGGTATGCCCGCTGGGGAAGGAATAGCCGGAGGCTGCCTCCCGGGCCTGCTCCAGGATGGTAAAGTTTTTGTCCACCACCCAGGGTCTGGGGACACGGCAGGTTATCTTCAAAAACTGATTGGCAAGTGTGCCTAAAAAGCCCACGCCCATCACATAATAACCCAAACGCTTGCTGAAGCACCAGAATACGATCAGCCCAATGACCAGAAAGGCTGTCTCCTCACCCAGGGTGGTGATGGCCAGCATGAATTCGTTAAGCACAGGCACACGAAGCTTCTCCAAAAAATACAAAAATTCCATAAAGCCCTCCTATGTGGCAAGATAGATTCATTATACAAGCATTTTACTGAATTGTAAAGTTTTTTGAAGCAAGTGACTGGCTATTGATATTCTGCCGTCAAGGGGCTATAATGATAAAAAGTAAAACAGGAGGAAAGTCTATGTTTTTTGACTGGACCTATTTGGTGCTGGTACTGCCCTGCGTGCTGCTGAGCCTGTGGGCAAGCAGCTCCGTGAACAGCACCTTCAAGCGTTATTCCAATCAGCATTCCCGCCGGGGCATCACCGGTGCTGAAGCTGCTCAGCGGGTACTTCGGGCCAACGGCATCACCAATGTGGCCATCGAACGGGTCAGCGGCAATCTGACCGACCATTACGACCCCAGGACCAATGTGATCCGTCTGTCGGACAGCGTGCATTCCAGCACCTCCACCGCCGCCATTGGCGTGGCCTGCCACGAAGCCGGTCACGCAGTGCAATACGCCCAGAGCTATGCCCCCATCAAGCTGCGGGCCGCCATTATCCCTGTGACCAATTTAGGCTCCAGGCTGGCTATGCCGCTGATCCTGCTGGGCCTGCTGCTGGCTGCCTTTGAAAATATGTCCTACACCTTCGTGTATCTGGGCATTGCCTGCTTCGGCCTTTCCCTGGTATTTCAGCTCATTACCCTGCCCGTGGAATTTAACGCCAGCCGACGGGCTATTGCTGCCATTGCGCAGGGTGAGCTTCTGACGGATGAAGAGCTGAAGGGCGCAAAGAAGACCCTTTCGGCTGCCGCTATGACCTATGTGGCCGCCACTGCGGTGGCATTGGCTCAGGTGCTGCGGCTGCTGCTTATCTTCGGAGGACGCAGAAGAAGAAGCTAATCATGCATTTAATCCATAATATATCCGCTTTTTGCTTGACAGCAGAGGCGGATTATATTATACTCAGTTGGTATGAAAAGTATGAAATGTGGGAAAGGAGGCCGCCTATGGCCGCAGGTAAGCACATTCTCGGCAAGGGTAAGGGCCGTCGGGTATTTGGCACAGCCAAGGTCGGCGACAGGGGGCAGATCGTGATCCCAAAAGAGGCACGCGAGCTTTTCGGTATCAAACCTGGCGACACCCTGCTGATCGTAGGTGAGGAAGAAACGGGGCTGATCGTGTCCCGTCCTGAGGTCCTCAGCGACCTTGCCAACCAGATTTTCAGTTCAGTAAACACAGAGGAAGATTGACTATGGAGCAGTTATTGGATTTTTATGAGCAGCTCGGCGTATCCCGGGCTGTGTACGGCTACGGCGAGGCCGCTCTGGAGCGGCTGAAGGACCGCTTTGACGCCATCGATAAGATCGCCGAGTACAATCAGGCAAAGGTCCTGGCAGCCATGCAGAAAAACCGGGTGTCTGCCGCCTGCTTTGCGGCTACCACCGGCTACGGCTACGACGATGTGGGCCGGGATAACCTGGAGCGGGTCTATGCGGATGTATTCCACACCGAGGCAGCCCTGGTACGCCCCCAGATCACCTGCGGCACCCACGCCCTGACGGTTGCCCTCAGCGCCAATCTTTTGCCCGGAGACGAGCTTCTGAGCCCTGTGGGCCTGCCCTACGACACGCTGCAGGAGGTCATCGGCATCCGGGAAAGCCCTTGCTCTCTTGCTGAGTACGGCGTGACCTACCGGCAGGCTGACCTGCTGCCGGACGGCAGCTTTGACTACCAGGCCATCGGCAGCACCATTAACGATAAGACCAAGCTGGTGACCATCCAGCGCTCTAAGGGCTATGCCACCCGGCCTACCTTCTCCGTAAAGCAGATCGGTGAGCTGATCGCCTTCTGTAAGAGCATTAAGCCGGATGTTATCTGCATGGTAGATAACTGCTACGGCGAATTTGTGGAGACCATCGAGCCCTCGGATGTGGGGGCGGATATGGTTGTCGGTTCTCTGATCAAGAACCCCGGCGGCGGTCTTGCCCCCATCGGCGGCTACATCTGCGGCACAAAGGCCTGCGTGGACCGGTGCGCTTACCGGCTGTCCGCCCCCGGTCTGGGTCAGGAAGTAGGTGCCAACCTGGGCCTGATGCTGAGCCTGTATCAGGGCTTCTTCCTTGCCCCTACGGTGGTTGCCGGCGCGGAAAAGGGCGCGATCTTTGCAGCCAACCTCTATGAGCCTCTGGGCTTTACCTGCGTGCCCAACGCCACGGAATCCCGCCACGACATCATTCAGGCGGTGGAGCTGGGCAGCGAGGAGGCCATGATCGCCTTCTGCAAGGGTATCCAGGCTGCCGCTCCCGTGGACAGCTTTGCCACCCCCCTGCCCTGGGACATGCCCGGCTACAATGACAAGGTCATTATGGCGGCAGGCGCGTTTATTCAGGGCAGCTCCATCGAGCTGAGTGCTGACGGCCCGATCCGCCCGCCTTATGCGGTGTATTTCCAGGGCGGTCTGACCTGGTATCACGCCAAGCTGGGTATCCTGCTGAGCCTGCAGAAGCTGGTAGATGCGGGAATCGTGCGGCTGTAACACATTTAGGCCCATGTGGGCATCCTACAAATAAAAAGAAAGAGGTAATATTATGAATTGGTTATTCTTTTCCATCGCAACGGCTCTTCTTTGGGGTACTGCGGAACTGTTTTATAAGAAAGGTGCCCGGCCTGATGAAAAATATTCCCATTTGAATATCTGCGTGTGGGTCGGCATTGTTATGGGTGCCCATGCCATCTTTACCCTGCTGACACAGGATATCCATTACAACCCGATCAATCTGATCCGCTATCTTCCCGTTTCTCTGTTTTACATAGTTTCTATGGCTTTCTCCTATTTCGGAATGCGGTTTTTGGAGGAATCCATTTCTGACCCCATTGAGAACACAGCCGGTGTGCTCTGCACACTCCTGTTTGTTATTTTCCTGGGCGAAGAGATCTCCACCCTCACCTGGGTCGCCATTGCGGTCATTACCATTGGTGTTTTGGGTGTCAGCTTCCTGGAAAATCACGGCGAGACCACAAGAAAGAAGAAGCTGGGCAAAACCCTTGCTATCGTCGCCTTCTGTATGCCCTTCGTTTACGCTCTGCTTGATGCATTCGGCACCTTCCTCGATGACGCTTTCTTCCTGGTCGAAGATGTGGCCAATTCTCCCTTGGTGGATGTGACCGAAGAGACCATTGAAGCCGTTGCCAACACCAGCTACGAGCTGACCTTCGCCGTGTTTGCCCTGGGCCTGTTCCTCTTTATCAAGGCCAAGAAGGTGAAATTCGGTCCTGTGCCCCAGCACAAGGATAAGATACTCGCCGCGGTATTCGAGACCGCAGGTCAGTTTACCTATGTTTATGCCCTGGGCGGCGTGGATGCTGTTGCTGCCCCCATTCTTTCCTCAGTTTGTGTGGTTTCTCTGCTACTTTCCCGCATTTTCCTGAAAGAAAAGCTTTCCTGGAAGACTTACCTGTTCATTACCGTGGTCATCATCGGCATTCTGCTGCTGGCGGTCAGCGAAGAACTGTAACACGATACATACTTTAACGAAAAACTCCCCGAAGCATCAGGCTTCGGGGAGTTACTTATTTACGGAGCTTGCGGGCAAGGATGATGGGTAAATGCATAACGATGAGCACGCCGGCAATGATCACCGGGAAGCCCAGCAGGTGGCTGCCCCAGAGCTGCTGGAAGATGTACTGGGGG
>JAGBSG010000114.1 GCA_017632035.1 Oscillospiraceae bacterium | reverse complement strand
TCAAATTTTCCCAGTCTCACATCATTGACAAACGTACAGAGATATCAATCCTCCAATTCATCTTCTTCGTCCAAAAGCTCTGCCATCGTTAGGCTGTACAGCGACTCTGCCTTGCGTTCAAACAATTTACTCAGACGAACGGCCTGTCTTTGATCCGGCGCCAACAGTTCCAGAGTCATCAGATTCCCCATTTCATCGTCCAGCGCCATAATAACGGAATAATCTCCCCCTTCTCTGGGGATCACCTGGGTCTTGACAAAGCTGCTTCTACGAAGCTGCCTGTTATAGCGCGACACCGCATTCTCCGCCCGCTGCTTGACCGTAAAGGCAATAGAATCCTCTGTCAGCGCTCCATGCTCTCTGCCTTTGTCTGTGATCTCGTAACGTTCGCCCTCTGCCGCCTTTAGGTGGCCAGACCTGACCATCTCAGGAATTGCTGTGCAAACATCAAAGTAACTCAGGCAATCGTCCTGATAGCATAATTCGTATATTTCCTGGCAGGACAAAGGGTAACTTGCCCGCGCCATAACAAACAGAATCAGGACTTTTACATCCATCATATCATGAATAAAACCAAGTCTCTGCATTGTTATCACCTCTTAATGTTATTATACAGTATGGACGAAAAAAATCAAGCACCAACGCCCCCCGTGCGGCATAATCTGGCACGAAAGGGTGATGCATATGGGACAGCATATTTTTTACCTAGCAACCAATTCCGCCGCCCTGCGAGCCGCCGGCGAGGCATTGAAATCACGAGGCTACGGTGTCGTAGCTCGCCCCTGCGACAGCGTTACCCATCTGTTACTGCCGGTGCCCAGTCTGGATGCTGACGGCAGCATCAAAGGTGGCGGGAGTCTTCCGGAGCTTTTGGCCCATTTGCCAAAAAACATTACTGTAGTAGGCGGCAATCTCCCCACCGCATTGCTGCAGGGCTACAAAACACTGGATCTGCTGCAGGATCCTACCTACCTGGCCAGCAACGCCTCCATCACGGCCTATTGCGCAGTGCGGCTGGCACTGATCAAGCTGCCGGTGACCCTGCGAAAATGCCCGGTGCTTGTTATCGGCTGGGGCCGTATCGGTAAGTGTCTGGCTGCCCTTCTGTGGGCACTGGAGGCAGATGTAACGGTCGCAGCGCGAAAAGAGGCTGACCGCGCCATGGCCCGTGCCTTGGGCTATAAAGCCGTAACTACCGCTGAGCTTGGTGAAGATCTGAACGGATTTCGACTTATCTACAACACCGTCCCGGCTCCCGTTCTTGGCCAGGAACAGCTTGTGCACTGCCGGGAAAACTGCCTGCTGATCGACCTGGCCTCTACACTGGGCATTGACAGCCCGGACGTAATCTGGGCACGAGGACTTCCCGGCAAGGACGCACCGGAATCCTCCGGGAAGCTCATTGCCAAAACCACCATCCGCCTGATCGGCAGAAAGGAGCAACGCGAATGAACATCGGATTTGCCATGTGCGGTTCTTTCTGCACCTATGCCAAAATCTTTCCGATTATGGAAGCTCTCGCCAAGGAGCACACCGTCACACCTATCTTTTCTCAGTCCGCCTACACCACCGACAGCCGTTTTGGATCTGCCCAAGAGCATATCCATCGGGCAGCACAGATCTGCGGCAGAGATCCGATTCACACCATCGGGCAGTCAGAACCCATCGGGCCAAAAAAGCTTTTGGATGCCTTGATCATTGCCCCATGCACCGGAAACACACTGGCAAAGCTGGCTCACAGCATTGCTGACAGTCCTGTGACTATGGCAGCAAAAAGTCATCTTCGCAACGGAAGGCCCATCGTAATCGCCGTTTCCACCAATGACGCTCTGGCCGGAGCAGCCGAGAACATCGGCAAGCTATTGGGCAGAAAACACTATTATTTTGTACCCTTTGGCCAGGACGATGCCCAGAACAAGCCCACTAGTATGGTGGCTGACTTTACAAAAATCCCCCCAACGCTAAAAGCAGCATTGGAGGGACAGCAGATACAGCCTGTTCTGTTGTAATCAGCTGAAATCAGAGTTCTCATCGTGGGTCAGCTCACCACTTCCGCTGATAGGGATAACATCTCCCAGATATGTAGGCTCGGGTTGGAGGATCGACATGCCGAAATCCTTCACCCGGGCCAAAATTTCCCGGAGATCTCTGGCGGATTGGCCGCTGTACTGCCGATAGTCTGCAGGCACACCGTAGGCCTCCAGCCCCAAAGCTTCGGCTATATACAGTGCCCGATAGAGATGATACTTCTGCGTAACGACCAGGATCTTATCCGCTTCAAAGATGGCCTTAGCGCGATAAACAGTCTCGTAGGTTGAGAATCCGGCATGATCCATAAACACATCTGCCGATGGGATGCCCGCATCTACGGCGTAGCGCTTCATAGCATCCACTTCGTCATAGCCAGCAGCCCCATGATCACCGCTCATCAGAAGCTTCGGTGCAGCTCTCAAGTCATACAGGGCCACACCACGCTTCACCCTGTCCTCCAGCATATGGCTGAGAGAACCGTCATCTCTGACCTGGCAGCCAAGCACCACGATGCAATCCACATCCAACAAAGCAGCAGCCTGCTCCTCTGTAAGGATCCGGTCGCTGACACTGCACTTGACCCATGCATTGATGCCAAAAACAGCACCAGCGCACAGCACGCCAAGCAACAGCACCACGCATAAAAGCACGATCCATAGGGGTTTCTTAGCTCTTGTCTTTATCTGTTTCATAAGTTCATTATCTGCTTCTTCAAAGTGTGTCGATCTCATCCAGCCACAGTCTGCCGCTGGCATCGCTGGGCATTTTCCAATCTCCTCTGGGCCCCAAGCTCACTGAGCCGACCTTCACTCCGTCAGGCGCGCAGTTGCGCTTGAACTGCTGGGTAAAGAACCGTCGGTAGAACACCCTCAGCCATTTTTTAATCGTGTCTGCATCGAAGCTCTCAGCAAACGCCCGGCAGGCCAGAGCAAAGATCTTCTTCGGCGCAAAGCCGTAACGCAGCATGTGGAACAGGAAGAAATCATGCAGCGCATAGGGGCCAACCAGATCCTCTGTCTGCTGACTGATCTTACCCTCCGCATCCGGCGGCAGCAGCTCCGGACTGATGGGTGTATCCAGAATGTCCAAAAGCACAGCCTTAGACGCTGTGAAAGCAGGCAGCTCGGCAATAGTCTCGATCATCCAACGCATCAGGGTCTTGGGCACGGACCCGTTGACACTGTACATACTCATATGGTCGCCGTTATAGGTGCACCAGCCCAACGCCAGTTCACTCAGATCACCGGTGCCCACCACGATGCCGCCTACCACGCTGGCATAATCCATCAGGATCTGGGTGCGTTCCCGAGCCTGAGCGTTCTCATAGGTGCCATTGTGCACAGAAATATCGTGACCGATATCCTGAAAATGGAGCGTCACCGCATTTTTAATGTTGATCTCCTTGCCGCCGACCCCCAAGGTGCGCATCAGCTCCCAAGCATTGTTATAGGTCCGGTCAGAAGTGCCAAAGCACGGCATGGTAACCGCATATACATCTGCTGCAGGTCTTCCCAGCTGACGCATAGCCTCTACGCAAACCAACAGCGCCAATGTGGAGTCCAAACCGCCCGACACGCCTATAACAGCATTGGTGCCGATGGTAGAAAGTCGCTGCTTCAGCCCCGCCACCTGCATCTGGAAGATCTCCAGACAGCGCTCCCGGCGGTTTGCCTGAGTATCAGGCACAAAGGGCAGCCTCTTGACCGTAGCCAAGCTTCCGTCAGAACGAAGGGCAGGCGCATCCCATGCTACAACATCCACAGTCTGCAAGGCTCCATAAATATTGGCCGCCTCCTGAAAGCTTTTGTTTCGTCTGCGGTCGGCACGGATCTTACCCAGGTCCAGATCGGCCACGAGCAAATAATCCGTAGCCAGCGTTTCCTGATTTTCAGCCAGGATGGTGCCATTTTCCGCCAGAATGCTGTGTCCGGAGAAGATCAAATCCTGGGTGGATTCTGTGTAACCGGACGAGCAGAAGGCATAGATACAGTTGCACGCCGAGGATTGATGCTTTACAAGTTCCCGGCGGTAGACGCGTTTCCCCACAAGCTCATTGGATGCGGACAGATTCAAGATGATCTCCGCCCCATTCACCGCAAGCAGTGTAGAGGGAGGCAGCGGACTCCACAGATCTTCACAAAGCTCCAGACCGACCATAGCACTGTCACCAATTTGGAACAACAGATCTCTGCCCACACTGACACAGTAGGATTCCTCCAACCCCAGTGCCAAAGCATCCACCTCGCAGCAGTCCAGCGCCTCAGAGGAGGAAAACCAGCGTCCCTCAGAAAATTCATTAGAATTGGGAATAAAGGTCTTGGGAACCAAGCCCCGCACCTTGCCATCTGAGATCAACGCGCCGCAGTTATACAGATGCCCACCGATCATAGCCGGCAGACCCACTGCCACAGTCAGACCAGAAAATTGTTCCGTACAGGCAGTGATGCTCCGAAGGCCTTCCTTCACTGCCGACAGCAGTGCTTCCTGGAAAAACAGATCGGCACAGGTATAGCCTGTTAGCGCCAGTTCGGGAAAAACCACAAGGTCACAGCCCCGATCATTCGCCGCCTGAATGCTTCGGCAAATATCCGCGGTATTCTTTTTTACATCGCCCACCCGTACAGGCGGCACAGCACAGCCAATACGAATAAAATCCAGCATGAAACCCCTCCATCTCAAATGCTTACTTTTATCATAGCATATTTTTGCCGTTTTGCAAACAGAATATCACAAAAACAGTGTTGGACGACGCCGAATAAATTATTAATCGGAGCCGTCCAACGCTATATTTAATTGGTCGGTTTCAGGTCGCTGCCGGACAGAACCTCTCCGGCCAGCATACGCTTGATCAGGCTGCTGCCATGATCCACCAGCGCCTGGTCCACATACATCACAGACACTTCCAACCCCGGCATGGTGTAGGTCTCATCCCTGCTGTTCTTGCCGGTAACTGCATAGGACCGCACATCCCATGTTGCCATATCGTCGAGCTGCATCTTCATAAACTGGCTGATATCAGAAGCTTCCATATTGGTAACAAACATGCCCTGCAGACTCTGCATGATCGCAGAATAATTTGTGATTAGAGCCGTGCTGGAGGCCAGCTTATCGATCACCGCTGTGATAAGCCTCATCTGATTCTTGCCGCGGCCATTGTCTCCACCCGCCACATTGTGACGCTCACGGGCAAAAGCCAGGGCTTTCTCGCCATCGAGAAGATTCTCGCCTTCCTGGAATTCAAATCCGTCAGCAGTGAAAGAGGCATTAGAGTGAACCACCACACCGCCGATCGCATCGATTAAAGTCTTAAAGCCCGTAAAATTGATCTGGGCATAGTAATCCACAGAGATTCCGTACAAATTCGACAGTGCCTGAACAGAACAGTTGATTCCATACAGGCCACAATGTGTCAGCTTATCCAAAGCTCCGTCTCCGGCAGGATTAGGAACATAATAATCTCTGGGAGTATTCAGCAGCAAAATCTGCTTTGCAATAGGATTGACGACTACCAGAATGTTCACATCACTGAGACTCGTCCTAAGCTGTTCAGATCTGGTATCAGAACCACTGATATACAGCACAAACGGTGCGCTTGTGACCGTCCTATCCACAGGGGGATCCGTGGGCACAGTGACATCCCCAGAGGGGTTGGAGTCTTCTGCAGGCGGCACCGGATCAGGCTCTTCTGTAACGGGCACCTCACAAAGCACCCTGGTCTTCAAAGCAAAATCGCTGTACTGCTCAACATCCTCCAGCAGGTCCACATAGGCACTGTTCAGAATGATTGCATCCGCTTCGCCGGTCAACAGTGCATCTATCATTGCAAACACAGATTTATATTGGTTCGTGCAAAGCTCCCGGCCCAGGGTTTGGGATATATGGTCCAGAACCTGTTCAGACTTACTTACCTCATAGCCCTGCACCGATGCAAAGCGATACTCTGCCGCATCCTGCAGCGTCTGTGCCGGATCGTCGGCACGAATATACACGGACATCATAACGCCCGCAGGCTTCTGTGTAGTCACATTGTGGATCGTATGGCGCAGCTGGGTGATCACACCGGAAGTCACAGCGCAGCCGGCGGCGATCAGCACGATAAAGCCACAGGCGATCCATCTGCGGACAGGCATCACCTTGTCGCCGGCCTTGGGCCAGAACAGCAGCCCACCGGACAGCAACACCAGCACGAAGAATACCGCAGCCAGCAGCACGAAGTATTTCACAGGAAGCATGTCCAGCCGCCAAACGCTGAGCAAAGTCAGTCCTTCGATCAACATCTGCAGCAGCCAGATACACAACAGGATCAAATTGACGGGTTTTACCGATTTCATATTGAATATCCCCTTATTTTCCTGCCAGCCCTCTCAGCTCTTGAGCAAGATCGATCTGCTCCCAGGGACGGTCCTCTACGCCAAAATGGCCTTCAGAGGCCGTTGCCGCATAAATCGGCCTGCGCAGCGACAGCTTGCGGATGATACCTGCCGGGGTAAGATCGCAGGTTTTACGCAGCAGCGCAGTCATTTCCTCATCAGCGATCACACCTGTACCATAGCTGTCTACCCGAACAGACACAGGCTCCGCCACACCAATGGCGTAAGCCAGCTGCACCTGCACCTGCTTTGCCAGTCCTGCTGCCACAAGGTTCTTCGCCATATAGCGCGCCATGTACGCAGCGCTTCTATCCACCTTGGTAGGGTCCTTTCCGGAGAACGCGCCGCCACCATGGGAGAAATAGCCGCCATAGGTGTCTACAATGATCTTGCGTCCGGTTAAGCCGGTATCGCCGTTGGGGCCGCCGATGACAAAGTTGCCGGTAGGATTGATATGGATATTCGCCACATCCCCGATATCAAAGCCGTAACGCTGCAGCACAGGGGCAATCACGCCATCGCGAATGTATTTGCGCAGCTGCTCCATTTCAAAATCCACACTGTGCATGATGGAGACCACCACAGTATCGATACCCACCACATCGCCGTTCTCGTCAAACTCCACAGACACCTGAGTCTTTCCGTCAGGCCGAAGCAGGTCATTGCTGCGAACGCACTCTGTCAGCCGGTTGGCCAGAGCCCGGGCCAGGGCCACAGGTAAAGGCATCAGCTCCGGTGTCTGGACACAGGCGCCGCCAAACATCATGCCCTGATCCCCTGCGCCACCCACTTCATCGTTGGTGCCCAACGCAATGTCCGCAGACTGGGTATGGACGCGGCACTGGATCTCCACGCTATCGGCATCAAAGCCATCACCGGGATAGACATAACCGATCTTACGAATCGCCTCCCGGGCTACTGCAGGATAGTCCACATTCGCCTTGGTTGTGATCTCGCCGCAGATCAAACAAAAATCGGTGGTGACCATAGTTTCACAGGCTACGCGGGAACCGGGATCCTGGGCAAGGCAGGCATCCAGGATCGCATCAGAAATCGCATCTGCCACCTTATCCGGATGGCCGCAGGTCACGCATTCTGAAGTAAACAGTCTTTTTTCCATAAATCTTTTTCTCCTTTTCAACGAAAAACCGCACACCGAAGATCCGATGTGCGTTCTATCGAATCCTCATCTCTCGCTTGCCGCCGGATTTGGCACCACACTTTCGTAGGTTGCCGGGTTTCATCGGGCCGTTCCCTCCACCGCTCTTGATAAGGCTTATATGCAGTTCTAGTTCATTTTACCTATTTCTATACCAATTGTCAACCTGTTTTCGCCGGGTTTCTGAAAAAAGTTTATATTTCCGCTATAGACTTTTTTCACTGTAACTGGTAAAATAATCGTAATATAACAAGGAGATGACACTGTTTGAACAATTGGAGAAAACAATTTGAGCGCTTCTGCCTCCGCAATCGAGATAGGGGCATTCCCAATCTCATGCTTTATATCGCTCTGGGTTCCGGCCTGGTGTACCTGTTGAGCCAGATCAACGACGGCAGTGCTCTGTATATGTGGCTTTGCTTCGACAAGGCAGCAATTCTACGGGGTCAGATCTGGCGCTTGTTCACTTATGTATTTACCTACACGCCCGGTTCAGATCCATTCTTGATTTTGATAGGTCTTTACTTTTTCTATCATATCGGCCGAAACGTGGAATTGCGTATGGGCACATTCCGTTTCAACCTGTATTACTTTACCGGTATGTTCCTGATGGCCACATTCGCCATGATCTTTTGCCCCACAGAGGCCGTGGTCATCAACAGTTATGTACTCCCGCCAGAATACTTCACCTACCTAGTCTATTCGGATATGGCTTGGTTCCTGCATCTGAGTCTGGTACTGATTTACTGCGTCGCATACCCAGACAGCCAGTTTCTGGTCTTCTTTATCATTCCGGTGAAAGCATGGTTCCTGTCCCTTATATATCTGATCATGACCGTCATTTCGATTTACAACATGACTGTGCCGGTGTCCTTGTTCCCTCATAACCTGTTTCCGCTGGTAGGCTTGGCCAATTTCCTGCTGTTTGCAGGCAAGGATGTTCTAAACCTACTGCCCACAGCAATCCGGCCAAATCCGCACCGTCCCCGTAAGCCAAGCGCCTACCAGCCCCAGCCCAAGCGCACAGGAACGATCCCCTTCTCCCCCACCGGTAAAGCTCCCAAGGCAGCTGAAAGCGGGGCCTATACCCATCGGTGCACTGTTTGTGGCAGGACCGATGTGTCCAACCCCGAACTGGAATTTCGCTATTGCTCCCGCTGCAGCGGCTATCACTGCTACTGTCAGGAGCATATCGACAGCCATACCCACATCAACACCTAATATCCGCCGGGGCCTTTGCGCCCCGGTTTTTGTCAAGGAGGCGCTTCTATGCAGAAGTATATCATGGCCCTGGATGCCGGCACCACCAGCAACCGCTGCATCCTGTTTGACAGGAACGGCAAGGTGTGCTCTCTGGCACAAAAGGAATTTACCCAGTATTTCCCCCAGCCCGGTTGGGTGGAGCATGATGCAGATGAGATATTCGCCACACAGTTGGAAGTAGCGCGGCTTGCCATGCAGAATGTAGGTGCCACCGTAGCAGACATCGCCGCCATCGGCATCACCAACCAGCGAGAGACCACAATTGTGTGGGATCGGCACACCGGTCGCCCCATCTACAACGCCATCGTATGGCAATGCCGACGGACAGCGCCATACTGCGAGCAGCTCCGGCAAGAGGGTTGGACGGATATTATACAAAAGAAGACTGGTCTTGTGATCGACCCTTATTTCTCTGGCACCAAGCTCCGCTGGCTGTTGGAAAACGTGCCCGGCGCCCGGCAGCTTGCGCAGCAGGGCGATCTGCTGTTCGGCACTGTTGAGGCCTGGCTGATCTGGAAGTTTACCGGCGGCAGCGTCCATGTGACCGATTATTCCAATGCCTCCCGGACCATGCTGTTTAACATCAACACCCTGACCTGGGATCAGGAAATCTTGGAAAAACTGGACATTCCGGCAGCCATGCTTCCCACGCCAGTCCCCTCCAGCCAGATATACGGTCAGACGGATGCTGCCCTTTTCGGTGCTCCCATCCCTATTGCCGGCGCGGCAGGCGATCAGCAGGCTGCTCTGTTTGGCCAGCTCTGCTTTGCTCCGGGCGATTCCAAATGTACTTACGGCACCGGTGCGTTTTTGTTGATGAACACCGGAGACAAGCCGATCTTTTCCCAAAACGGGTTGGTTTCCACCGTTGCCTGGGGGCTGAACGGAGCAGTGACCTACGCACTGGAAGGCTCTATCTTCGTAGCGGGGGCCGCTATCCAGTGGCTGCGCGACGAACTGAAGCTTATTGATTCCTCCAGCGATTCCGAATATATGGCCACCAAGGTAACGGACACCAACGGCTGCTATGTGGTGCCTGCCTTCACCGGCTTAGGCGCGCCCTACTGGGATGCCTATGCCAGAGGCTCCATTGTTGGCCTGACGCGGGGCACCAACAAAAATCACATTATTCGGGCCACCCTGGACTCCATCGCCTACCAGGTAAACGATGTGCTTCGCGCCATGGAATCGGATGCCGCCCTGCCTCTGCGCACATTGAAGACCGACGGCGGCGCAGCCGCAAATAATTACCTTTTGCAGGCACAGGCAAACATCAGCAGTTGCCCTGTTCTGCGGCCCAAATGCGTAGAGACCACAGCCGCAGGCGCAGCATATCTGGCAGGTCTCGCCACAGGCTTTTGGAAGGACCTGGACGAGCTCCGTAACAACGCAACTACAGACAGACAGTTTACACCGGCAATTCCGGAGGATGACCGACAAGCAATGCTTTCCGGCTGGAAGAAGGCCATTGGCACTGCCCAGGATTGGGCGAGATGATTTCGCAAAAGTTGCCCACGCGCCATTTCCTGCAGAAATAGCGCGTGGGCATTCTTATTTTATTCAGTTAGCCACTTTGTGTTCACACGCCGGGCTTCCGGCGTTCAGCGGCAGGAAGGTATAACCTTTGGAAAGACCCCAGCGGATGATGCTATCCACCGCCTCCACGCTAAAGCCCTCGGTATCGTGCTGCAAAACTACAGATACATTCCTGTTACCAATACCGTTGACCACATTGTTGTAAACATCGGCAGCCGAGGTCGCATTGCCGGCATCCTGACTGTCCACATTCCAGTCAAAATAGCGGTAGCCCATCTGCTTGATTCTGGTAGTCAGCCTGGTCATAATACCATTACTGTAGTTTCTGCTGATCGTATTGGAGCTTCCGCCGGGGAAGCGCAGCAGCGTAACCGTCTTCCCCGTATAATTGCGAATAATGCTCTGCATTTCGCGCAGGTCGGTAAAAAAGGCATCCTCGCTGGAATATACCCGGGCATACTGATGGCTTGCAGAGTGTATGGCCACGGTATGTCCCGCAGCGGCCATTCCGGAAAGCAAATGGAGATAGCCGGTCTTCACCACAAAGAAGGTGGCTTTTACATTGTACTTATTTAGAATATCCAGCAGCCTCTGTGTATGCGCACTGGGACCGTCGTCAAAGGTCAGATAGATCACCTTGCCATTGGGAGTAACCTTCTCAACTGTAACCGTGCGGGTAGCAGTAACGGTATTGTTGTAGCTATCCGCCACAGAATACTCCAACAGGTAAGTACCCACCACATCCGTATTCACAGACCCAGAGACCGTCACGCGGCCGGTAATATCGCCATCCACATTATCCACCGCAGAAAAACCGGGCTCAGTATAGCTGCCCCACTGCGGAATACGCACATGAGCATCCCCCAGCAGCGTCAATTCCGGCGTCACAAGGTCACTGTAGCGGATCTGACGTAGGATCTCATTTGCATTTCCGGAGCTGTCGGTCACCTTATAAAGCACTGTACCTTCTTTTTCGACCCGCTCTACCAGGTGGGTGATATCACCGTCATAATTATCCACAGCCGTGAAACCCTCTTCCTCATAGGCCTGCCCAGGCGGGGTGCTGTGGTCGGGCTTTGTGATCAGCTGTAATAAAGGCGGCTGCGTATCCACAACATGGACTGTGCGTGTGGCCGTATCTGTAAAAGTAAGCTTCAAAATACGCAAATCCAGCTTATGCCGGGCCGTGTATGTAAGGGTATACGTTCCCAAATGGGCAGTATCTACCACGCCATTGACATCAACTGCAACCTCCAGCGGCGTGCGTTGCAGTAAGTTGCCGCTAAACCGGGCCTGCGCGCCGGGGTCTGTGTAATCCTCGCCATATTCCAGCGTAACCTCAGAATCCCCAGCAAGACGAATATCCACTGCAAATCCGTTCCAGAACCATACTGCAGCAAGAACCGCTACAAAAACTGCTGCGCGCAAAAGACCCCTCAGCAGTTTCTTCCGCTTTCTTTGTTTTCTTCGCTCTAAATACATGGGAGGCAGATCCTCGATCCAGTCCTCCTCTTTTCTCTTACCTTTTTTTCCTGCCAACTGTTTCATCCCCCGACAGCTCTGTGCCTGCATAATATATTTTTATCTTAGCACAGCTGTGTCCGAAAAGAAAGAGTCCTGTCGAATTTTTATATATTTTAAGAAATAACAGAGCACCGCAGTGCTCCGTTTCTCTATTTTCTTACATACAGGCACATCTCATAGGATATGCCGTTTTCCTCTCCGGATTGCAAGATCCGATCCAGCTCCCATTGGGGATCCCGGTCTAAATCAGGGAAGAAGGTGTCCGATTCCGGCGCTGCATGGACCTTGGTCACATATGCCTTATCGCACAAAGGGAGCATCTGCCGGTAAATACTGCCGCCACCGATCACCATAGCACGCTCAGCCGATTCTGCCAGTCTTGCCGCAGCCTCAGGGCTGGCACACACCGTGAAACCCGGGATCTCATCCGCACTGCGGGTCAGCGCCACATTCACCCGGCCCGGCAAGGGCTTCTTCCCCGGAAAATCCTCTATAGTCTTCCTGCCGGCAATGACCATAGCGCCCCGGGTCGTCTCCCGAAAGAACTTCCGGTCTGCCGAAAGGGCTATGGGCTGGGTGCCATCCTTGCCAATGCCCCAATCGTCATATACTGCAACAATCAGTTCCATAAGTTACCTCAGATCGCCATGGGGATCTCAAAATCAAAGGGATGGTACTGATAGCCCTCCACCTTGAAGCTGTCCTTTGTAAAAGCGTAAAAATCCGTAATGCTTTCATCCACGGAGAACTTGGGCGCTTCGTAGCCCTCGTTTTCCAGCATAGCCTTGACCATGGGGATATGCCGGTCGTAGATATGACAGTCCGCGATCACATGGACCAACTCGCCTACCTTCAGGCCGGACACCTGGGCCATCATGTGCACCAGCACGGCATACTGGCATACATTCCAGTTATTGGCAGTCAACATATCCTGGCTGCGCTGATTCAGGATGGCATTGAGGGTATCTCCGGTCACATTGAAGGTCATGGAATATGCGCAGGGGTATAGGTTCATTGCATGAAGATCTTCGAAATTATAGATATTCGTCATGATCCGGCGGGAAGCAGGATTGTTCTTCAGATCGTACAGCACCCGGTCCACCTGATCCATGTCACCCTCTCTATAGTGGTGCTTAATGCCCAGCTGATAACCGTAGGCCTTACCGATGGTGCCGTCCTCACCGGCCCACTCATCCCACACATGACTGCCCAGATCGGCAATGCGGTTGGACTTTTTCTGCCAGATCCAAAGCAGCTCATCCACCGCGCTTTTCCAATAAGTACGGCGCAGCGTCATGATAGGAAATTCCTCTGCCAGATTATACCGGTTCACAACACCGAACTTCTTGACTGTATGGGCAGGCGTTCCGTCCGCCCAGCGGGGCCGCACTTCCAGATCTGTATCATAGAAGCCGTTTTCCAGAATATCCAGACATGTAGCCCGATAGAGTTCATCCGCTTTGCTCATGTGTTTCCCTCCGTATTCAATGTTCTGTATTCAAATCGTCTGCTTTTTTCGTATTTTCGTCAAAAATACCGGATTTTCTTTGTATTATAGCACGATCCCGCCTGTTTTTCCATAGCTTGCGAAAAAATATACCGACAGAAAACAGGCTCTGTGTCACAGATTAAACAGATTCCCGGCAGCATTCTGCAGCAACGCCAGATCCTTCAGCTGCTCAGTCTCAACAGCCACAGCACCCCGCTGCTGCAACTGTTCCGCAGCGCAGCTTCCGTCATCAAAGCAAAACACCGGACTCCAGCCGCACAACAGGTTCTTCACCGTACCGCTCCATGTACCGCCGGAATGCAAGCCGGACTGCGCTACGAATGTACCGATACCCAGGCTGTGGATCACGCGGTTGCGGCTTAATGCCCGGGGTGCAGAAAAGGCTGCGTCAAAGCTATCCTCGGACAGATACAGCACCCGTTCCCTAAGCGTATGTCTGTACAGCTCATCTGCCACAACAACGATCACATTACCGCCTTCGGCCAGACAGGTCTCCTGCGCGGCTCTGTCCGCGCCTCTTGCGTTACCGGAAACCAGCGTATAGCCCTGCCTGGCAGCCTGACGGCCCACCTCCCGGGCAAACACCTCATTGGGGGGCATCAGATCCCGACTGCCCACCAGCGCAATTTTGGGCGTGTCCAACAGTGACACATCTCCTCTTGCCCACAAGCAACCCGGGCTGTCGATCCCCAGACGCCTGCGCACTTTGGCAGGATAGCCCTGACTGACCCGGGTAATGGGCTGGCAGTGGGCTTGTCTGCCCTTTTGCAGGTAATATTCCAGCAGTTCCTCTTCAGACAGCAGCTGCAAAACTCTCTCTGCCAGTTCCCGGGTACACCCCAGAGCCATCAGGTCCGACAGCTGCATCTGTTTGTCCGATGCCGCTGCTTCCATCCCCTGAACTTTGACAGTCAGACTCCGAAGCTGTGCCACAGTCAAGGATTTTCTTTCCGGATTCCCCAGCTGGCTCGTCAGCAGCAGGAATCCTTCCTCACGGGGGGTCACCGGAACCGCCTCTTTACAGGAGCCGGAGCCTTAACAATCTCCTCAGTCAAACTCCCATCCTCACCCAGCAGCACAGGCTTAATGTGATAGTTGGAGAATTTCGCGATCTCGTCCAGCTTCGCTTTCTCCGGGAAATTGCCTACAATAGAGTAGGCCGCGCCCTTACGCTTGGCTCTGCCGGTCCTGCCGATCCGGTGGACATAGTATTCATTCTCCTCCGGCACATCGTAGTTGATAACACAGTCCACATCATCCACATCGATACCCCGGGAAGCAACATCCGTAGCGATCAAAATAGCCAGCTTACCGTCACGGTAACGCTGCATGGTCTTCTCCCGTTGGCTCTGGCGGATGTCTCCGTGGATACATTCGCAGTCTGCCCCGGCTCTTTGAAAATCATCACACAGGCGCTGGCACATATGCTTCGTATTACAGAAGATCATTACCCGTTCATAGCCCTGGGTGCGGATCAGGCGCAGGGTGGTCTCCGCCTTTTCCAAGGGTGTTACGGTAATGCTGTACTGGTCGATATCCGGCCGGTCCTCCTGCTTGGGCTCTACCGTGATCTCCACCTCATCGCGCTGATACATCCAGGAAACCGTCATGACCTCCTGAGAAATGGTAGCGGAGAACAGGCCCAGATTCCGGCGGTTCTTTACCTTTTCAATGATCCGGGTCACATCCTTGAAGAAGCCCATATCCAGCATCCGGTCTGCCTCGTCCAGCACCACAGTCTGGATCTTGTCCAGCCGGACAGTCTTGCGGTTATAATGGTCCATAAGCCGGCCCGGGGTAGCAACCACGATCTGGGGCTTCTTTTCCAGCTGCTTGATCTGCCCGCCGATACCGGCGCCGCCGTACAGCACCGCCACACGAATGCCCCGATAATAAGTCAGCAAGCCCCGAAGCTCGTCGCCGATCTGCAATGCCAGCTCTCTGGTCGGTGCCAGGATCAGACCCTGGACCTCCGGACTTTCCGGATCGATATGCTCGATCATGGGAATGCCAAACGCAAAAGTCTTACCTGTGCCGGTAGGGGCTTTTGCGATCACATCTTTCCACTGCATAAATTCCGGGATCGCCTGCTGCTGGATCGTGGTGGGATATCCGTACCCCTTCTTCTCCAAGGCCTTCAGCATAGCCTCAGACAAGCCCATCTCTTGAAATGTAATGTTTTTTTCTTCCATTGCGCTCGTCCTTCTGTCTTTCTTACGGTTTTTTATATTCTATCAGCTTTTTATCAAATATGCAAGGCGTTTCCCTTTTACAGAAAATTAAGAATTCTCACAGCCCCAAAGGTGGACAAACAGTATAAAATATGCTATATTGTATTGTAACATTTTATGGTCTGAGAGGAGGCCCTCGCAGAAAATGGGTAAACTAATTGTAATTGAAGGAACAGACGGCAGCGGAAAGTCCACCCAGTTCCGTCTGATGACCGAAAGACTGACCGCCGAAGGGAAGGAATTTCGCCGTTTGGTATTCCCCCGCTACAGCGAGGAAAGCTCCGCACTGATCCGTATGTATTTGGGCGGCGAATTCGGCACCAAGCCCACAGATGTCAATGCCTACGCCGCCTCTGCCTTTTACGCGGTAGACCGTTATGCCTCCTACAAACAGGATTGGGGTCAATGGTATGAAGAAGGAGGTCTGATCCTTTCGGATCGCTATACCACCTCCAACGCCGTACACCAGGCCTCCAAAGAGCCGGAGGAGCGCCGGGAGGCATACCTGAAATGGTTGTACGAATTTGAATATGATAAGCTGGCCCTTCCCCGCCCCGATCTGGTGATCTACCTGGATGTTCCCACCGCTTTCACCGAAAAGCTGATGCGCCACCGGGAACAGGATACCGGTACTCAGGCTGATATCCACGAAAAGGACATGGATTATCTGGCGACCTGCCGGCAAACCGGTCGTGCAGCCGCAAAATTTTACGGCTGGACTGTCATCGACTGTATCCGGGACGGTGCTATGCGCAGCATTGAAGACATTCACGAAGAGATCTACCGGCATGTAACTGCCTGTTTGGAGGGCTGATCATGGTATATGTACTTTTGGGCACAGGCTTTGAGGAAACGGAAGCCATCGCCCCTGTGGATCTGCTGCGCCGGGCCGGCGCACAGGTCCTGACTGTCGGCATCAACGGCAAGACAGTCTATGGCGGTCACGGCATCGGCATCGAAGCAGATATCCTGCTGGGCCAGATGGACCTGACCGACTTGGAAATGATCGTTGTGCCCGGCGGCCTGGGCGGTGTTGCCTCTGTTCGCGCAAGCAAGGAAGCCATGGATGCCATCCGCTTTGCTTGGGATAACGGCAAATATGTGGGAGCTATCTGCGCCGGTCCTACGGTGCTGGCGGACCTGAGCATCACAGAAAATCGACAGGCTACCTGCTACCCCGGCTGCGAAAGCGGCATGAACGGTGCCAAGATCGTACCAAACGCCGCCTGTATCCAGGATGGCAAGCTGATCACCGGCACCTCTGCCGGCTGTGCCGTATCCTTTGGCTTGGGGCTGATCGCCGCTTTGAAAGGCGAAGAAGCCGCAAAAACCGTCGCGGAACAGATCGTGATCCGCTGACAGGAGGAAACTGTTATGGAAAACGAAAACAAGACTGAGCAATTCCAGGACGACAACTGGTTTGCGGGATTGCTGTCCACACCGGAAATGCCGGATGAGATCGGAGCTGATGAAAATGCCGTCAGCGCTGCAGGTCTGACCCATCCCGCGGATTTGGAACTGGAAAGAATCATCATGGAAGCCAAAGCTATGGACCAAATCGAAGAGCCTGTCTCTCAGGAAGCTTTCCCCCTTGCAAAGGATGCGCCCCCAGCATCCCCTGCTGCGGAAGAATCGGCCTTTGAGAACATTGCCGAAAAGCGGGAGCCCCTGCCTGAAATTCCCGAACTGGAGGAAGATCTCCCTCCGGCGAAAAGGCGTATGGCTGTACGAAAGATCCGTCCCCGCAAAAAGGCGACCTATAACTTTTTCGGCGTTCCACATATCCTGTCCACTGTGATCTGGCTGGCCATTGCCGTTGCCATCGGTGTATCTCTGGGCCGTGCCATCTGGGTATGTGCCGTAGATGTTCTGGCCTTTGGCAAGCCCTCTCAGGAGTGTGTCGTCACCATCGAAGAGGGCGACGACATCTCTGCCATTGCCAAAAAGCTGAAGGAAGCCGGACTGATCTCTTATCCCGGTATCTTTGAGATCTATGGCCGTTTGACCGGGGCACAGGAGGATATCGCTCCGGGCAGCTACACACTTAACACCAAGTATGATTACAATGCTCTGGTCAACTTTATGACTCCCCACGGAGAGAACCGTGAAACCGTGGAGATCCTGATCCCCGAAGGCTATACCTGCGCACAGATCTTCAGCATTTTGGAAGCTAAAAATGTCTGTAGTGTTAAGGATCTCGAGGAATATTCCATGGGTGGCAAGCTCGGAGATTACTGGTTCCTGGAAGGTGCAAACAGAGACAGCAAACATTGTCTGGAGGGCTACCTCTTCCCGGATACCTATGCGTTCTACACCAACGACGATCCCGGCCGTGTGCTGCGAAAATTCCTGGACAATTTCGACTACCGCTTTACCCAGGTCATGAAGGATAAGATCGATCCCCTGAACGAACGACTGTCCAAGGTCCTCGCCTCCAGAGGCTTCAGCAAAGCCTATATTGAAGAACACAAGATCACCATCCGCGAAGTCGTCATCATCGCATCCATGATCGAAAAGGAAACCGCCAATGATGAGGAAAGCTACACTGTAGCCTCGGTTATTTATAACCGCCTGACCAACCCCGGAAGTTACCCCATGCTGAACATCGATGCCACCCTCATCTATGCCCTGGGCGGCAACATTGACCCGGAGACCGGCAAGACCAAGCCCCTGACTAAGGAAGACCTGACGCTGGACAGTCCCTACAACACTTATACTGAGCAGGGCCTGCCTCCCGGACCGATCTCCAACCCCGGCCGTAACAGTCTGGATGCCGCGCTGGATTTCACACAAACCAATTATTACTACTATGTTTACAGTCCCCAGGCCGGTAAGCATTTGTTCGCCGCCACCAAGGCTGAGCACGACCGCAATGTCGCCTCGGTAAACTCTCAGAGCTAAGCCTATGGGAAAGATCGAATTATTGAGTCCCGCCGGGGATATGGAGCGGCTGAAAATGGCCGTAGCCTATGGCGCGGATGCGGTATATCTGGCAGGCACAGTATTCGGTATGCGTGCCTTTGCCGGCAACTTCTCCCCCGAGGAGCTGCCCAAGGCTGTGGCATTTGCCCATAGCCGAGGGGTAAAGGTCCATGTAACAGTCAATACCATGCCCCGCAATGAGGAGGCTATGGCTCTGCCTGCCTATCTGGAGCAGCTTCAGGATGCCGGTGTTGACGCATTGATCCTGGCGGATCTCGGTGCCTTTATGCAGGCAGGTAAATACGCGCCCAAATGCGCCCGGCATATCTCTACCCAGCAGTCTGTTGCCAATTATGAATGCGCGGCAGCCTGGCATGATCTGGGTGCCCAACGCGTGGTTCTGGCTCGGGAGCTGAGCCTGGAAGAGATCCGCACCATTCGCCAGCGCACCCCCAAGTCCCTGGAAATCGAAACCTTTGGTCACGGCGCTATGTGCGTCAGCTATTCCGGCAGGTGTCTGTTAAGCAACTATATGACCGGCCGGGATTCCAACCGGGGCGCCTGCGCCCAGCCCTGCCGCTATCAGTACGCATTGATGGAAGAAAAGCGTCCTGGGGAATACTTCCCTGTATTTGAGGACGAAAAGGGCACATACATCCTGAATTCCCGGGATATGTGCATGATCGACCACCTGAAAGATCTTCAGGAAGCAGGTGTGGACTGCATCAAGATCGAGGGTCGGGCAAAATCAGCCTACTATGCAGCTATCGTCACCGGTGCCTACCGCCACTGCATCGATGATGTAAGCGCCGGGCGTGAGGTCGATCCTGTATGGCGTAACGAAGTGGAGCATGTATCCCACCGGATCTATTCCACCGGCTTTTACTACGGCGAGCCGGGACAGTACACAGAAAATTCCCGTTACATTCGGGAATGGCAGGTCTGCGCCATTGTGGAAAGCTGCGACGAAAAGGGGCTTGCCCTGTGCAGTCTGCGCAACAAATTCACCCAGGGTGATACTCTGGAGGCCGTCGGCCCGGATCTGCGTCCCTTCGGCTTTACTGCCGGAGAAATGACCGATCTGGAAGGCGTGCACCTTACTGAGCCCAGAACGCCCCAAATGAAATTTTACTTACCTCTGGGTGTGCAAGTCCCCCCGCTCACCATCCTGCGCCGCAGTGTAGACCTATCCGCAAAATAAAGTTCGCCTCTGCATCTATCTGATGCAGAGGCGTTTTTTGCACGCAAATATAGCTATCAGGCCTTTCGTGAGGCCATCGCTATTTTGTTTTAGTTTTTCAGGCTTTGGATCGGCGCAGGGATCCGGCCACCCCTGGCAATAAAGTCCTCAGCAGATTCGCTGTGCACAGGCATAACAGGTGCACTGCCCAACAGGCCACCCATTTCCACCCGGTCACCTACCACCTTGCCCGGTGCGGGAATAATACGCACCGCAGTGGTCTTGGTGTTGATCATACCGATAGCCGCTTCATCCGCAATGATGGCAGAAATGGTAGCTGCCGAGGTATCCCCGGGAACCGCGATCATATCCAATCCCACGGAGCACACGCAGGTCATGGCCTCCAGCTTGGACAGGGTCAGTACGCCGGCCTCTGCCGCCGCGATCATACCCTCGTCCTCAGAAACCGGAATAAACGCACCGGACAGGCCGCCCACATGGTTACTGGCCATGACGCCGCCCTTTTTCACCGCATCGTTCAGCAGGGCCAGAGCCGCAGTCGTGCCGTGGGTACCGCAAACCTCCAGACCCATCTCTTCCAAGATCCGGGCCACACTGTCTCCCACCGCCGGTGTAGGTGCCAGGCTCAGGTCCACAATACCAAAGGGTACATCCAACCGCCTGGAGGCTTCCACACCCACGATCTGGCCCATTCTGGTGATCCGGAAAGCAGTCTTCTTCACTGTCTCCGCTACCACATCAAAAGGCTGGCCCTTCACGCCCTGGAGGGCATGATACACCACACCGGGACCGGATACGCCTACATTGAGCACACACTCCGGCTCACCTACGCCGTGGAACGCACCGGCCATAAAGGGGTTATCCTCTACTGCGTTTGCAAATACCACCAGTTTGGCACAGCCCAGTCCGTCATTGTCCGCGGTCAGCTCTGCAGTCTTTTTGATAATACGCCCCATCCAGGCCACGGCGTCCATATTAATACCCGCCTTGGTAGAACCGACATTGACGCTGGAGCAAACACGCTCGGTGGCTGCCAGTGCTTCAGGGATAGATTCAATGAGCACTCTATCTCCCTTTGTAAAGCCCTTCTGGACCAGGGCGGAGAAGCCGCCAATGAAATTGACGCCACAGGTCTTGGCCGCCTCATCCATGGCTATGGCCAGAGGCACATAGGAATCCGTCTCACAGCTGTTGCCCACCATAGCAATGGGGGTAACGGAAATACGCTTATTGACAATGGGAATGCCAAATTCCCACTCGATATCCTGGCCGACCTTGACCAGATTTTCCGCTCTGCGGGTGATCTTATCATAGATCTTCCGGGCACAGGTCTTGACATCTGTATCCATACAATCCAGCAGGGAAATGCCCATGGTGATGGTACGGATATCCAGATGCCGCTTGTCGATCATATCCCGGGTCTGCAATATATCTCTGTGACTTAGCATAGCAGTTCCTCACACCCGGTGCATAGCGGTAAAGATGTCTTCACGCTGGACCCGGATATTCAAGCCCATTTCCTGGCCCTTGGCATCCATTGCCTTGCAGAACTCCGCCAGAGGCACTGTGCAGGCGGAGACATCCACGGCCATCATCATGGTGAAATAGCCCTGCATAACGGTCTGGCTGATATCCAGCACATTGACCTGGAATGCAGCAAGCTGCATACAAACCTCGGCAATAATGCCCACCCGGTCCTTACCAACAACTGTAACGATTGCTTTCATATGTACACCTCAAATTCATAACAAAATACCGGAACCGGCAAATGTCGGTTCCGGTATGTAGCGTTTCTTATTCAGCTTCCTCTTCGGACTCCTCAGGAGTTTCCTCCAGCAGCGCGCGAATGGACAGAGAAATACGCTTGTTCTCTGCGTCGACATCGGTGATCTTGACCTGGACCTGCTGACCCTCAGCCAGCACATCCTCGGGCTTGCCGATGCGCTTGTCAGCGATCTGAGAAATGTGGATCAGGCCGTCAACACCGGGCAGGATCTCAGCGAAAGCGCCGAAGGTCATAAGCTTGACGATCTTAGCATCGACAACGTCGCCGATGTTGTAGTTGGTCATTAACTGATTCCAGGGGTTCATAGCAGCGGTCTTGTAACCCAGGGAGATCTTCTTCTTTTCAGCATCG
>JAGBSG010000011.1 GCA_017632035.1 Oscillospiraceae bacterium | reverse complement strand
TGTACAGGTAAATCTCCAAGGCTCATAAGTGAACAGTTGACAGCAAACAGCAACCAAGCAGAAGAACAGTTTTTCATCAAATGTATTTGTGTGCGGATATTTGAAAACCTTTAGAGTTGATGTGTAAAGTACCAAAGTTAAGAAAAACCAAGATGCTGCCAGCTGAACACAAGTAAACGAGCCAAAAGACAGCAGCCTTCCTGAATGAGAACAGCTTCGACACATAAGAGCTTCCCGCTGATGGGAAAACAAAACTGGGACATGTGATATGAAATAGAGCTCAGGAAAGAAGCCGCTGCGTCTAGCTTAGGAAAGCGAGGTAACCAAAGATGATAGAGCCCAACACAGAGCAGAAATGACCCTTGACTGCACCGTTTCAAAGAAAACAACAGTCAAGGGTCATTTCTTTTTTGTTTATCGCGCTTGTCTTCATCCAAAGCCATCCTTTGACTTTTCCCAGCATCTCTGTTACTATAGCAGAAGAACGCTGAAAGGATCGCTTTATGTCTAACATTGTTGAAATCACCGATTTTTCGGACCCGGCTCTGGATGTCTACGCCCGGCTGACTGAGGCCCAGCTCCTCAACCGTTTCGAGCCGGCAAAAGGCATGTTTATAGCTGAAAGCCCGAAGGTCATAGACCGCGCCCTCAACGCAGGCTGTCAGCCCGTATCACTGCTGATGGAGCGCAAGGATATAACGGGTCAGGCCAGGGATATACTCGCGCGCTGCGGTGATATCCCTGTATTCACTGCCGATCGGGAGGTTTTGGCTCAGCTGACCGGCTTTCACCTGACCCGGGGCGTGCTGTGCGCCATGCGCCGTCCCCCGTTGCCCACAGCAGAGGACATCTGCGCCAATGCCCGGCGGATCGTGGTCCTTGAGAATGTGATGAATCCCACCAATGTGGGTGCTATCTTCCGCTCTGCCGCAGCGTTGGGTATGGACGGGATTCTCCTGACCCCAGGCTGCAGCGATCCTTTGTACCGCCGCAGCGCCAGAGTCAGTATGGGCACCGTGTTCCAGATCCCCTGGACCTTCCTGGGCAGCAGCATTGCCGACTGGCCCCATCCGGGCATGGAACAGCTGCAGAGGCTGGGCTTTAAGACTGCAGCAATGGCCCTGACCGACCGTTCCATTTCCATCGACGATCCCCGACTCCAGGCCGAACAAAAACTGGCTATTATTCTGGGCTCTGAAGGTGACGGCTTGGCCAGCACCACCATTGCCGACTGCGACTATACCGTGCGTATCCCTATGTTCCACGGTGTAGACTCCCTGAATGTAGCGGCTGCCAGTGCCGTAGCCTTTTGGCAGCTGCGTACCCAAGGATAAAACCGATTATAGCATTTACCAAAGCTGTGCATACTAATTCCAGGTGATTAAAATGGATTCATTATGGACGGAAACTGCACAGCTTCCCAGCTTCCCACAGTTGCACAGCGACATCAAAACAGATGCACTGGTGATCGGCGGCGGACTGGCCGGACTGCTATGCGCATATAAGCTAAAGCAGGCAGGCATCGATCATGTTGTACTGGAGGCCAGCCGGATCTGCGGCGGCATTACAAAAAACACCACCGCCAAGATCACATCCCAGCACGGGATGATCTACAGCAAGCTGACCACCCGGTTCAGTCCGGAGCTGGCAGAGCTGTATTTGCGGGCTAACGAGGAAGCCTTAGGAGAATATACCGCTTTGTGCGCCCATATTGCCTGCGGCTTTGAAAGCAAGGATTCCCTGGTATATTCCAACAGCCCCGGTGCTCTGAACCAGGAGCTGCGCACCCTGCACCGATTCGGCTTCGATGCGGAATTCGCAATCTCCAATCCTCTGCCTATGCCTACCGCAGGTGCAGTGCTGTTTCATAACCAGGCGCAGTTTCATCCTCTGGAATTTGCAGCCGAAATAGCAAAAGATCTGCATATTTACGAGCACACTCCGGTCCGGGAATTGGCAGGCTGCACAGCGGTCACTGACCACGGAAGGGTGAGCGCCGACAAGATCATCGTTGCCACCCACTTCCCTTTTTTGAACAAGCACGGCCTGTATTTTCTCAAAATGTATCAGCAGCGGTCCTATGTGCTTGCTCTGGAAAATGCGCAGGATGTGGGCGGCATGTATATCGGCGCAGAGGATAACAGCCTGTCCTTCCGAAATTACGGCAACCTTCTGCTGTTAGGCGGCGGCGGACACCGCACCGGCAAACAGGGCGGTAATTGGGCAGAGTTGGAGCAATTTGCGCAGCAGCATTATCCTGAGGCAAAAACCGTTTACCGGTGGGCAACCCAGGATTGCATGACCCTGGACGGTCTTCCCTATATCGGCCAGTATTCCAAAAACACACCGAACCTCTTTGTGGCTACGGGCTTTAACAAGTGGGGTATGACCATCTCCATGGCTGCAGCCAACATCCTTTGCGATTTGGTTAAGGAGAAGCAGAATCCCTATGCGGACCTCTTCTCCCCCAGCCGCAGCATGCTGCACAAGCAGCTGCTGGTCAATGCCGGGGAAACTACTGTGAATCTGCTGAGCTTTTCAAAAAAGCGCTGCCCCCATCTGGGCTGCGCATTAAAATGGAATGCACAGGAGCACTCCTGGGACTGCCCCTGCCATGGCTCCCGTTTCACAAAAAGCGGAAAGCTTATAGATAATCCCGCAACCGGCGACCTTAAAAAACCATAATACGCAAAGACGGCATTGCTTCTGCAATGCCGTCTTTTTATAGCTTATGCTTCCGCCGGTACGCCCTTCATGGTCAGGCCGATACGGTGGCGTTTTTCATCCACCTCAAGAACCGCTACCTTCACCACATCCCCTACCTGCACCGCTTCACTAGGATGGCGCAGGCGGCGGTTTGCCACCTGGGAGATATGGACCAGGCCGTCCTGATGCACACCGATGTCCACGAATACACCGAAATCGATCACATTTCGCACAGTACCGGTCAGTACCATGCCCGGCTTCAGGTCCTTGATTTCCAGCACATCCTTGCGCAGGATGGGTGCCGGCAGCTCATCCCGGGGATCACGGCCAGGCTTGCCCAGCTCCTTGGCAATATCCAAAAGTGTCGGCTCACCCACACCGCATGCCTTGGCAAGCGAAGCTACACCGGCTATTTCCATGCGCTGCTCCAGGTCTGCCAGATTGCCGGGAATATCCCTTTTGGTATACCCACACAGCTCCAGAAGCTGATAGGCAGCCTTGTAGGATTCCGGGTGTACACCTGTATTATCCAAGATCTCCTTGCTCTCCGGCACACGCAGGAAACCGGCACACTGCTCAAAGGCCTTAGGTCCCAGCTTGGGCACTTTCTTTACCTGGGCTCGGGATGTGAACGCACCGTTCTCCTCCCGGTAGGCCACAATATTCTTTGCAGTCGCGGCAGTCAGGCCGGCTACCTGCTTCAGAAGGCTTTGAGACGCCGTATTCAGGTCAACACCTACTGCATTAACGCAGTCCTCCACAACGCCGCCCAAAGCCGCATCCAGCTCCTTCTGAGGACAATCGTGCTGATACTGACCCACGCCAATCGCCTTAGGATCGATCTTTACCAGCTCTGCCAAAGGATCCTGGAGCCGCCGGGCAATGGACACCGCGGAGCGCAAATTCACATCGAAGTCAGGGAATTCCTCCGCTGCCAGCAGCGATGCGGAATATACAGAAGCACCGGCCTCATTGACGATCATATAGCTGGCTTCCGGGAAGCCTTTCAACAGCTCCACCGTCATAGCCTCCGTCTCTCTGGAAGCTGTACCGTTACCGATGGCAATGTGCTTTACGCCGTGCCTGCGCATCAATCTGCCAAGCAGCTCGATGGCCTCTTCTTTCTTTCGCTGACTGAAGGTAGGATATACCACAGCCGTGTCCAGCACCTTACCGGTTCTGTCTACCACCGCCACCTTGCAGCCATTGCGGTAGCCGGGATCCAATCCCATGGTCACAAAGCCCTTAACAGGCGGCTGCATAAGCAGGGGCTTCAGGTTCAAGGCAAAGTTATGGATAGCGCCCTGGCCCGCCATATCCGTCAGTTCATTACGGATCTCACGCTGGACCGAGGGGAAGATCAGCCGCTCATAAGCATCCTCTGCGGCGCTGCGCACAAAGGCAGATACCGTCGCACCCGGCTTTAACGCCCGGCGGCACACCAAAGCAGCACCTTCGTTTCCGGGCAAAGAAACTGTGAGCTTCAAAAACTCTTCCTTCTCACCCCGGTTCATAGCCAGGATCTGATGACCCTGAAGCCGGGAGACAGGCGTGGAAAAATCATAGTACAACCGGTACACACTGTCCTTCTCCGGATCTTCCGCCTTGCATATCAGCACACCACGGCGATTCACAAGGGCGCGAAGATCCTTGCGGATCTGTGCGTCATCGGACAGGTCCTCGGCGATAATGTCCGAAGCACCGGCCAAGGCATCCTCAACAGTTTCCACGCCCTTCTCAGGATCGATATAGGCCGCCGCAAGCTGGGCGGGGTCACTGCCGTCCTGGGCAAAGATCGCCTGGGCCAGGGGCTCCAGCCCCTTCTCCCGGGCCACAGAACCCCTGGTGCGTCTTTTCTGCTTATACGGACGGTATAGGTCCTCCACCTCAGCCTGGGTTGCCGCCCCGTCGATGGCCGCAGACAGCTCGTCGGTCAGCTTTCCTTGGGCCTCTATCGCCTTTTTGACCTCGTCCCGGCGTGTCTGCAGATTGCGCAGATAGGTAAGTCTTGTTTCCAGATTGCGCAGGGTGGTGTCATCCATCGCTCCGTGCATTTCCTTGCGGTAGCGGGCAATAAAGGGAATGGTGTTTCCCTCGTCCATCAGAGCAATGACATTTTCGATATATTCCAGCTTCTGCCCCAGCTCCTGGGACAGAATTTCAGCGATCGTATTCATAACGCGCTCCTTTCCTGTTTACCGCAGTATCATAACACGAAACAGCGAAAAATGGAAGCCGTTTCTTCCGGCTTGATTTAGCCGTCCCATACTGGTATAATACCTGCAAGGATTTCCAAGAAAGGCTGAATACCATGATCATCGATTTTCACGCCCATACCTTCCCCGACCGCATAGCCTCTAAGGCAATTGCCGGCATCCAGCAGGCCAGTCAAGCCGCAGCTTTTTCTGATGGCACAGTCAGCGGGCTTACCGCCTCAATGTCAGCAGCCGGTATCGACCGCAGTGTGGTGCTGCCGGTAGCTACCAATCCTGCAAAGCTGGTTTCCATGAACAATGCCGCCATTGCCCAAAACGGCAAGGACGGACTGATCTGCTTCGGCGCTATGCACCCTTTGGCAGAGGACTGGAAGCAAGAGCTGGACAGGCTGGCCCGGTCCGGTATTCAGGGCATCAAGCTTCATCCTCTGTATCAGGGTGTGGATATTGACGATATCCGCTATCTGCGGATTTTAGGACGGGCCTCAGAGCTGGGCCTGATCACTATCACCCATGCCGGAAACGACATCGCTTATCCAGGACAGATTCGCTGCAGCCCCCCAATGATCGCCAATGCATTGCATCAGGTAGGTAATATTCCCCTGGTACTGGCTCACATGGGTGGCTGGAAAAACTGGGATGCTGTAGCTGAACATTTGGCTGACACAGGTGTATACCTGGATACCGCAATCTCCCTCGGTGCGATTACACCCATTGATGGGCACAATTATCGGGAAAGTGATCTGCCCCTACTGTCAGCTGAAGCCTTTTGCAAGCTCGTTGACCGCTTTGGCTCCCACCGGATTCTCTTCGGCACTGACAGCCCGTGGGCAGACCAGAAGCAGGCACTTCAGGCCATCCGCTCCCTACCCCTGACCGAGTCACAGCAAGAGGATATCCTCTTCCGCAACGCCCAGGGTTTACTGAGCCTATGAAACAGTGCCGCCCGATGGGCGGCGCTGTTTAGTCTGTCAAAAAACCTGTTTTTGACACACTGGCAGAGGTCAAGGAAGGCGCAAAGACAAGCAAACGGTCAGCGTCGGCGTACATAGGTACGGTAGTCTGACCGTTTGCGCAGTAAGTCAAAATGCCTTGCGCAGCAAGCATTTTCACCCACATCCGTCAAAAATCAAAGATTTTTGCCACCTTCTCCCCATGGAGAAGGCATTTTTCTGACACGCATTGATCTTATTGCGTTTTGACGGTTTGCGGCTTTTTTGACACTCTGAACAGCGCCGCCCGATGGGCGGCGCTGTTGTATCCACCTTAATAGCAAAGGGCCTCCCACTTGCTTCGGCAGCCGACACTATAGTGCAGAAAACCTCAAAAATCTTCTATTTTCCCTTGCATTGCTGTAAGGCCACTGGTATAATCTGTATACATATGACCTGTGTTCTTACAGAAAGAGGTATCGGATATGAGAAGAACTTTGATCCTGATTCTGGCATTCCTGTTGTGCTTGACTCTGTGCGCCTGTGGAAGTGGAGATACCCAGCAATCAGACAGTCAGCAACTCAACGCTTCTGAAGATACGGAAAATAGCGAGACCGCACATACCCACACCTGGATAAATGCCACCTGCACTGCCCCAAAGACATGCTCCAGCTGCAATGAAACAGAGGGCAAACCTGCGGAGCATGATTGGAAAGACGCAACCTGTTCCCAGCCAAAGACCTGCACCAAGTGTAATGTAACAGACGGCAAGCCTGCGGACCACAATTGGATACCCGCAACCTGCTCCCAGCCAAAGACCTGCACAGCTTGCAATGCAACCGAAGGCAAGGAAAATGGGCACAGCTGGAGAGCCGCAACCTGTTCAGAGCCTAAAACCTGCACTGTATGCGGTACGATCAGCGGTCTGACCGCCGGTCATAATTTTTCCAGTGGAAAATGCACAGCATGCGGCAAGGACGATCCCGACTACGCCCGCGAAACAATGGTATGGATCCCCACCAAGGGCGGCACAAAGTACCATACTCGCGCAAATTGCAGCAACATGATAGACCCCAAGGAGGTCACACAGTCCGCAGCAGAATCCCAGGGCTTCACCCCATGCAAACGATGTTATTAACAAGATATAAAACCTTTTCCACCGGCAAGTATCATTGCAAACACTCTTTAGGAGGCGCTTTCCAATGCCCGATATCGGATTCTCCTTACAACCCCGGTATGACCTTCCCATCGCCCAGGTCATTGCGCTGTTAAAAGCTTCCGGTTTTTCTGCGGTGTCTCCCGTGTGGTCGCCGGAGTTGGACCTGGAGTCCATAGTTGCCAGCACACAAACGCACAGCATGAATATCCAATCTCTTCATGCGCCTCACAAAAACATTTCTCTTCTATGGAACCCGGATTCCCCGCTGTCTGCTGAAACACAAAGAAACATCTTTCGCTGCGTGGATGCCTGTGCGCAATTTCAAATTCCCATTATGGTGCTGCACGGCTGGAGCGGACTGATCTACACATTCCCAAAAGAACCCCTTAACTTCCGGATCTTCGACGAAATCGTGGACTATGCACAGCGGCAAGGCGTTTTCATCGCCTTTGAAAATCTGGAGGGCGAGGAGTACCTCAACGCCTTATTGACCCGTTATCAGAATCTATCCCATATTGGCTTCTGCTGGGATTCCGGCCACGACCATTGCTACCCCCATGCATTGGATTTTCTGGAATCCTTTGGCGACCGTCTGATTATGACGCATCTGAACGACAACTTAGGCCTGCGTGATCCGTCCGGTATCCCCTCCGGCGATGATGACCTGCATTTTCTGCCCTACGACGGGAATATCCGTTGGGATGATACGATTCGCAGGCTGAAAAACGCCCCCAGGCAGGCAATACTGAATTTCGAATTGAAGCTCGGTTCCCCCTCCGCAAACCCAAAGGACCTTCTGTATGATCGGATTCCGTTGAAAGACTTTCTGAAAGAGGCCGGCAACCGCGCCCGTCAGATCGCACTGCTGTACGAGAAATTAACATCTGAGAATATATATCAAACGACATCGACGCAAAGAACGAGGCCCTCTGCTTGTGTCATCTTAGGACCCATTTTTTTGCGAATTCTTTAATACCTTTTCTTTGCAAATCGGCATAATGCATGTTGTAATTAAGTATCATAAGCAGAGCTGGAACCCCATTCCATTATGACGGTAATTCTGTAACGAAATATAGTAACCGGGTGGCCGTCTGATATGATCCCCCTAAAGTAGACCACGGAAATATCCAAGAAATTAAGCTATATAACACAGATGAGCTCACGCCACAGACGATGACCAGGCCGGCGATGGGGAGCGATGGGGGCACCGTCGGTGGCGGATACAGGGACCTGAGTGATTAGCAGCAGTCGGTGTGCAACGCAGGCGCACAGTCGCCAAGGCGCACACCGGGCACCGCAACAGGAGAACATCTTTGCGCCGACGCCTAAAACAAAGCCTTCTGCTCGTGTCAAATTAGGCCCAAGTGTTTTTTGAAGAATCCAAAATAGTTTCTGGTATGCTGTAAATTGATCCCGCAAATATTTTGGAATAAAGCTAGCCGGCAGTTTTCTCCTAATCATAATGGACGCATTGCAAGACCTGCAATGCGTCCATTTATGCTATTTTTGTTGTCCTGAAACAGTCCCTATTGTTTATGACTCCTGCGTCAGTGTTTCTGCCATTTCTGCTTCGATACCTTCATCATAGGACAGTATGGGAGTCACATCCTTCTTTCTGATTTTTCTATCCACATAGTTTTTGGTGATCTTCATTACCAGCGGGAACAGGGAAACCACACCGATCAGGTTAGGCACCATCATAAAGCCATTGAAGGTATCGGAAATATCCCAGGCAAGAGACGATGTCATGAGCGCGCCGCTTATGATCATCAGCACAAAAATAATCTTGTAGACCTTCACTCCCTTTTCGCCAAAGAGATACTCGACCGCCTTTGATCCGTACTGAGACCAGCCCAACACGGTGGTAAAGGCAAAGAGCAGCATGGCAACGGCAATAAACCATTCACCGGGCTTACCGAATACAGAGCCGAATGCCTGGCTGATCAGAGTAGCATCGTTGACACCTTCCGCAGCAAGGCCGGTATCCAGGTTGATCGCGCCGGAGGTCAGGGCAATCAAGGCAGTCATGGTGCAGACGATCATCGTGTCGAAGAACACTTCAAAAATACCCCACATACCCTGTCTGACAGGCTCTTTTACATTGGAAGAGGAATGCACCATAACGGAGGAGCCAAGACCCGCCTCGTTGGAAAACACACCGCGCTTACAGCCCTGCACCACTACCTGCTTGATGGCTACACCGGCAGCGCCGCCCGCGACGGCCTTGATGCCAAAAGCGAATTTGAAGATCGACGCAAAGGCAGGCAGGATCAGATCGTAATTGATTCCCACGGCAACAATACCGAGTACAACATAGGATGCCGCCATAATGGGCACAACACACTCTGCCACAGAGGCGATCCGCTGAAGTCCTCCAATAATGATCAGGCCGCCGATCACAAGCAGTGCAAGACCGATGCACAGGTTGATGAGATTCAAGTTGCCCACAGTCCAGCTCACGTTGGAGAAGAAGGCTCTTTCCATATTCAGTACGATCTTATTGACCTGGCCCATATTGCCGATACCGAAGGATGCCAGGATCGCGAAGCACGCAAAAAGAACCGCCAGAACTGTTGCTACAGTTTTGCAACCCTTCTTCTTTCCCAGACCGTCCTTGAGGTAGTACATAGGGCCACCGGACCATTCCCCGTTAGCATTGCGGCGGCGGTAATAGATGCCCAAAACATTTTCGGAGAAGTTGGTCATCATACCCAAAAACGCAGCGATCCACATCCAGAATACCGCACCCGGGCCGCCAATAACGATCGCAGCCGCCACACCGGCAATATTACCGGTACCAACAGTGGCAGCCAGCGCCGTACACAGGGCCTGAAACTGGGATATAGATTTCTTATCCGTTTTCTTGGTAGAGGCGCTGTCCTTCTTGAACAGGCTGCCAATGGTCTCCTGCCACCAATGCTTCAAATGAGACACCTGAAAAACCTTCGTGCATATGGTCAGCAGCACGCCGGTACCGATCAGCAGCACCAGTCCGGGCAATCCCCAGATAAAGTCGTTCAAAATGCCGTTTACCTCTGTAATTTTCTCAATAATTACATCCATGATTTTCCCTCCCAAACTAATAAAAACGAATCGCACTGTGATGCGATTCGTCATAAAGCGGGTATAGGAAAAGGGCAGCATACCATGCTTTCCATAAACAGAAAGCGATCCAGAAACTTTGTCCTTTTGCCTGAGAGATTTAGTGACCTTCGCACCTTGCACCTTCGGCACTCAATTCAATGAGCTTCTCCAAAGTCATGTCAGCCTACAGTCCTCATCCAATACGGAAACCTGAGAGTGTTACTCCTTCGGCAGCGAAGCTTTTCCTGCAGGCGTCAACCATACTATTTATTTTTCGTCATTATACTACCATTATCAGAAAACTGCAATAGCATATTTACTTTTTTAATATAAAATTGTAGGTGTTGCAATGATGTGTGACACCTACACAAGCCAGGACCCATTCTTTACAAAAGATATTTACAACTAAATGGCTGAAGTTGTAAGATAAAGGTAGACACATGGAAAACCACCATGTTGTCTACCTTTTCTTTATGCTAAAATGTAGGTGGAGGTGGTAACTGTGAGAAAAGGACAGAAAAAGCGAGTATGGACACCAGAGCAAAAGGCAGAAAT
>JAGBSG010000113.1 GCA_017632035.1 Oscillospiraceae bacterium | reverse complement strand
TGCTACGGTATGCGTAACTTTAATAATTTCAGAAAAAGAATTCTGTTTTGTAATACATAAAATCGTGCCGGAGCAAAAGCTCCGACACGATCCACAGATTATTCTATTTTGGCTCTACCCCAACTATTGACATAGAACCTTTACAATTAAATATATTGCTGGGTCATTACATCCACAATGCCCCGGGTGGTCAGCCGCAGGGTAGGGATCACCGGCAGACTCATAAACGAAAGGGTCATGAACGGATCAATGTTCCGGCTTACACCCAGACCATAGGCGGCCTCCTTGGCTGTTTCCAGAAGCGCATTCACGGTCTCCAGGGGCTTGTCCGTCATGAGACCGGCGATCTCCAGAGGCAGCTCCGCCAGCACCTTCCCGTTTCGCACCACAACGATGCCGCCCCGGTTTTGGGCGATGCGGTTGGCAGCGAAGGCCATATCTGCATCGTTCTCTCCTACACAAATAATGTTGTGGCTGTCGTGGGCAACAGATGTGGCTACAGCGCCGGTTTTCAGGCCGTATCCGTTCAGGTAACCAATGCCCATATGCCCGGTGTTCTTATGACGCTCGATAACTGCCATTTTGAGAATGTCCTGCTTGATATCTACCCCCCCGGCATAGCCCCGATCCTCGGTGACGATCTGGCCGGGCATCATACCGATCACGCCTCTGTGCCGGGTCTCTGCCAGATGTGCGGGCGTTAGGTGTGGTAAGCGGAAGGTATCTCTGGCACTTGATTCCAGATGGGCAGGGATCTGGGGCAGGGGGAAGTTAGCGACTTGGCCGCGATCATAGACCAACTGGCCTTTTTTGTAAACACTGACCACGCGGAAATCCTTCAGATCTTCTACAATAGCGAAGTCAGCAAGATAGCCAGGCGCAATCGCACCCCGGTTGTTCAGCAGGAAGTACCGGGCGGCATGAAGGCAGGCCGCCTGCACGGTGCGGATAGGGTCAGCACCCAGGGTCACCGCCTGGCGGCAGATGTAGTCCATGTGACCTTTTTCCAGCAGATCGCTGGGATGCTTGTCATCTGTGCAGAACATGCATCTGTCGAACAGCCTGTCACTTAGGAGCAGGGGGATCAATGCTTCCAGGTTTTTGGCGGCTGTACCCTCACGGATCATGATAAACTGGCCCAGGCGAAGCTTCTCAAGAGCATCGTCCATGGTGGCACACTCGTGGTCTGAGTACACACCGGCGGCGATATAGGCATTCAGATTCTTGCCGGTAAGACCTGGCGCATGGCCGTCGATCTTCTTATGGTGCGCCTGCGAGGTGACGATCTTGGAAACGGCGGTGCTGTCTGCGGTGATGATGCCGGGGAAATTCATCATTTCTGCCAGGCCCTGCACTCTGGGGTGATCAAAGAAGCTGTCGATATCCCGGTGATCCAGGGTTGCGCCGCTTTCATCCAAAGGGGAAGCCGGTACGCAGGAGGGAAGCATGAAGTGAACGTCCACAGGCAGGCCTTCGGTGGCGCTGAGCATGTAGTCTATGCCGTCGGTGCCCATAACATTGGTGATCTCGTGAGGATCAGTAATTACGGTAGTGGTGCCGTGGGGCAGTACAGCCCGGGCAAACTCGGCCGGGGTTACGAGGCTGGATTCCAGGTGGATGTGGGCGTCGATAAATCCGGGGCAGACGATCCTGCCGGACATATCTACTTCCTGCAGCCCTTCATAGGTGCCGAGCCCCACGATAAGACCCTCAGCTACTGCGATATCCCGTGTCTCCAATTCGGCTGAAAATACATTTACATAGGTGGCGTTTTTCAGCACTAGGTCGGCCTTTTTACGGCCTGCAGCCACATCGATGATGTGCTGCTTCTTCAGGAGCTTCCTGCCGATCTTGGTGGACCAGGCTTCTGTGATTGCCATAGAAATTCCCCCATCTTCTCAAAAAACGCGTGGAATATACGATTGGAGTATTCCACAAAATAAAATACAAAAAACCATATTCCCTAAAATAAGATCATTTATAGTATACTATAGGATAACGCGCTGCGTCAACAGGCGGGATAGGGATCAAGGGAAAGCCTGCAGGACGCCTTTGGTAATGTTGCATAAAGAATTGGAATTGCGGAAAGCTGTGAGGCATAGATAACTGGGCAGGTTGCCGTGTCGTAAAGAAAACGGAAATTTTCCTTGCATTAATTGACAAACTTGGTATAATAAAATGTAATTTCAAAAGTGTTGTCTGTGGTAAACAGGACGACAGAAAGGGGAAAACGGTGGCTTCGCTGGGTAAATTGTTCCGATTTCGGGCAGGAAAACATCGGATACGTCTGAGCCCCACACAGATCATTGCGGTGGTGTTTGCTGGGATCATTCTGACCGGAACACTGCTTTTAGCGCTGCCTGTGGCATCGCGCAGCGGTGACTCCTGCGGCTTTCTGCCTGCGCTGTTTACAGCCACATCTTCTACCTGTGTAACGGGATTGGTGCTTTATGATACCTGGACTCAGTGGAGCAGCTTTGGCCAGGCAGTGATCCTGGTGCTGATCGAGCTGGGCGGCTTGGGGTTCATGTCGGCAGCCTCCCTGGTGGTATTTGTTCTGCGGCGTAAGGTAGGCTTGAAACAGCGCATGATCATGGCCCAGGCACTGAGTCTGAATGAGATGGAAGGCGTCGTCAACCTACAACGGTGGGTGCTGTTTGGCAGCCTGAGCATTCAGTTCGCCGGCGCGATCGTTTTGTTCCTGCGTTTTTTACCTGCTTATGGCTTGGAACGGGCTTTCTACTGGGGCATATTCCATTCTGTGTCGGCCTTCTGCAATGCGGGTTTTGATATTGTGGGCTCTGTAGCCCCCGGCGACAGTATGATCTTGTTTAACAACGACCCAGTGATCTGCATCACGCTGATGGCGCTGATCATCATTGGCGGTTTGGGCTTTTTTGTTTGGGAAGAGGTAGCGCGGCTGCGCAGATTTCGAAAATTCAGCGTTTATACCAAGCTGGTGATTCTGACCACCGGGGTGCTGATCGTAGCCGGTGGGGCAATGTTCTGCCTGCTGGAATGGAACAATCCGGCGACACTGGGACAGATGTCTGTGCCCCAGAAGCTGCTCAATGGATTGTTTCAATCAGTCACTGTGCGTACGGCCGGTTTTGCCTCTGTGGATCAGGCCCAATTGACCGATGCGGGTAAGGGTGTCAGTATGCTGCTTATGCTGATCGGCGGCTCTTCGGGCTCAACAGCTGGCGGTATTAAAACCGTGACCCTTGTGGTTCTGCTGCTGTTTATATGGAGCCGGGCCAGGGGACGGCAGACTGTATGCGTTTTCAAGCGTACGATCCCGGCCGATAAGGTGCTGGATGCCGTGACCATTGTGTCCATCATGGTGGGACTTGCATTGCTTGGAGGTATCTTTATCAGCGCCACATCACCTGTCAGCTTTACCGACGGCCTGTATGAGGCGGTGTCTGCCCTGGCTACTGTGGGTCTGACTGCCGGGGTTACACCCGAGCTGGGCCTTCCGGCACAGATCCTGATTATTATCTATATGTATTTTGGCCGCGTAGGCGTTCTGACTATCAGCTTGGGCTTCCTTATGGGCGATAGAGCTGAAGAACGCTTCCGGTGCGCCCATACCAACCTGCTGATCGGTTAGGAGGAGTCTTATGAAATCGTATATTGTGATCGGTTTGGGGCGCTTCGGCGCAGAGGTCTCCCGACGCCTGTGTGAGTTGGGGTGTGAGGTTCTGGCGGTGGATAACCGCAGTGATCTTGTGCAGCAGATCAGTAATGATGTGACCCACGCTGTAGTGGCGGATGCCCGGGATAAGGAAGTGCTCCGTGCCCTGGGGATTCGGAATTTCGACTGTGCTGTGGTTGCCATCGGCGGCAGCCTTGCGGATTCCGTTCTGGCAACCATGAATGTAAAAGAGCTGGGTATACCCAGGGTAGTGTGTAAGGCCCATGACGCGACCCACCGGCAGGTCCTGCTGAAGCTGGGTGCCGACCAGGTGGTGATCCCGGAGCAGGAGCAGGCGATACGCCTGGCCCGGAGCCTGGCATCCCACAATGTGCTGGACTATATCGAGCTGTCCAGCGATTACGGTATTATTGAAGTGCCTGCCCCCAAAAGCTGGGTGGGCAAGAACCTTCGGGAATTGAATGTCCGGGCCAAGCTGGGTGTGAACATCCTGGCTGTGAAACAGGGAAAACAGATCAATGTCTCCCCGGCAGCGGATTATGCCATTGCAGACAAGGATCTTATTGTGGTCCTGGGAGATACCCAGGCTTTGGAGAAGGTGCAGAAGCTGTAATGGAGAAAAGGATCACAGCCCGAAAAAATCCGTTTATCCAACAGGTGCGCCGTTTGCTCAGCTCCCGGAAGGAGCGTGAAGCGGCGGGCCTGTTTGCCGCGGATGGGGCAAAGCTTTTGGAAGAAGCGATTCGCTGGTGGCCCGGTCTGGATACAGTGATCCTGTCTGACGGAGTACAGGTTCAACTTCCTGACAGTGTGCGCGTTGTACGGGTCCCGGAAGAGATCATGGCATATATTTCTCCTATGGAAAGCCCTCAGGGTGCGCTGTTTCTGTGCCGTTTGCCGGAACGGCCTGCCTTTGTGCCAAAGCCTGGGATGCTGCTTTTGGATGGGATTCAGGACCCAGGTAATCTGGGGACGATCCTGCGTACAGCGGATGCCCTGGAGATCCCTGTGGCATTGCTGGAGGGCTGCGCAGATCCCTACAGCCATAAGGTCGTGCGGGCTTCTATGGGTGCGGTGTTCCGCAGTGTATCGGTGCAGACTACATGGGAGGCGGCCAGAGCAGCCTGTGAGGCTGCTGGTATCCCGGTGGCTGTTACTGCCCTTTCCGAGAGGGCAGAGGATTTGCGTCAGGCAAAGCTGGAGCAGATGGCAGTGGTCATCGGCAGCGAGGGGAAAGGCGTGCGTACCGAGATCCTGGAAAGCGCGGATCGGGAGCTGATCATCCCCATGAATCCAAAATGCGAATCCCTGAATGCGGCCGTTGCCGCAGCCATTGTGATGTGGCAGATGAAACAGAGATAAACGAGGGGGCACAGAAATGCTGATCTACTGGATATGGCTGGCACTGAAAGCAGATATCAGTGAGCAGGAAAAGCTGGCAGTTCTGGCGCATTTCGGAAGCCCCGAGGATGTGTATTTTGCGCAGGAGCAGGCCTACAGTGCCTTGGAGGCTTTGCGCCCGGAGGCGGTTGCCGCCCTGTGCGATAAGAAATTGGAGGAAGCAGAAAAGATTCTGGGGTTATGCACCAGAAAAAAGATCCGTGTGCTTACCTGGCATGACGATCTGTACCCATCCAGATTAAAGAATATTGCGGATCCGCCCCTGGTTCTTTATTACAAGGGCAGGCTTCCGGATTTTGACCGGGAGCCCATGATCGGTGTGGTGGGAACCAGAGAGGCCTCTGCCTATGGCCTGTCCGTTGCCAGGAATATGGGTGAAGAGATCGCCCGGTGTGGTGGCATCGTGGTTTCCGGCATGGCTGCCGGTATCGATGCTATGGCCACAGAGGGCGCGCTCATTGCCGAAAAACCTGCTGTGGGCGTTTTGGGCTGCGGTGCAGACCGGGTCTATCCCACCTCCAACAGAAGGCTCTATATGAAGATGGAGCAGGCGGGTTGCCTGCTGACCGAATATCCACCGGGAACACCGCCATATAAGTGGAACTTTCCCAGGAGAAACCGAATCATCAGCGGAATATTCTGCGGCGTGCTGGTGATAGAAGCACCGGAGAAAAGCGGTGCACTGATCACGGCCCGCCAGGCGCTGGAGCAGGGCCGGGATGTATACGTGGTGCCCGGCAATATCGGTGTGACTACCTGTGCAGGCAGCAATGCCTTGCTGCGGGACGGTGCCGGAGCAGTTTTCTCGGGCTGGGATGTGGTCAGCGAATATGCCCACCTGTATCCCGATAAGATCCAAAAAATAGCGGCGCTGACCGAACCGTCGTTAAAATCCGACACAAAAGCCGTTGACAATATGCAGCAAACGGCTTATATTGACGAGGAAGATTCACTTTCCGATCTTAACCAGGATGAACGTGCGATTCTTGCATACATGAGAAGCGGAGAACAAAATATCGATGAACTGATCGCCGCCTCCGGCTTGGATACGGGAACAGTTCTCGCGGCCCTGACCTTACTGGAGGTCAAGGGCAAGGTGGTGACCCTGCCGGGACGGCGGGTGGCACTGTGCTAAAATGATCATAAGCGGAGGAAACCATGTCAAAACCGTCTAACCTTGTTATTGTGGAGTCGCCTTCCAAGGCGAAGACCATTGGAAAATACCTGGGTGCGGACTATACCGTAAAGGCCAGTATGGGCCATCTGCGGGATCTTCCTAAGAGCACTATGGGTGTGGACCTGCAGGATAATTTTGCCCCTGAGTATGTACCTGTGGCAGGGAAGGAGACCGTTATTTCGGAGCTGAAAAAGGCTGCGGATTCTGCCAACATGGTCTACCTGGCAACTGACCCGGACCGGGAGGGCGAAGCGATCTCCTGGCATCTGAAGGAGCTGCTGCAGCTGCCTGATGAGAAGACACAGCGGGTCACCTTCCATGAGATCACCCAGAAGGTTGTCAAGGAATCCATTGCAAACCCCAGGGAGATCGATTACGCCCTGGTGGATGCCCAGCAGGCCCGCCGTGTGCTGGACCGGATCGTGGGCTATCAGCTTTCCCCGCTGCTTTGGAAAAAGGTGCGCCGGGGTCTGTCTGCGGGCCGTGTCCAATCTGTTGCTACCCGGCTGGTGGTGGATCGGGAGAATGAGATCCGTGCCTTCCAGCCCAGAGAATACTGGTCGCTGGATGTGACATTGGACCGTATGGGTAAGCCTGGTTCTTTTGTAGCCCATTACCATGGGCAGAGCAAAAAGCGGGAACTTGAAAATGAAGCGCAGGTACAGCAGGTCATTGCGGATATTACCGGCAAGACATTTACGGTGACAAGTGTCAAGCGCGCGGAGAAGAAACGCACAGCAGCGCCGCCGTTTACTACCTCCACACTGCAGCAGGAGGCCTCCCGCAAGCTGAATATGACCCCCAAGCGTACTATGGCCATTGCCCAGCAACTGTATGAAGGCATCGATGTGGCCGGAGAGGGTACGTTGGGTCTGATCACCTATATGCGTACGGACTCCCTGCGCCTCAGCGACGAGGCCATGGCAGATGCGGCGGCATATATCCAGAATCGCTACGGCAAGGCTTACTACTATGGAAAGTTCCGTGTGTTCAAGACCAAGAGCGGCGCACAGGATGCCCACGAAGCCATCCGCCCCACCCATGTGGAGTTAGACCCGGAGCGGATCCAGGCTTCTTTGACCAAGGAGCAGTACCGCCTGTACAAGCTGATCTGGAGCCGCTTCCTGGCCTCCCAGATGGCCAATGCTGTGTTTGACACCGTATCCATCGATACAGAATGTGCGGGACATATTTTCCGCAGCAGCCACCAGAGTATGAAGTTCCCCGGCTTTATCGCCGTGTATGAAGAGGGCAAGGATGAGGAGGCAGAGGCTGTTGGCTCTCCGCTGCCGGATCTGCAGGAGGGAGAACAGGCTCAGGTCTCTAAAACCGAGAAGGAGCAGCACTTTACCCAGCCGCCTGCCCGGTATACCGAGGCAAGCCTGGTCAAGGCCATGGAAGAAAAGGGTGTGGGCAGACCCTCTACCTATGCCGCCATCGTTTCCACCATTCAGGAGCGGGAGTATGTCAATAAGCAGGACAAGCGTCTGCTGCCCACGGCCCTGGGCGAGGTGGTCACCAGTCTGATGCTGGAGCGCTTCAATGACATCATCGATGTGGAGTTTACCGCCAATATGGAGCAACAGCTGGATGATGTGGAGGACGGCAAGCGCCAGTGGAAGGCTGTGCTGTCTGAGTTCTACGAGGGCTTCCACAGGGAGATGGTGGATGCCGAGGCTGCCCTGGAGGGCGTCCGTATCAAAGTACCTGACGAGGTCACAGACGAGATCTGTGAGGCCTGCGGCAAGAACATGGTGGTCAAGATCGGCCGGTTTGGAAAGTTCCTTGCCTGCCCGGGCTGGCCTGAATGTAAGAATACCAAGCCCATCGTGGAGCGTATGCCCGGTCGCTGTCCCAAGTGCGGCAGCGGCATCCTGAAGCGCAAGTCCAAGCGGGGCTATGCCTATTACGCCTGTGAGCGCGGTACGGAGTGCGGCTTTATGACCTGGGATGTGCCTACGGCTCAGGACTGCGAGGTTTGCGGTCAGACCATGTTTAAAAAGTCCGGAAAGGGCAGAATGAAGCCCTTCTGCATCAATGAAGACTGCACCAATTTCCTGCCCGAGGATAAGCGGGGCTATTACAAGAAAAAAGCACAGGAAGAGGGCGCTTCCGAAGAGGCGGCCAAGCCTGAGAAAAAGACTGCTAAGAAGGCTGCAAAAAAGACCACCCGAAAAAAAGAGGGGGCGCAGGGATGAAAAAGGTAACGGTAGTCGGAGCCGGACTGGCCGGCTCTGAGGCTGCATGGCAGTTGGCCCAGCGGGGTATCGCTGTGGAGCTGATCGAAATGAAGCCCCACAAAATGACTCCGGCCCATCACAGCCCGGACTTCGGCGAATTGGTCTGCTCCAACTCTCTTCGGGGGGATCGCCTTGAAAATGCCGTTGGCCTTCTCAAGGAAGAGCTGCGCCGTATGGGCAGTTTGATCCTGGCTTGTGCCGAGGAGACTCGGGTGGAAGCCGGTGGCTGTCTGGCAGTAGACCGGGGCGGCTTTTCAGCCCTGGTGACAAAGAAGCTGCGCAGCCATCCGAATATTACGATCCGGGCCGAGGAAGTGACCCAAGTCCCCCAAGGGCCGGTGATCATCGCTACCGGACCGCTGACCTCGGATGCACTGTCCAAGGCCATTGGAGAATATTTCGGTCAGGACTATCTGCACTTTTTTGATGCGGCAGCGCCTCTGGTCACAGCAGAATCCATTGATATGGACCGTGCCTGGTGGCAGTCCCGATATGACCGGGGCACGCCGGACTATATCAACTGTGCCATGGACAAGGCCCAATATGAGGCCTTTGTAAAGGAATTGATTTCCGCGGAAGAGGCAGATGTTCACGGCTTTGAGGATCAAAATGTGTTTGAGGGCTGTATGCCTGTGGAGGTCATGGCCCGCCGGGGCGTGGATACTCTGCGCTATGGCCCGCTGAAGCCTGTCGGCCTGCGAGACCCCAAGACTGATAAAGAGCCCTATGCGGTGGTCCAGCTGCGGCAGGACAATGCCGCTAAGAGCGTGTATAATCTGGTAGGCTTCCAGACCCACCTGAAATTTGGGGAGCAGAAGCGGGTGTTTTCCATGATCCCGGCTCTGCGCAATGCGGAGTTTGTGCGCTACGGTGTCATGCACCATAATACCTTCCTCCAGTCTCCCAAATTGCTGGACCGGTACTATGCTGACCGCAGGGATCCGCTGGTGGCCTTTGCGGGGCAGATGACCGGCGTGGAGGGCTATGTGGAAAGCGCGGCATCCGGCTTCCTGGCTGCCGTTGCCATGGCTGCTAAGGTCATGGAGAAAGAACCGCCGGAGTTTCCGCAAACCACAGCCATCGGCGCTCTGGGCCTGTACATCAGCGATCAGCGTATTACAGATTTCCAGCCAATGAACATCAATTTCAGTATTATTGCTCCGCTGGAGCAGCGGATCCGTAAAAAATCCGAAAAGAACCTGGCAATTGCGAATCGGTCCTTGGCAGTGATCGATGCGTTGGTTGCCCAGGGCATATAGACAAAGAGGTGCGGCTTATGAAAATCATACTCGATGCAATGGGCGGCGATCTGGCGCCCGAAGCACCGGTCATGGGTGCGATCCAGGCGGCAAAGGCATATGATACGCAGATCACCCTGGTAGGCCGTGGAGAAGAGATCCTGGAGGTCATGCGTAAAAATGGCATCGATACGCTGCCTGACGGCGTGGAGATCGCCAATGCCGATGATGTGGTGGACATGCATGACGACCCTGCATCCGTTATCCACAAGCGGAAGAACTCCTCCATGGTCATTGGCCTGAAAATGCTCTCTGACGGTCAGGGCGATGCATTTATCTCTGCTGGCTCTACCGGCGCGTTGCTTACCGGCGCGACACTGCTGGTCAAGCGGGTCAAGGGGATCCGCCGGGCGGCTATGGGTCCTGCCATGCCCAATAAGGCCGGCGGCAAAACCGTTATTTTGGATTGCGGAGCCAATGCAGAGTGCACGCCGGAGTTTTTGGTGCAGTTTGGCCTGGTGGGCTCGCTGTACGCCAAGAAGAGCTTTGGGGTAGAAAATCCCAAGGTCGGCCTGCTGAATATCGGCACGGAGGATTCCAAGGGAACATCTCTGCAGAAGGAGGCTTATGCCCTTTTGCAGGATGCCTCTGACCGCGGCTTGGTCAATTTTGTGGGCAATGTGGAAGCCCGGGCTGTGCCTCTGGGTGCGGTGGATGTGATCGTGTGTGACGGCTTCTCCGGCAATGTGCTGCTCAAGTCCATTGAGGGCACGGCTATGTTTATGGGCAGCCTGATGAAGCGGAAGATCTTCAAACGCAATATCTTCAGCGGTATCGGCTATCTGTTCTGCAAGCCCGGCGTGGACGAGGTAATGAAGATGCTGGATTACCGGGAAATCGGCGGTACGCCGTTTTTGGGTATCCGCAAGCCGGTTATCAAGGCCCACGGCGCATCTGATGCTCTGGCATTCCGCAATGCGGTACATCAGGCAATGGACGCGGCAAACAGCGACATATCCGCTGAACTGGAGCAGGGCCTGCGTGACCTTGCCGGACTGAAGGAGACAGCCAATGATTAAGGATCTGGAGGCAGCCCTGGGCTACCGCTTCCAAAATATTACCCTGCTGCAAAACGCGTTGACCCACTCTTCCTATGCCAACGAGCGGTGGCACGACAGCCTGTTGAGCAACGAACGGCTGGAGTTTTTGGGAGATTCCATACTGGGCATGGTGGTGGCGGAGTATTTGTACCGCACATTCCCGGACCGCCCCGAGGGTGAATTGACCCGGATGCGTGCGGACATGGTCTGTGAGACCAGTCTGGCCGCTGTAGCGGATCGTCTGGAACTGGGAAAGCACCTGCTGTTGGGACATGGTGAAGATCGCCTGGGTGGCAGAAATCGTGCTTCCATTTTAGCCGATGCGGTGGAATCTGTGATCGCCGCCAGCTTCCTGGATGGGGGAATGGAGGCGGCAAGAGGGATCATCCAGCGATTTGTGCTCAGCGATGTACCTGTGAAGCGCCTGCATAATGTGGATTACAAGACTGCCCTTCAGGAACTGGTGCAGCAAAAGAAGAACCAAGTGCTCACTTATGCGCTGGTTGGTGAATCCGGCCCGGATCACGATAAGCAGTTCCGGGTAGAGGTCAGCTTGAATGGCAAGGTTCTTGGCGCAGGCACTGGCAGCAGCAAGAAACGGGCAGAGCAGGACGCGGCCCGTACAGCCCTGGAAGCCGTAAAATGATTGATACGCAATATGCATAAAACAGATCCCTCCGGGCACACTACGCCCGGAGGGATCTTTATGACCGAACGACAGTATGACAGACTGGTTTCCGAAATGTCACCCAAATCACCCATTGTCAAGGACTGTGTCAATGCGTTCTGGATCGGCGGCCTGATCTGCGCATTGGGACAGCTCGCTATGAACGGCTATACTGCTCTGGGATTGGACAAAACCGACGCAGGCACAGCCACATCCATGACACTGGTGGTTCTTTCCGCACTTTTGACAGGCCTGAGCCTGTACGATAATATTGCCAAATACGCCGGTGCCGGCACATTGGTGCCCATAACCGGCTTTGCCAATGCCATCGCTGCCCCTGCCGTGGAATTCAAAACCGAAGGCTTTATCCTGGGCGTTGGTGCCAAAATTTTCCAAATTGCTGGGCCAGTAATTGTATATGGTGTTTCAGCATCCGTAGTGTATGGCTTGATTTATTGGATTACAACTTTATTTTAGAATGCACCGCAACCAAAATGGTTGCGGTGTGCTTTTTCTTATGCTACAATTATTCTATAACAATAAGGGAGGTGTTTTCTATGCTTGTACATAGTAGCTTGGAAATCGCCGGAGAGGTTCCGGCAAAATAAGAATTTTACCGGAGGTTATATGACAAAAAAAGATTTCAAAGAAGCGATGCTTCGCGGCCTTGGCAGATGCGTGATTGCTGTTAGGAAAGAACCGGAGAAATATCGCGATTTAGTTATGTGGGCGTGTAAACGAAACTTTGCTTACGATGCCCAAAGCGAGGGAACAAGGTCGTGGTATACTTACACTATGGCAAATGCGTATCCCGACAAAGAAACTTTTATCAACACTGCGGCTGAAGCGCTGAAAAAGTATCGTCCCAATGGCAGTTGGGATTTATTGCACCTAAGCGAAATCCTGATGTTCTTTGCGATGGACGGCGATGAGTCTGCCCGAAAAGCTTTGGAGGAGAAATATCAGGAAGTTCTGATGGGGATGTTTGCGCGGAAACGCAGACCCAACAGGGTGTTTCACGAACTGTCAGATTTGGAGCAGCTTGGCTTAGTGCTGGCAGTGGACAGTAAATCTTTTCTTCGGATAGCGGGGGATTTGGGTCGCCTGTACCGGGAGAAGAACTATATGCGCGACGGGGATTTTGCGTGGTTTTTCTCGTCTAAAGGCGGACAGTTCCGAAAGACCATGGAAGCAGCGGTACAAAAGGATGAAAATATTGCTTGCTTTTTCCAAAGAGAATCGGCTGACATTGCGGCCCGGGAAGAACTGTGGGAACAACGAAAGAAAAACTTTCCTGATGATTTGAAAGGTGTCCGGCTATCCCGTTGGTTGGCCAATAAAGCAGACCAAGAAACAGTGGAACAGTATGTCCTTGCGTACCGAAAGCAAGTGCAACCGGTAATGCGTGCAGAGGCACTAATGGCCTTTTCCTGCTGCCCATATCCCGACGATCCGTATTCCATTATTGAAGATATCCAATCGAATTACGAAGAGTTGCAAAACGCAGCTTGGAGAGCATTGGAGAACATCCGGCATCCGGCTGTTCGGGAATTTGCTTTGAACAATGTCGATAATGGGATTAGAACACCGGAGAATTTTGCACTACTTGCAACAAACTATATGCCAGAAGACGGAAAACTGATGGAGGAACTCCTGCGGGAAATGATCTCTCAAAAAGATTGGGATGGTGTTCATGCAGCCGGAATGGATATTTACCGTGCTTTCCATGATGGTAGTGGCATACCACACCCAAAGCACCTGTTGCCGTTACTGTACGAGTATAATCCCTGCTCTTTTTGCCGGGAATCTGCGCTGGTTTATATGTCCAAACACCGGATGCTGACCAAAGAAATGCTGGAAGAATGTCAGTTCGACAGTAACAATGATATTCGAAAAATGGCAGCAAGACGATTGAAATAGTAGAAGGAAAGGGCTTACCAATAGGTAAGCCCTTTTTGTTCGTTAATTCGCTCCATATCGAAACAATCTTACTAATTTCGACAAAAAACACTGCGTCCTAACTGGACACAAGCAGAGGGCTTTGTTTTGGGCGTTGGTGCTAATATGTTCAAAATTGCAGGCCCTGTAATTGTTTACGGTGTGAGCGCAAGTGTGGTTTATGGTTTTATCTACTGGATCACTACACTTTTTTTGATTGTAAGTAAAACAAGCCAATGAGGGGAAATTTCATTGGCTTGTTTGCATAAATATTAGATGATCGCCCCTCAAATTTAAAATAGTAGAGATTGATTTTTGCCTCAAATGGTGTATAATAGTGGTAGATAGTACGCAAGATAATACGCAAGTTATTGGAGGTGTTTTCTTGAAAGAATATAAGCCACCCTTTACGATCACAAATGAGATATTGGTCTATGTATCGTCTATTTCCGAAAAAGTGGGACGCATTACCGCAACCAGCAATATGGAGGCAAAGCCCCATCTGCGGAAGAATAACCGGATCAAATCCATCCATTCTTCTCTGCGGATTGAGGCAAACTCCCTCTCCCTGGGACAGGTCAGGGATGTTATCAATGGCAAGACCGTTCTTGGGGAACAGAAGGAGATTCAGGAAGTTAAGAACGCCTATGCAGCCTATGAAAAACTGGCAGAGATTGATCCTTTCAATATTCAGGATCTGAAAACGCTCCATGGCATCATGACCAAATATCTCATAGATGAGTCCGGTGATTTCCGTCGTGGCGAAGAGGGTGTCTTTAACGGCGATCAGTGCATTTTTATGGCACCACCGGCAAAGTTTGTCTCTCAGCTGATGGATAATCTGTTCAATTGGATGAAGTCAGCGCAGAAAACCGTGCATCCGCTGATCCTCAGCAGCGTGTTCCATTATGAGTTTGTCTTCATTCACCCCTTCTCCGATGGTAACGGCAGAATGGCGAGACTCTGGCACACCGCAATCCTTTCCAAATGGAAGCCTGTCTTTGAGTACATTCCCATCGAGAGCCAGATTGAGAAATTCCAGGAAGACTACTATAACGCAATTGCCAAGTGCCATGTAAGCGGTGAATCTACCGACTTCATTGCGTTTATGCTCTCTCAGATCGATAAGATTCTGGACGATATTTCTGTTCAGATTACCGAAGACAGTGAGCAGCTTTCTGAATGTGTTAAGCGACTTCTAGATGCCATGGAGTATGACACGCCTTACACCGGCGTAGCACTGATGGAAAAGCTTGGGCTCAAGTCCAAAGAGGGATTTCGCAGAAATTACCTGCACCCAGCCATCGAACTAAACTTGATTCGCATGACGATTCCGGACAAACCCAATAGCAGAAACCAGCGATATGTAAAACTCTAATTCGACCTGTGTAGGTATATTGTAATACGAAACGGCAGGTTCTTCCCGGAAAACAAAGGAGAAACAAATGAAATTTGATTTGAGGGAAACAGCAAAAGAACACAGAATCGTTGTCTGCCACCGGGGCGTGACCGGCGGAAATATTCCATGCAACACGATGCCGGCCTACAAGATCGCCCTTCTTGAGGGGGCCCATATGCTGGAAACGGATGTCAGTACCACTGGAGACGGAGAACTTGTGATTTTCCATCCTCATATGGAGAAGGATCAGCTGGGTGCTCCGGAATGTGATATTTCCCAAATGCCCTGGCACGAGGTCAAGGAGCTTCGTTATACCAATGCGGACAATAGGCCTACCCAGTTTGGCATTCTGAAGCTGGACGAGTTTTTAGAAGAGTTTAAGGGCAAATGTTAGCTCCAGTTGTAGTCACTGCCCTTTTGCCGGTCGAAGGTGATCCAGAAGTAGCGCATACGGCTGCCCATTTGTACAGGAATAATGCTGCCCCAGCCACGAAAGCCTCCGTCATCAAAATCAAATTTGGCATCGAGCATACCTTCCTCACTGTAGATGCGATAATTTGCACGCTTATTGAAATCGTTGCCGCAGACGAACAGTCGCTGTCCCTCTACAGTTACGAAGCTGCCGCCGGTTTCGGAGCCTTCCTCATGGCTGCCTGCATAGCGGTAGCCAGTGAAGGGATCGTCGGAGGTGAAGAAGGCATAGCGGTATTTTTTTGTGTTGGGATCCAGGCGGCAAACTGCCAGATGCCACTTCCCGGTTGCCTCGTCATAGTAAAAGTCCGGATCCTCATCGCCCTTAAAGCCTACAAAGTCTTGATAGCTGTTGCCATCACCGGCGGCATCCATGACGGTTACATCCACTACATTGATACCGAATCGGGGATTACCGGAAAAAGCACCCCAGGCCAAACGCTTTTGATTTTCAAAGGCGGAGGTCCAAATGTACCATTGCTGGTTCTTTCGATTGTACATCAACGAAGAAGCTATGTAATTGCGCCAGATGCCATCACCGCAGTCAAAAAACAATGCGCCAATTAGTTCCAGCTGTGCTGTACCCGGTATCCACGAAAAGATTCCTTGAATACCGTCTGCCTGCATGCGGATGGAAAAGGTGAGATATATCCTTCCGTTTTCCTGGAGCACATTGCCGTTTTCATAATGTACAGGGCGAAGATCTGCCTGTCCTGTTGATAGCAGTTTAGCTTTCCTTGGCGGCCTCTCCATCTGTAATATCCAGATTTACTAACACCCATAATTTCGCATAGAAATACAACGGGATATTTTTCTCTTAGTGTTTCGATAATTTCGTACTCTTGT
>JAGBSG010000112.1 GCA_017632035.1 Oscillospiraceae bacterium | reverse complement strand
TTACCTGAAGCAAAGTGACCTGATCTCCGACATCCTGACCTACCTTGGCGCACCGATCGCCGCAATGGGCATTATGGAAGCCAAGCTGGAGAAGGAACTGAACAATAAAGTCAACCGTCGCTGCAACTGCGATGAGGCAAATACCTCTAAGGTGGTAGAAGCGGCCCAGGAGCAGCTGGCAGCTATCCGCACCCTGCGGGAGCAGGGGAAGTTGGAGCACCTACCTCAAAAGCTTTTTCAGGCAGCGGTTGCCCGGGAAGAGAATCCGGCAGCATCCTTAACCGAACTGGCGGCGATGATGGAGCCGCCGATCACCAAGCCTGCCATGAACCATCGGCTCAAAAAACTGATGATGGCGGCGAAGGAGGCATAGTATGGGTTTTGTACATTTGCATGTCCACTCTGAATACAGTCTCCTGGACGGTGCCTGCCGTATCGGGGCCATGATGGACCGGGTGAAGGAGCTGGGGCAGGATGCCATCGCCATTACGGACCACGGCGTCATGTACGGCTGCATTGATTTTTATAAGGCAGCCAAGGCTGCCGGGGTCAAGCCGATCATCGGCTGCGAGGTCTATGTGGCACGGCGTACCATGGCGGATCGTGTCCACGGCATTGACAATGATCCGTACCACTTGGTTTTGCTGTGCGAGGACCGCAGAGGCTATGAAAATCTGTGCCTGCTGGTGTCAGAGGCGTTCATGAACGGCTTTTACGGTAAACCCCGGGTGGACCTGGAGCTGCTGCAGAAGCACCATGAGGGCTTGGTCGCCCTGTCTGCCTGCCTTGCCGGCGGCGTGCAGCAGTATCTTCTGAACGAGGAATATGAAGAGGCCAAGGCATACGCCCTGAAGATGGCGTCCATTTTTGACGAGGGTAATTTCTATCTGGAGCTGCAGGACCACGGTATCCCGGAGCAGCGTGCTGTCAATCAGGGCGTTCTGCGCCTTGCCAGAGAGACGGGCCTTCCCTTGGCGGTGACCAACGATGCCCACTACCTGCGCCGGGAGGATGCCAAGATGCAGGATGTGCTGCTGTGCATCCAGACCGGAAGGACAGTGGACGACACCAACCGCATGAAGTTCCAGACTGAGGAATTCTACCTCAAGAGTGAGGAGGAGCTGCGGGCCTTATTCCCCAACTGTGAGGAAGCCTTTGAAAACACGGTGAAGATCGCCCAGCGCTGCAATCTGGAATTTACCTTTAACCAGTATCACTTGCCCTCTTTCCCTGTGCCGGAGGGCTATACCAACGAAGAATATTTCCGTAAGCTCTGCCTGGATGGCTTCCGGGAGCGGTATCCCCATGCTCCGGCAGGCTATATGGAGCGATTGGAATATGAGATCGGTGTCATCAGCCGCATGGGGTATGTAAATTACTATCTGATCGTGTGGGATTTTATCCGCTACGCCAAGGAAAACGGTATCCCTGTCGGTCCGGGCCGTGGCTCCGGTGCGGCTTCCATTGTGGCTTACTGTATGCACATTACAGAAGTAGACCCCATGAAGTATTCCCTGATCTTCGAGCGGTTTTTGAACCCTGAGCGTGTCAGCATGCCCGATTTTGATACGGACTTCTGCCAGGAACGCCGGGGTGAGGTCATCGAGTATGTTATGCGCAAGTACGGCACTGACCATGTAGCCCAGATCGCTACTTTCGGTACTATGGCAGCCCGGGGTGCTATCCGGGATGTGGGAAGGGCCTTGAATTTTACCTATGCCGAGACGGATGTGGTGGCCAAGCTGGTGCCCACTATGCCCTTGCACATTACCCTGAAGGAGGCCCTGAATGTATCTCCCAAACTCAAGGAGATGTATGATGGGGACGAGCGTGTCCGACTGCTGATCGATACGGCTATGGGTCTGGAGGGCATGCCCAGAAACACCTCCACCCATGCCGCAGGTGTGGTGATCACAGCAGACCCCGTGTGCAGCTATGTGCCCCTTTCCAGAAATGACGATACCATTGTGACCCAGTATACCATGACCACCATCGAGGAGTTGGGACTGCTCAAAATGGACTTCCTGGGTCTGCGCAACCTGACGGTGATTCGGGATGCGGAAGAACAGATCCGTTTGCTGGAACCGGGCTTTTCTATGGACGCAGTACCCGACGATGATCCGGAAACCTTCAAAATGTTGGCAGAGGGCAAGACCCAGGGTGTGTTCCAGCTGGAATCCGCCGGCATGACCGGCGTATGTGTGGGCATGAAGGCCAGCTCTATTGAGGACATTACGGCGATCGTTGCGCTGTACCGCCCGGGGCCCATGGACTCTATTCCCACTTTCATTGAAAATAAGCTGAACCACAAGAAGGTCACTTATAAGACCCCGATGCTGGAGCCGATCCTGAAGGTCACTTACGGGTGTATCGTTTATCAGGAGCAGGTCATCGAGATATTCCGGCAGCTTGGCGGCTACACAATGGGACAGGCAGACAATATTCGTCGCGCTATCTCCAAAAAGAAGATGAAGGTCATCGAGGCGGAGCGTAAAGTGTTCGTCTACGGTGACAGGGAGCAGGGGATAGACGGCGCTATGGCAAAGGGCGTTCCTGAAACGGTAGCCCAGTCTATTTATGATGAGATCGTTGCTTTCGCAAACTACGCCTTTAATAAAGCCCACGCGGTGTGCTACGCTGTGGTCGCCTACCAAACGGCGTATTTGAAGTGCCACTATCCCAAACAGTACATGGCAGCGTTGATGACCTCTGTGCTGGATTCTGCCACGAAGATTTCCGGTTATATCGCCGAGTGTAAGGAACTGGGGATCGCGGTGCTGCCGCCGGATATCAACCATTCGGAGGACCACTTCACTGTGGAAGGCGATGCCATCCGCTTCGGTCTGGGTGCAGTGAAGAATGTGGGCCGGGGACTGATCCGCACCATGTCTGCCAAGCGGGCAGAGGGCGGCCTTTTCCGCAGTCTGGAGGATTTTCTGCAGCGCATGGGTGAGGGCGAACTGAACAAGCGTGCGGTAGAGAACTTTATCAAGTGCGGTGCTATGGATTGCTTTGGGCATCACCGCAGTGAGCTGCTGGCGGTGTATGATACCATGATGGACAGTGTCGCCACCTCCAGAAAGAAAAACCTGGAGGGCCAGATGGGCCTGTTTGGTATGCTGGAGGACGATGAGGCATCGGCGATTCCCGTTCCCAGGCTGGCTGAACTGAACAAAGCAGACCTGATGCTCATGGAAAAGGAGACCACAGGCATTTATCTCTCCGGCCATCCCATGGATGACTACCGCGGATATCTGCGCAACACACATGTGATTCCCATGGGGGCCTTGATGGAGGAAGATAACGGCTATGCTGACGATCAGAACATCAGTGTGGCAGGCATCGTCCAGACCGTGAAGATGAAGACCACACGGAACAATTCCATGATGGCCTACGTAACCGTGGAGGACGACACGGCCTCTATCGAGATGCTGGCCTTTTCCAATGTGATCAGCCAGTATGGCGGCTATCTGAAGGAGAATATGCCGGTAGTGATCACTGGCAGACTGTCCCTGCGGGATGATAAGGAGCCGCAGATCGTGATCAACCGGGCTAGGCCGATCTCTGATTTTGCCAGGGAGAACACGCCACAGGATGCACAGCCGCAGCCTGTAAAGCCCCTGTCGGGCACGCTGTATCTGCGGCTGCCCAGTGAAGAGGGTGGTTTATTCCCCAAGATCCGGGCAATCCTGAACATGTTCCCCGGCGACAGCACGGCAGTGGTATATTTTGCGGATACCAAGCAGCGAAGAGGCACCCGATGCGCATTGGATCAGAGGATGCTCTCGGAACTGAAAAATGTGCTGGGTGAAGCAAATGTTGTGGTGAAATAGCTTTTCTTTTGTGATAAAATCTGTTATAATCTTTATTTAAGGAGGTGCTGCCGGAATGAGGAAGCGGATATTGCTTGTGATGATTTTTACGGCAGCATGCCTGCTGGGTGGCTGCGATATGCGCACGGTGGATGAAATGTACTGCCTGCCGAAGCGGCCCGAGTCCTATAATAATCTGCAGTCAGCTGTTGACCTGGCCATGGAGGGCAGAGAATACTGCGCGCCGTTGTCCGGTGAGAATCTGCAAACTGTACAGATGGCCGACCTGGATGGTGACGGAGAGCGGGAATATCTGCTGTTTGCCAAGCACAGCGGCGAGAAGCCCCTGCAGATCCTGATCTTCCGTCACGAGGCAGGGGAATATGTTCTTGCTGACACAGTGGAGAGCAGCGGCACGGCTTTTGATCTGGTGGAGTATGTGCAGATGGATGGCCGGGGTGGCATGGAATTGGTGGTAGGCCGCCAGTTGGGCGGACAGGTGCTGCGTTCAGTCAGTGTGTATACCCTTACAGACGGAAACCTGGAGCAGGTCCTGGTTACCAATTATACCAAATTCCTGACCTGCGATATGGACTCAGATGAACTTAGCGAGCTGATGGTCCTGCGCCCTGGGCAGACCGACACAGATAAGGGTGTGGCGGAGCTGTACAGCATGGATGACGGCGTTATCACCCGCTCCAATGAGGCGACTATGTCCGGCTCGGCAGATAAGCTCAAGCGCATTATCACCGGAAAGCTTCACGGCGGTGTGCCGGCGGTTTTCGTTGGCAGCACCGTGGAGGACAGTGCCCTTATCACGGATATCTATGCCCTGGTAGACGGTGTGTTTACCAATGTGTCTATATCCAGTGAGTCCGGCACCAGTGTCCAGACCCTGCGCAACTATTATGTCTATGCCGATGATATTGATAACGACGGTGTGGTAGAGCTGCCTGCACTGATCCCTATGCAGCCTGTGGAGCAGGGCAAACCCGTGGAGAAGCAGGATCTGATCCGCTGGTATGCTATGGGCACCGATGGAACGACGATGGATAAGCTGTACACCTACCACGACTTTGTGGGGGGCTGGTATGTGGAGTTGGGTCGGCAGTGGGCTGACCGGATCTGTGTACAGCAGCAGGGAAATGCGTATGAGTTCTATCTGTGGGACAAAACCTTTGCAGAAAATCAGCTGATCTTCGTAATCTATGCTTTCTCCGGCCAAAACAGGGAGGAGCAGGCCATCAGTGACAACCGGTTCGTTCTGCACAGGGAAGAAACCACTATATATGCCGCGCATCTGGAGGTTGCCTCCGGCAGTATCGATATATCTATGGAAGATTTAATTTCCAGTTTTCATATGATCCGTCAGGATTGGAAAACAGGGGAAATGTAAGAGGGTGAAAAGATGAAAAAGGTTTTGATTTTGGAAGACGAGGTCAATATTCGCAGCTTTGTGGTCATCAATCTGCGGCGGGCTGGCTATGATGTGATCGAAGCCGGTACCGGCCAGGAGGCGTTGGATAAGCTGCAGAACCATCCGGATATCGGCGTTGCTATCTTGGATATCATGCTTCCGGATATTGACGGCTTTGAGGTATGCCGCCGGATTCGGGCAACCAGTAAGCAGATAGGTGTGATCATGCTGACAGCCCGTACCCAGGAGATGGATAAGGTCACCGGCCTCATGACCGGCGCTGATGATTATGTGACCAAGCCCTTTTCTCCCGCAGAGCTGACAGCCCGGATCGATGCGCTGTTTCGGCGCATTGGCGGCGACAGTGACGCCGGCAGTGAATTGCTGTCTCAGGGCCCCTTTATTATGAACACCCGGAATCACACCCTGGAGAAGGCAGGTACACGGATCCGTCTGACCCAGGTGGAGTATTCCATTATGAAGCTGTTTATGCAGAATCCCGGTAGAGCGCTGTCCCGTGAGGATATTCTGTCGGCGGTATGGGGCAGAGATTATGAGGGAGAGCTGAAGATCGTGGATGTGAATATCCGCCGGCTGCGCATTAAGATCGAGGATGATACCTCCAGCCCCACATACATCACTACGGTTTGGGGCTTTGGATATAAGTGGGGCGCTTGATCCCCCGGAAAGAGGCTTGCACATGAAAAAGCTCCGCGGACTGCGCAGACAGTGGATCGCAAATACAGTCAGTGTTGTATGCGCACTGGGCTTGGTGTGCGTACTGGTGATCACAGCAGCCTGCGCCGCCTCCTATTATTCCAATATGGAATCGGATATGCGTGCACGGGCCAGAAGTACAACGGATTATTTTGCGGACTATCTGCACCAGGACTACAACCGATACTATCAGTCCTGCATCACCTATGCCCAGACCTTTGAGGACAGAAATACCATCGAGCTGCAGTTCATTAATGCCAATGGCGGTATTGTGGCCTCCTCCTACGGCAGATGGGCCGGTCAGTCACCTACCACACCGGAGATCCGGGAAGCGGTGACCAGTCGGGATATTTGCTCTTATGTTGGCAAGGATTCTGCAACCGGGGAGCGGATCCTGGCGGTATCCAGTCCCATGATCTACAGCAACGGTGAGGTCATCGGCGTCCTGCGCTATGTTACCTCTACCAGACTGGTGGACCGGCAGATCCTTGTGGTGGCGCTGATAGCGCTGCTGGGTATGGCGGCTGTTATTGTGCCGGTGCTGATCTTCAGCAGCTATTATATCCAGGCGATTCTGAAGCCGGTTACGGAGATCACGGAAAAAGCCAAACGAATTGCTGGCGGTACCTACGGCATTCAGATCCGGGCAAAGTACGATGACGAGATCGGCGAGCTGGTGGATACCATCAATGAACTATCCACAAAGATCAATCAAAACGAAAAAATGCAGACGGAGTTTATTTCCTCCCTTTCCCACGAATTGCGCACACCGCTGACGGCGATCACCGGCTGGAGTGAGACCTTGATCGGAAACGAATCCCTGGACCCTGAGACCCGGCGTGGCATGAAGATCATTCTGCGGGAAGCCAAACGACTGACGGAGATGGTGGTAGAGCTTCTGGACTTCACAAGGATCCAGGATGACCGCATGACCCTGAATGTGGAGCCTACGGATATCCGTGGCGAATTTGAGGATGTGGTATACATGTACGGAAGCCGTTTGAAACAGGACGGCATCGATCTTGTATACCTGGATAATGACGAGGAGATTCCTGAGATCACCTGTGACCCGAAGCGGCTGCGGCAGGTGTTCCTGAATATATTGGACAATGCTGCCAAGCATGGCGGAGAAGGAAAACGGATCGAGGCATCTATGCACAGCGAAAAAGCCGGTGTGGTGGTTCAGATACGGGATTTTGGTCCCGGTATTCCTGAAGATGAGATACCTCTGGTAAAAAAGAAATTTTATAAGGGCAGCTCCAAGGCCCGGGGTACGGGCATTGGCCTTGCGGTGTGCGACGAGATCGTGCAGATGCATGGCGGGGAGCTGGTCCTGAGTAATGCAGAGGGCGGCGGAACGCTGGTGACGGTAAAGCTTCCGGCTGTCCAGTAAGAAAGGAAAACTATGGCAAGTCTGAACAAGCAGCCATGTGCTGAGAAATTTAAGACCATGATCGGCGGCCAGGCACTGATCGAGGGTATTATGATGCGTGGGCCTGAAAAGGATGCCATTGTCGTGCGTGGTAAGGAGGGCCTTGCGGTTGATGTGAAGCCCAGAAAACTCCGGCCGGAGAAATCTTTGTTGAATCTTCCCTTGATCCGGGGCGTCTGCAATTTCTTTGATGCCCAGGTCACCGGTGTTAAGGCGCTGACACAGTCGGCAGACCTTTCTCCGGATGCGGCAGAGGAAGAACCTACCAAATTTGATCTGTGGCTGGAGAAAAAGCTGGGCAGTGAACGCTTTCAAAGCGTGATCATCGGTGTGGCGGTAGCTATGGGCTTAGGCCTTTCTATCCTGCTGTTCTTCCTGCTTCCCATGGTAGTCAGCAGCTTCTTTGACCAGTGGATCCACAGCACCCTATGGCTGAATCTGCTGGAGGGCGTGGTGCGTATGGCGATCTTTGTGGCCTATATGCTGCTGATATCCCGTATGAAGGAGATGAAGCGGGTCTTTTCCTATCATGGAGCGGAGCATAAGACGATCCGCTGCTATGAGGCAGGTCTGGAGTTGACGGTAGAAAATGTGCGTATGCAGACCCGACTGCATCCCCGGTGCGGTACAAGCTTCCTGTTGGTCGTGATGATCCTGTCGATCCTTGTGTTCTCCGTGGCTTCCTCTGTGCTGTTGGCGCTTATCCCTGGGTTGGAGGCCATGCGCGGCGGCTTCCTTTACCGGCTTATTATGATCGTATTCAAGCTGCTTTTGCTGCCTCTGGTGGTGTCTGTCAGCTATGAGATCAACCGCCTTGTGGGCAGATATGACAATGGGTTTACCCGAATCCTGACTGCACCTGGTATGTGGTTTCAGAATTTTACTACCAACGAGCCGGATGACAGCATGATCGAGGTGGGTATTACGGCCCTGCAGGCGGTGCTCCCGGAGGAAGAGGGGGCAGACCGTTGGTAAAAAAGCTTTCCCAGCTGTATCTGGATGCACGGCGTGCCCTTATGTTTTCCGAAGACATACAGACTGCTACGCTGATGGCCAGAAGTGTTGTGTGTCACTGTTCAGGAAAAACACCGGAAGAATTTCTGGCGGACAGGGAACTGTTGGCTTCTGAAGAGATTTGTAAAGCGGTGGATGGGGCGGTGAGGCGCCTGTTGGCCGGTGAACCCTTGGCTTATGTGCTGGAGGAATGGGACTTTTTCGGGATGCGCCTGCATGTGAGCCGGGATGTGCTAATCCCTCGGGATGATACCTGTGCGGTGACGGAACTGGCTATCAGACAGGCATTGTATTTGAAGCAGTCTCCCAGGGTGTTGGACCTGTGCACCGGCTCCGGCTGTATTGGCCTGGCTGTGGCCCAGCGGGTCAAGGATGCCCGGGTCACTTTGGCCGATGTATCGAATGATGCGTTGGCTGTTGCAAGGCGGAATGTGGCCCTGCATAAGTTAGGCGGCCGTGTATCCTGTGTTTATGTGGATGCGCTGGCTGAGCCTGCGGCGTTTCTGGGGAAATTCGATATGATCGTTTCCAACCCGCCCTATATCACCAGGGCGGAAATGCGGGAGCTGCCGGACAGTGTGGTTCGGTTCGAACCGAGACTAGCGTTGTATGGCGGCCCGGATGGTTTGGATTTTTACAGATCCATTGCCGATAAGTTCAGAAATGCGCTGAAACCCGACGGATATCTGTGCTTTGAGTTTGGCATGGGGCAGGGGGACGCGGTTTGCGGGATCCTGCAAGACAATGGGTATACCATACTGGAGCGTTCCAGAGATTATAATGACAGAGAACGGGCAGTGCTTGCCCAATACGGAAAGAAGGATGATTGATTATGGCTACGAAAAAGACAAGCTATGAAGCACCCGCACCGGCAACAGATAAGAAAAAGGCTTTGCAGACAGCCTTGGCCCAAATTGAAAAGAGCTATGGCAAGGGAACCGTTATGCGCCTGGGCGACCGTCCGGATATGAATGTGGATGCGATCCCCACCGGCTCCTTGGCGCTGGATGCCGCCTTGGGAATCGGCGGTGTGCCCAAGGGCCGTATTATCGAGATCTACGGGCCTGAATCCTCCGGTAAGACAACGCTGGCCTTGCACATTCTTGCTGAAGCCCAGAAGCTGGGCGGCGAAGTGGCCTTTGTGGATGCGGAGCATGCCCTTGACCCTGTGTATGCTGCGGCCCTGGGTGTGGATACTGACAATATGCTGGTGTCTCAGCCGGATACCGGCGAGCAGGCCTTGGAGATCACCGATGCACTGGTGCGTTCCGGTGCGGTTGACGCTGTGGTCGTGGACTCCGTGGCAGCCCTGACCCCCCGGGCGGAGATCGAGGGTGAAATGGGTGACACCTTTGTGGGCCTGCAGGCCCGGCTTATGTCCCAGGCTCTGCGGAAGCTGGCCGGAACGATCGCTAAGACCAACTGTGTGGTCATCTTCATCAACCAGCTTCGTATGAAGATCGGTGTGATGTATGGCAATCCTGAGACCACCACCGGCGGCAATGCGCTGAAATTCTATTCCTCTGTCCGTCTGGATGTTCGCCGTGTTGAGAGCATCAAGGAAGGCGGCAATGTGATCGGTAACAAGACCCGTGTTAAGGTGGTCAAGAATAAGGTAGCACCTCCCTTCCGGGAAGCTTACTTTGATATCATGTACGGTCAGGGTATCAGTAAGTGGGGTGAACTGGTGGATCTGGCCGTCCAGATGGATATTGTTCAGAAGAGCGGCAGCTGGTTCTCTATGGGCGATGAGCGCATCGGCCAGGGTAAGGACAGCGTCAGGACCTTCCTCATGGCCAACCCCGATGTGGCTGAGCAGGTTGAAGCACAGGTCCGTGAGAATCTGCTGAAGCAGGGCGCTATGGAAGCAAAAGCGCCTGCCAGAGCCGCGGAGCGTCCGGTGGCCGTAAGCGCTGACGATTTTGATGACGCGGATTGATTCGGTAGCTGCCCAGGCCGACCGGGCGGGGCGCTATCTTGTGCGGTTTTCTGATGGTACAACGATGCGCCTCTACAGTCAGACGGTGCAGGATTTTGGCCTTTATACCGGTATGGAAATGACAGAAGAGGCGGTAGCTGCTCTGCGTGAGGCCGCCGGGCAAATGTCTGCCAAAATGCGAGCTGTAAGGATCGTGGCGGCTTCCAATGTTTCCAGAGCCGATCTGGAGCAGCGACTGGTACAAAAGGGAGAATCCCGTCAGCAGGCCAAAGAGGCTGTGCAGTGGATGGAAGAACTGGAGCTGGTGGATGACCGGAAAACTGCGCAGCTGGTTGTGCACCGCTGTGCTTCTAAAGGTTATGGCCGTGCCAGAGCCAAACAGATGCTGTACGAAAAAAAGATCCCAAAGGAGCTTTGGGAGACGGTTCTGGAGGACTATCCGGACCAAACAGATGCCATCGTGACCTTTTTGCATTCCCGGCTGCAGGGCAGCTGGGATCAGCGTGACCTGAAGCGGGCAATGGATGCCCTGCTTCGTCGGGGGCACAGCTATGGCGACATCCGGCAGGGGCTGCAGCAGCTTCAGCTGGATGCAGACAGTTTCCTGGAGGAATAAACATGGCAGATATCGGTTTTATATCACTGGGCTGCGCAAAGAACCAGGTGGATTGCGAGCGGATGATGTACCGCTTGCAGGAGGCCGGGCATTTGATACGGCCGGATGTGGTCGGCACAGATGTGGTGGTGATCAACACCTGCGGCTTTATTGACTCGGCCAAGGCGGAGGCCATCGACCATATTTTGCAGGTGGCTGCCCTGAAGCAGGAGGGGCTGGCGGGAAAGATCCTGGTCACAGGCTGCCTGTCCCAGCGCTATCAGCAGGAGATCCTGAAAGAAATGCCCGAGGTAGACGGTGTTCTTGGCACGGGCAGCTATACCCAGATCGTTCCTGCGGTAGAAGGCCTGCTCAGTGGAGAGCAGGTGGCGGATTTTGGCTCTATCGACGCGCCTGAAGAGGAAACAGGCCGTGTGGTAACTACGCCGGAGCATTACGCGTACATCAAGATCTCAGAGGGCTGCGATAACCACTGCGCCTACTGTGTGATCCCATCCTTGCGAGGGAAGTACCGCAGCAGGCAGATGGAGGATGTGCTGTATGAAGCACGACTGCTGGCAGACAGCGGCGTCCGGGAGCTGATCGTGGTGGCGCAGGATACCTGCCGCTATGGAACGGATCTGTCCGGTCACAAGCGTTTGCTTGCTTCTCTTCTGCGACAGCTGTGCAAGATCGAAAAGCTGCACTGGATCCGGGTACACTATCTGTATCCCGATGAGATCGACGATGAGCTGATCGACACCATTGCTCAAGAGCCGAAGATCGTGAAATATCTGGATATTCCCATCCAGCACTGCAACGACCAGATCCTGAACCTGATGAACCGCCGGGGCAATGGCGATTATCTGCGAAAGCTCTTTCCGGAGCTGCGCAGACGGATCCCGGGGCTGGTCATCCGCACCAGCGTGATCACGGGCCTGCCCGGTGAGGGAGAAGAGGAGTTCCGGGAGCTGTGCGAATTTTTGAAGGAGCAGCGACTGGAGCGTACCGGCGCATTCCCGTTCTCTGCGGAGGAGGGGACACCTGCTGCGTCCATGGACTATGTGGATACCCAGATAGCCATTGACCGGGCAGAAATGGTGCAGACCATTCAGTCGCGCATCATGGATGACTACACTCAGGCCATGGTCGGCAAAACCCTCGAGGTGCTGGTGGATGGCTATGACGAAGAAGCAGAGCAGTTTTTCGGCAGGACCTATGCGGATTCTCCCGACATCGATGGCCGTGTGTGGCTTGCCTCGGAGGAAGCTCTGGCGGAGGGACAGTTTGTAAAGGTTTGCATTGATGGCATCGTGGATGGCGATCTGTCCGGCTATATCGTGGAGGAATCATTATGACAACAGCAAGTAAAATCACCCTGCTTCGGGTGGCCTTTGTACCTGTATATATGGTGCTGATGTACCTGAGCAACGGTGAGCCGGGCCTGCGGATGTGGATCGCCCTGGGGGTGTTCATTCTGGCAAGCCTGACGGACTATGTGGACGGTATGATCGCCAGAAAGTACGAGCAGATCACGGATTTCGGGAAATTCCTGGACCCGCTGGCAGACAAGCTGCTGGTGATCGCGGCAATGGTTATGTTCTGCAGCTGGGGTCTTATGCCTGCCTGGGCGCTGATGCTGGTGCTGACCCGTGAATTTGCTGTTACCGGCCTGCGCCTGGTGGCAGTAGGCAAGGGCAAGGTCATCGCGGCCGGCTGGAGCGGCAAGGTCAAGACAGCCAGCACTATGATCGGCCTGTGTGTCATGATGGCGTTTCCTACGGTGGGCTTCCTTGGGTGGCTGGTGATCGCGGTGATCGTGGTGACCACAGTGTATTCCGGTGTGGAATACTTTATCAAAAACTGGAACTGCCTTTGGAATTAATTTACGCAGAATGGGCGTGCTGTGATTTACAGCACGCCTGTTTTATGCTATAATACCTGAGCAGCTGGGCTGCGAAACTATTGATATGAAGAGGATGCTATGAACGAAAAGGAGATCGGCGAGATCCGGCGCAGAGTCCGTCGGGACCGCAGTAATATGACAGCCATCTACGGCTGCTTTGTAAATGATCAAAAGGAGATCGTGACGGAATACCGCCAGTCTACCGCTATCATGTCTGAGAACGAGGCAGAGCGGTATTTTGGCCTGATGAAGCGCACACTTTCCGGCACTGTGGGTAAAAATCTGATCGATATTACCTTCCGTACCGCCCAGGTGGCAGGCAGCCCGGAGCACCAGATGCTGATGGATCTGCGCAAGACGGCCTTGAAGGAAGATGCCCTTCGTATGAGCTTTTACCGCAAGGTCATTGAATCGCTGAATCTGGATGGCAGTTACCTGATCCTGCTGGGCTGTGACAGCTACGATGTACCCTTTAAGAGTAAAGATGATGAGACACAGGCAGATGCCTCCGGCGAGACCTATACATACTTGCTGTGCGCTATATGCCCCGTTAAGCAAACCAAGCCCAATCTGCACTATGTGGCGGAAAGCAAGGAGTTTCATGACGGCGGCATTGCCCAGGTGGCTATGGCGCCGGCTCTGGGCTTTTTGTTCCCGGCCTTTGATAACCGTGCTACCAATATTTATAACGCACTGTTTTACACCCACGACAGCGCACTGGGCCATCAGGGTTTTGTGGAGGCTGTATTTAACACCCAGACCCCCAAGCCGGCTGCAGAGCAGAAGAAATCCTTTGAAGCTCTGCTGACTGCCTCTCTGGATGAAGAGTGCAGTCTGGAGGTGGTGCAGACTGTACATGACCAGCTGTGCCAGTGCATCGATCTGCATAAAGAGAGCAAGGTTGCTGAGCCGCTGCTGGTATCCAAGGAGCAGGTCAAGGGCGCTCTGGCTGCCTGTGGTGTTTCCGAGGCCCATATCGCCAAATTCAGTGTGGAGTACGATGAGACCTTTGGCTTTGAGGCAGAGCTGCACCCCAAAAACATCATTGACAATAAGAAATTTGAGATCCATACACCGGATGTTTCTATCAAGGTAGACCCTGCCCGCAGTGATCTGATAGAGACCCGGATCATCGGCGGTGTGAAGTACATCCTGATCTGCGCGGAGGAGGATGTGGAGGTCAACGGTGTCAGCATCCATATCGGTGAAGGTGAAACGGCTTTGGTATGATCCGAAGTTTTGAAAAAAGGAATTAATTTGTAAGAAAGCTTGAAAAAACAGAGGCATCATTGTATAATTGGTCTTGCGGTGAGCTTACTTGTGAAGGATATCCTGCGTATGAGTGGGGTGTCCAAAGGGTTGCTTGATACACAGCTTCTGTGTTCATGGAGCATCACCGGATTCCGAATATTAGCTTTGTAAACCGTTTATAAAATTTATCCGCGGATGCGCGGAAAGAAATATAAATCATTCAGGAGGAACCAGAATGAACGGAGAAAACAGACTGAACGCAAAAGCAAAGGCCTTGAAGCAGGGTGCCATCCGCGCTATGTTTGACAAGGCAAGAACCATGGACAATGTGATCAGCATGGGTATTGGTGAGCCGGACCTGGCCACACCCGCGCCCATTTGCGACGCATGTGCCGAGGCTCTGCAGAAGGGCTTTACCCACTATCCCCCCAATGCCGGTCTTCCTATGCTCAGAGAGGCAGTTTCCAAGTACGGCCTGCCCGAGCCCGGCCTGTATGCCCCCAATGAGATCATGATCACCAACGGTGCTATGAATGCTCTGTCTCTGCTGATGAACATTCTGCTGGAGCCCGGCGATCATGTGATGATCCAGGATCCCCAGTGGCTGAACTACGCTTCCCAGATCGAGTACTACGGCGGCATTGCCGACAAGGTTCCCACCGATCCTGAGGCTGACTTTGCCCTGCGTGCAGAGACCATCCGCAAGTACTACATCCCCGGTAAGACCAAGGCCCTGATGATCAACTCTCCCAACAACCCCACCGGTCACCTGATGACCCGTAAGGAATTGGAGGACATTGCGGCTCTGGCCCAGGAGCTGGATCTGCTGGTCATTTCTGACGAGGTCTACAACACCCTGATCTTCGAGGATGGCGAGGTTCTGTCCATTGCTACTTTGCCCGGTATGCGTGAGCGTACCATCGTGGTTAACAGCTTCTCCAAGTCCTATGCTATGTGCGGCTGGCGTGTTGGCTATGCTGCTGGCCCCGAGGCAATTATTGACCGAATGGCTAAGTGCCAGGAGAACTTTATCTCCGGTGTCAATGCTGCTGCCCAGTATGCCGCTGCCTATGCTCTGGAGCACAAGGAACTGACTGTGGAACTGACCGAGACCTTCCGCAGAAGACGCGAGGTAGCTATTGCAGAGCTGAAGAAGATCCCCGGCATGAAGTTTACTGAACCTAAGGGTGCTTTCTATCTGTTCCCCGATGTCACTGCCTTCGGCCTGGACAGTAAGACCTTCTGCGACCGCCTGCTGGATGAGCAGCATGTTGTCTGCATCCCCGGCAGTGCCTTTGGCAGTGTGGGTGAGGGCCATATCCGTATTGCCTACACCGCAACCGAGGAGGATATTATCGAGGCCATGCGCCGCATCAAGGAATTCTGCGCGAAGCTGTAATTCTTCCCATTACATAGTTTCTGCCGGCAGCATACAGCTGCCGGCAGTTTTTAGGTTCTATGTCAATAGTTGGGGTAGAGCCAAAATAGAATAATCTGTGGATCGTGTCGGAGCTTTTGCTCCGGCACGATTTTATGTATTGCAGAACAGGATTCGTTTTCTGAAGTTATTGAAGTTACGCATACCGTAGCAGGTGCGCTTGAGGACTTTGGTTTTGTTATTGCAGCCTTCAATAAAACC
>JAGBSG010000111.1 GCA_017632035.1 Oscillospiraceae bacterium | reverse complement strand
ATCGCTTATGCTTTCAACGCTGACACGGGGCTCGTAGGTTTCCAGGACCCACTCAGCGTCTGCGGTGGCTTCCTCTGCGGCATTCGGTCGATCCACAAGGGATCCGTCCCGACCTCTCACTCGGTCGAAGGGTACCTCGCCGCGAACGATGTGCAGGAGGTTGGCGGCACAAGTCTCAGGGGTGCCGTTTCCGTGTGCTTTCATGTCCTCCCTCCTTTACTTGATGCTTACTTCCACTTTATTGTTCGGCCGACCGATTGAAGAATTACCTAAGACTCCGCTCTTGGAGCTTGAAACACTGGAAGCAGTCGAGAGCGTGACTTCGTTCAGATACACCCAACTGCGGATCCCGTCGGGGTAGCCAAGGAGCACCTTGTTCTGGCTTTCCTTCACTTGGTAGACCTTATGGCTTCTCTGCTTGACCCAGTTGGGGATCGTCTCGCCGGTGGCGTACTTCTTCCCGGTTGGCTTCACCCAGTCGCCCTTTTTGATCGTCTTTTTTGTGGCTTTCTTGGCCGTGGTGTTGGCCTGCTTCTTCTGGGACTTGGAGCTGGTGCTTGCCTTCACATTCAGAGCGGAGGTGCTCACCTTCACGCTGGTAGTGTCCGGGTCGTACTCCTTGAACTCAAAGGATAAGGTCGCCAGCCTCATGCGGCCGAGGTCGTCCAGTTTGACATTATCCACGGCCACTTTACGGAGCTGGAGCTTGGGCCCCAGTTTCTTGCCGCCCAGGTAGAAGTAGTTCACCTTCGTGACCAGGGCATTCCAGCTTTCGATCTCTGCCCGGACATCCACACCCGCTCCGGAATGGAGCAGCGTGGTGAAGCTGAGAGGGAATAGCTCGGTGCCCCGCTCGTTGGTGGTTTTCTTGTCCTCCGTGGAGGTGTTATTGTCGGCTACCTGAGTGTAGGAGAAGCTCAGGCCCTCCAGTGCGACGACCTTCTTCGAGCTGACGGCCCATGTCTTAGAGCCCCATTTCGCCATTGTCGCCATGCTGTCCCTCCTTCTTTTTTGAACATCTTGTTATACAAAAGCCCCACCAATTCGGAGAGGGCATGATATACGGGATTCCCGGTGTCACGAATGCAGATGTAGATCTCGTTATCCTGATAGAAATCCTTCATCCGAAGGGCGGTGCTTTCGTTAACTTTCGAATGAGAATATTGAGTAGCAGAATGTTACATCAAAACATTTGTATAGAGTGCATTGATAGCCTCAAATTGGGCAATTAGACCAGCAGCGTTGCCAGATGTGTGCTTGCAGTTGATGGAATAATACTTTGCACTGGGATAATCGCCCAAAGTAATATTGACACTTGCGATATATCCAGAATTGTGCAATTTAGTGAAGTTTTCATCATAAAGTGTTGCAGAGAACAGAATGTCTCCGCTCTCATGGTTAGGAATATTCAACGATGCCGCACCATTCGGGATTTCCGCCAAATAAAGCCCGCCACGGAAGTCGTAGCAAGTAATTCCTGCATTGCCATCAGTAACAGTAACCATTTCCCGTGTTCCCTGTTGTGCGTATGCAGTTATACGGTTTGTAGTACCGCCAAAAGTCACTTTGTCACTATCAGTCGAACCAAATACCCAAATCAAAGCTGAACTATCGGGAACGTTGGGATTATCAGGCTCTACTGGCTCATCAGGAATATCGGGAATATCGGGTTCGTCTGGAGCATCCGCTTCTGGCGCAATCGTTCCGCCATTGAACACTATGAACGCAGGTACTTTCCGTCCAGTTGTGCCCTCGTAAATGGTATTTATCTGTTTTTTGTTAATGACTGTTCCTGTACTGCCACCGCCGTCCAGATTATAGGCAAATTTCAAGCCGTGCTTCTTACAAACAGCCTGTGCTTGAGCAATCGTAAAACCCACAGAATTACCATTGTTTCGCCCTTCACAGGTAATAATTGCATAGTCACCGTTCCAAAACTGACCAATAATCTGCCGTTGTGCACCAGTATTGAAATGGTTAATACCAGTAATCCATTCGGATTCGGGAACAGGTTCATATTCTTTGATAATCGGCATGAATCCACATACCGCAGATACAATGCCGCTATTAACCATGGTTTCTGCATTGGTGTGTGCGGACGCATGTCCTAAATCTCCGTTAGTGTTGATGGTCAACGGCATTGCAGTAGGATGTTGTGCAGTGGGTCCTTGTTGAATTACCACGCCGCCCTGAATCAGTGTCCCATTCGGGGAACCGTAAGTACCACCGCATCCAGCATTGATGGTCAAATACCACCCATGATTCAGCGCGCAATCCAACGCAGATTCGATAGGGCTTCCTGCGCCATTAGGTACATATACGAATGGATACTGGAATGTTCCGTCTACCCGTTTTTTAAAAACTCGCACCAAAGAATAGTTTGTATTGGAATTTTCATCCCAGAAATAATTCACTTTAATATTTCTGAGAAATTCGGCGCATTTTTCCGCAGAATCATTCACAATTCCACCATTGGAAATAGCGATTTCCACATTTCCCTTCTTGTCCGGGGCTTGTCCGTTGACGGTCTTGACGGGCTTCACGAACTCCTCGATCTTCTTGGGACTTGTCGGAGTGCCCACGGTGTTCCCGTATATCGTAATACTCATACACTGACCTCCTTAATGGTTGCTTGTATGGTGTAGTCATTGGTGGGCTTCTGCCCTATGGCGTAAACAGTGACCACGCCGTCCGTGTTTCCTGTGACGAAAGCAAGGTCTTTGTTATGGAATACCGCCAACTGTTCCACGCTTGGGGTAAGGTCTACCTGACTATAGGGCGTCACACCGGGGATCCGCACAACCTGAGAATGCAGATTTTCGCCGTTTGTCACCCATAGATCCGCAAGCAGCGAGACAGAGCTGATCTTAAGAGTTTCTTTATTTTCGAGGGCGATGATCGCATCCTGAATATCGTTCAGATTTTTGGCGGATATTTTTGTCTTGTGCGAAACATAATTTACTTTTGAAAGTGACATGTTTTTCCCTCCATTATTCCGGCGACGCAGTGCGGTCGGTGCCGGTCGTTACGCCGCCGTGTTTGTGGTTTTTCAGGCTTACGCCATCGGCCTTAACATCCCCGGCACTGAGGGTCGGGAGGTATGCCCCCCACTCGCCGTCGGCTCTGCCGAGCAACAGGCCGGTGGCGTCGTCGAACTCGACATACACCACGGCCGTGCCCTTCTTCAGGTTCCCGGAGGCTCCCCGAAGGTGCCAGGGGATCGTGATCTTAGCGGTAGGCTTTCCGCTGGCATCCATGGGCACAACACGGGCGGTGGTGCCGCTTATGCTTGCGATGGTGCCCTTGTTGATCTGTCCCATTAGTAGCCCTCCAATAGATCCCTGAAGTACAGGGTTGATTTATTCCCTACAAAGTCATGGCGTACCTTGTAGATAAACACCGTGCCGTTCCAGGCACTTGCCTTCTTGGTTTTCAGCTTGACAAGGCTGGCGGCGGCGTATCCTGTGAGCAGGGACTTTGAGAATTGTCCCGTGTGGCCGTACTTGTTGGCATTCCTCAACAGACCCTTGGCGAAGCGTGCCGCCTCGGCGTTGCCGGTGACAGGGATCGGCGTAGCCGGCCGTAGGATAGCCGTGCCCGCTGCGTTGGGTGCTGTGAACTTTCCGGAGTAGCTACCGCCGGAAACCTCACAGGATCCGTAGCAGGTCGCCCGGTTGTTGTGGTAGGTAAATACACCGTTTTCATCAACTTCAAGAGTGCCTGCAGGAGTCTGTCGCTCTATATACTGCTCGTTGTATGCCAGGAGACAGCCGTCAAATATGAGCATCTGGCAGCCTTCCAGCATACAGAGCCGGGAGAATAGAGCAAAGTCCGTCTCATTGTCCTGTCTCAGATAGGGGTATAAATGATCCGCACAGCCGTAGTTCTTGAATGTGAGGCCATGATTCCGGGCGATCTCATTACCGAGCTGGAGAAAGCGCACTCCCTCCCAGCTCTTTGATCTTTTTGTTGCTCCGCTCCGGGGCATTGACATAGCCCGGATCGTAAAGAGGCCGT
>JAGBSG010000110.1 GCA_017632035.1 Oscillospiraceae bacterium | reverse complement strand
GGTCAGCGGCGGCGTACATAGGTACGGTAGTCTGTCCGTTTGCGCAGTAAGTCAAAATGCCTTGCGCAGCAAGCATTTTCACCCCACATCCGTCAAAAATCAAAGATTTTTGACACCTTCGCCCCAGGGAGAAGGCTTTTTTCTGACACGCCTTGATCATATTGCGTTTTGACGGTTTGCGGCTTTTTTGACACTCTGAGCCGGAGCCTGCATAAGCAGGCTCCGGCAAACATTAATCGCCAAGGCGGATGTTGATGCCGCCGCTGTTGCTGTTGCTGTTTTCAATATGCAGATAGGGGGTCAACGCCTGGGCGGTGTTGATCACCGGCATGGACTGGATGTACACCTTGCCCGGACCGGTAATGCGGGTATGGAACAGCCCCTCACCGCCCAGGAAAATATTCTTAGCGCCCTTAACCGTTTCCACATCCATGGTGCAGCTTTCGCTCATGGCCGCCAGATACCCCGTGTCCACAATGATGCTCTCTCCGGGACGCAGATCATATTCCTTGCAGTGACCGTCGATCTCCAGAAATACCATGCCGCTGCCGCTGATGCGCTGCATGATGAAGCCTTCACCGCCGAAGAAGCCTCTGCCCAGCTTTTTCTGGAAATAAACAGACAGGTCCAGCCCCTTTTCCATAGCCAGAAAGCCCCGCTTCTGGACGATGATACCGTTGCCCGGTGTAACCTGATAGGGTATGATGGAACCCGGGAAGCTGGAGGCAAAGGCGATCATGCCCGTGCCGCCAGAGGCAGTATACTCATTCAGGAAAATCGACTCACCGGAAAACAGCCTGCCGAACATCTTGCCGATGCCACCGCCGGTATTGGTCTGCATCACCATGTTGGGACTCATCCAGCTCATAGCGCCGCTTTCGGTGCACAGGGTCTGCCCTGCCTCGGGATAGCAAATGACTACCGGCAGATTACCGCCTTCAATTTCATATCGGATCATGGCTGCAGCTCCTTTACTTCTTTATCTCAAGAAGAGTATAGCATACTTTCCGGAAATATGCTACCGGAATTATGCTTTTTCATCCATCAGCTCCTCATTGGTAGGTAGCCGGTCCTTTTTAATGCCGCCGCCACTGTGGAACAGAAAAAACTTTTCTCATTATCACAATAGCGCCGTACACAGTTATAAGGGCAGGTATCTCCCACAGGGCAGCCGCCGGCGGCGCATAAGCATCGCAAGTAATTTGGGACGAATATAGCATGAGCAAAAATACATTTTTCTGGACTTTTTGATTTTACATACTATAATGTAATTATAATGATTATAACACAGGAGGATGCCTATGCGAGAAATTCTGAATTTGAACACCGGATGGCGATTTACCAAGGACTATGCCCAGGCCCCCACCGTTCTGGACCCCGAATGGGAGCTGGTGGATCTGCCCCACAGCTGGAACGCCGTTGACGGTCAGGATGGCGGCGGCGATTACTTCCGAGGCACCTGCTGCTATGCCAAAGAGCTGAGCAAGGCCGCCCTTCCCTGCGCCGACCGGTACTATCTGGAGATCCGGGGTGCCAATTCCTCCGCCGATGTATATGTGGACGGCAAGCATCTTGCCCATCACGACGGCGGTTACTCTACCTGGCGTGTGGATGTCACCCAAGCACTGGCAGAGGCTTCCCTGCTGGCTGTCACTGTGGATAACGCCCCCAACCAGACTGTCTACCCCCAGATGGCGGATTTCACCTTCTACGGCGGCCTGTACCGGGATGTGAACCTGATCTGTGTATCCGAGAGCCACTTTGATCTGGATTACTACGGCGGCCCCGGCATCATGGTAACGCCTACTGTGGAAGGCAGCAATGCCCAGATCGAAGCACAGGTTTTTGTAACCAACCAGGCAGAAGGACAGGTCATTAAATACACGCTTTTCGATGCGGCAGGCAACATGATCGACACCTGCATCAGCGCCGAAACAAAAGCTGCATTTACCATTGAAAATGCGCATCTGTGGCATGGCAGAAAAGATCCCTACCTCTACCGCATCAGTGCCGAGCTGATCAGCGGCGAAAAGGTGCTGGACAACATTTCCACCCGCTTTGGCTGCCGTTTCTATGAGATCGATTCCGACAAGGGCTTTATCCTCAACGGTGAAAGCTATCCTCTGCGTGGCGTTTCCCGGCATCAGGACCGTTGGGGCTTCGGCAACGCCCTGCTTCCCGAGCACCACAAAGAAGACATGGAGCTGATCTGCGAGGTAGGTGCCACCACCATCCGTCTGGCCCACTACCAGCATGACCAGTACTTCTACGACCTGTGCGATGAATACGGCCAGATCATCTGGGCTGAGATCCCCTACATCTCCCAGCACATGAGCACAGGCCGGGACAATACGATCAGTCAGATGAAGGAACTGATCATCCAGAACTACAACCACCCCTCCATCGTTGTCTGGGGCCTTTCCAATGAGATCACCATGAACGGTGCCGGCGATCCTGACCTGATCGAGAACCACAATATTCTCAATGACCTGGTCCACGAAATGGATAAGACCCGCCTGACCACCATAGCCTGCATCTCCATGTGCGACATGAAGGAACCCTATGTCCAGATCCCCGATACCGTCAGCTACAACCACTACTTCGGCTGGTACGGCGGCACTACGGATATGAACGGCCCTTGGTTTGATAAGTTCCACGAGACCTTCCCCAACAAGCCCATCGGTATTTCCGAGTACGGCTGCGAGGCCCTGAACTGGCACACCTCCGACCCCAAGCAGGGCGACTATACCGAGGAATACCAGGCTTACTACCATGAGGAGCTGATCAAGCAGATCGCCGCGCGGCCCTACCTGTGGGCTACCCATGTATGGAACATGTTTGACTTTGGCGCGGATGCCCGAAACGAGGGCGGCGAGAACGGTCAGAACCACAAGGGTCTGATGACCTTTGACCGCAAGTACAAGAAGGACGCTTTCTTTGCCTACAAGGCATGGCTGAACCCCGAGCCCATGGTCCACCTGTGCGGCAAACGCTACATCGACCGGGTAGAGGATGTGACCAAGGTCACCGTTTACTCCAACCAGCCGGAGGTAGAGCTGTTCGTTAACGGCGCATCCATCGGCAAGCAGACCCATGACGGCATGCCCTTCTTCTACTTTGATGTGCCCAATGCAGGCGAAAGCACACTGACCGCCGTTGCCGGTGAATTGAAGGATGAGAGCATTATCCGCAAGGTAGATACCTTCAACGAAGCCTATCTGCTGCGGGAGAAGGGTGCGATCCTCAATTGGTTCGATGTGACCACCCGGGAGGGCTACCTGTCCCTGAACGACACCATGGGCCTGATCATGAAGACCCTCCGTGGCAAGCTGCTTCTTCTGCAGTTTGGCGCGCAGATCATGTCCAGCATGAAGAAGAATAAGCGCGAAGGCAAGTCCGGCGGCATGGGCGGCAGCGGCATGAAGCTCGGCTCCGGCGTTATGGCTATGCTGGACGGTTTCACCGTACTGCGGGCCAGCAACATGATCGGCATGGTAGGCGCAACCGTCACCAAAGAACAGCTTCTGAAAATGAACAAGCGGCTCAACCGTATTAAAAAACCCACCGTATAATGCGCAGTGCCCGGCCAAATGGCCGGGCACTCTATCTTTCTTGACAGTATTCGCGTAATGCATTACGCGAATCAATTCAGTCAAGGGGGGCAGCGAGGATCTCGGAACATTATTATAGATTTCCAAAAGAAAACAATCGTTTTTTGCAGAATAGGTCTTTCAAACAATGCATAGATGTGCTATAATTATTATCGTTCGACCACACTACGGCAGCTTTGCCGCACCTACATAATGAGGCGATGATATGAAAGATTTATCCAAGATCTCGGTAGTCCTCCCCTCTCTGGACCCCGACGACAAGCTGGTTGCTGTTATCGACGGTCTTCTGGAGTATGGCTTTACCGACATCATCCTTGTAAACGATGGCAGCAATCCTGAAAATCTGCACTATTTTGAGGACGCTGCCGCCCAGCATCCCCAGATCCACCTGTTGCACCATCCGGTAAACCGGGGTAAGGGTGCAGCCCTGAAAACTGCATTTACCTGGTTTTTGGAGAACCGGCCTGACAGCATCGGCGTTGTTACTGTGGACGGTGACAATCAGCATCACCCTGAGGATACACGCTCCTGTGCCGAGCACATGGCAGAGCACGACCGGTTGGTTCTGGGCGTGCGGGACTTCAGCCTGCCCCATGTGCCCCCCAGAAGCCGCACGGGCAATCGGATCACTTCCGGCGTATTCAAGGTCTTTGTGGGCATGACCATCTCTGATACACAGACCGGTCTGCGGGCTATCCCCACCAAAGACTTAAAGATCCTCAACACCATAGCAGGCGACCGCTTTGAGTACGAGACGAATATGCTGCTTGCTATGAAGGAATACGGCATTGCCTTTGACGAGGTCAAGATCCGTACGGTCTACATTGAAGAGAACAAAAGCTCCCACTTCCATGCTGTAAGGGATTCCTGGCGGATCTACAAGCTGATTTTAGCGCATTTCTTCCGGTACGGCCTTTCCTCCATCGTCAGCTTTGTGGTGGATGTAGGGCTGGTTGCCCTCCTGACTGCCCTGTGCGGAGATTTTCTTTCCGGTCTGGCTCTGACCGCTGCAGCAACGATCCCTGCCCGGGTGATCTCCTCCCTGATTAACTTCTTTATGAATAAGCAGCTGGTGTTCCACAGCAAGGTCAGCACCGGCAACGCTATGCTGCGCTATTATACGCTGGCAATACCCGTACTCATTGCCCAGACCCTACTGACCGACGGTGTATACAGGCTGTTCAGCATTGGCGCTGACCGGATGCTCCTGCGCAGTCTGATCCATGTCGTAGTCATGGTCGTGCTATTCACGGTCACCTTTGTGATCCAGCAGCGCTGGGTCTTTGCCCTGAAACAAACCGATAAACACAAAAAGGATTAAAACACTATGTCAAAGAACGACAACCGCAATAACTCCAAGCTTGCCACCGCCATGTGCATCCTGCGCAGAGTGCTGCTGTCCCTGGTAACCCTGGTACTGCTGGTATTCATTGGGCTTGTGCTGGTGTGCAACCTGATCTTCAACGGCCCATCCTCCACCGCCAGAGACCGGCTGACCATGTCTATGCGCGAATCCAGCGGCATGAAATGGTGCCCTGCTCTGTTTATTGGCAAGGATACCGTAGCAGAAATTGAAAAGACCGTCAATGCCGAGCTGCCCGATGACCTGTCTGACAATTCCCAGATCAAGATCGATCTGAACAACAACATGGGCAGCAGTGATGAGTGGGCCAACCACCCCGACGGCATCCGCATTGAACGGATTTCCGGCAGCACCTACTCAGCCTATGTTATGATCATCCGGGATCCCTCCCGGGTATATCTGGCCACCTCCACGGAGAATTTCTCCACCAGTATTCCCGGCACCCGTATCAATCACCAGATCGAAACAGAAGGGGCAGTAGCTGCCATCAACGCCGGTGCTTTCCTGGATGACGGCACCTCCGGCCTCCATGTCGGCAGTGTGCCGCAGGGCCTGGTGATCTCCAAGGGCAAAGTCCGTTGGAATCAGGGAAAGCCTCCGGAAGAGGGCTTTGTGGGCTTCAATGAGGATAATATCCTGGTAGTCGCCAAATCCATGACTGCAGACAAGGCCATAGAGCTGAACATCCGTGACGGCTGCTGCTTCGGCCCCGTGCTGATCATGAACGGCGCGGTCAACGAAGAAGCCTACAACAAGAACTCCGGCCTGAATCCCCGTACCGCCATTGGTCAGCGTGCTGACGGTGCTGTGATATTCGTCTGCATTGACGGCAGACAGGCCAGCTCCCTGGGCGGCACCTACGGCGATATCACCGATATCATGGTAGAGTTTGGCGCTGTGAACGCCTGTAATCTGGACGGCGGCTCTTCCACCGTCATGCTCCACCGGGACCTGACCAGCGGTAAAGTCTCCATGATCAACAACTACTCCCTGCTCCAGGAAGAGCCCAGAAGAATGCCCACCTTCTATATGGTGCGGCCTATGAAGGAGGGCTGAGCATGTATCAGGGAAAATTCGCCACGGGCGAAAAGCCCGCAAAACAGAAAAAGCCTGTTCAGGCCACCACCGGCACAAAGATCTTCTACGGTGTCTATGCCGGCCTGATCGTCCTGTTTTTCATTGGTCTGAGCATTGCGCTTCTTTCTCTGCGGGGCTGGCTTGTGGATTACGAGGCCTCTCAGCCCGACACCAAGGCACAGCAGGTATTTGACCAGCTGTTTGCAGATCCCGATTGGGGCGAGATCTATACCGCCGCAAAACTGGAAGAAACCAAATTCGAAACCAAAGATACCTATGCAGCCTATATGGAGCAGAAGGTAGGTAACGCTCAGCTGCATTATGTGAAGACCTCTGCTGGTCTGAGCGGCGGACAAAAGTACATCGTTAAGCTGGGCAACGAAAAGCTTGCCACCTTTACTTTGTCCAACGGTGCGGCATCCGACCTGGATATTCCAAAATGGGAACTGAACACAGTAGAATTGTTTGTCACCAGAAGCGCCTCTGTCACCATCCGCACCCAACCCGATCGTAAGATCACCGTCAACGGTGTGGCTCTGGATGATAGCTATATCATTCAAACCACCTCCACCGCAGCCCAAAGCTACTTGCCCGACGGCATTCAGGGTGCCAGAACTGTCACCTATCATGTAGACAGCCTTCTTGTTGCACCCACGGTTTCAGCTGTGGATGCCAACGGCAAGGCTGTGGAGCTGGTCTACGATGCCGCGAGCTGCAGCTACACTGAAGTAATGCCCACCCACCAGATCCAGGAGGATCAAAAGGCTGCCCTCCTCAACGCTGCGCAGACTTACTGCAAATATATGATCAGTGGTGGCAGCACCACGCAGCTGCGCAAGTATTTTGACTCCACCTCCAATATCTACAAAACCATTCTTAAGAACGAAATGTGGGTGCGCGGATACACCGGCTACACCTTCAGCCCGGAACAGGTCACTGATTTCTACAGCTATACCGATAAGCTATTTTCCGCAAAGCTTACGATGACCATGAATGTGACCCGAACCAATGGTACCGTTAAGGAATACCCCTTGAGCAACACCTTCTTTATGGAGCAGCAGACCAACGGCAGCTGGCTGGTCATTGAGATGGTCAATGTAAACGCACAGGATGTGCTGGAACAGGTTCGACTGACCTACACCCAGGACGGTCAGGTCCTTTCCTCCGAAATGGTGGATACTTCCGTGAAGAGTTTGACTTCTCCCGCAGTCTCCATTCCTGAAGGCAAGGTATTTACAGGCTGGTTCCGGGAAACCGTGGACGAAAACGGCGACAAGACCCTATCCCTGGTCTTTGCTCCTGACGAATCCGGCAAGGTAACGCTTCCCGCGGACTACAGCCTGCAGTCCATGACCCTGCAGGCACTGTTTGAAAACAAGGAGGCATAACAATGGACATTCTAAGCTTTTTTGCAGAACGCTTTGATCTGCCCATTCTGGAATGGATCGCGGAGCACCTGCATTGTGCCTTTCTGGATACGCTCATGCCCCTGATCACTCTGCTGGGCGATGCAGGCATCTTTTGGATCTTATGCGCAGCGGCCCTGCTGTTCTTTCCAAAATACCGCAAGATTGGTCTCGGTATGGGTGCAGCACTGATTATCGGCCTTTTGTTGTGCAATGTGACCCTGAAGCCCCTGGTAGCCCGCATACGCCCCTATGACTATCAGCTCCTGCATTTTGGCAAGACCGTTGAGCTTTTGGTTGCAACACCCCACGATTTCTCCTTCCCCTCCGGCCATACCATTGCCTCCTTCGAGGCAGCTACTGTACTGCTAATTAACAACCGTAAGCTCGGCATCCCGGCTATGATCCTGGCTGTACTGATCGCCTTCTCCCGTCTGTATCTGTATGTCCACTACCCCACCGATGTGCTGGCTTCCGTAGCCTTGGGTATTGGCATCGCATTCCTGGGAAATTTCCTGGTAAGCAAGGCATTTTACCTGTGGAAAAACAGAATCAGTAAAGAAGCCTAAAACCTATCCTCTCAGCGCCCCTGCTTCGTAACAGGGGCGCTGACTTTATCGGCCGGCAAATAATCGCCTGCGAAGGTTTCTCGCACAACTTCTCCACTTTTCTTTCAAAGCTGCACACACAAAGCATTTTCGCTGTCAAAAATATCACTTTCTATAAGCACATCGTTTTTTGTTTTTATTTTCTTTACGAAAAGTTGTAATTATTTTTTAGAAACATTTGACACCTTCCACACCTTATGGTAAGATGGTGAAAAGAATAAAAATAATCCACTTTACAGTAAAGGAGATCTGCATATGTCACGTTACATTCCTACACCCGCCTATCCGGACATGATGCCTGTGGACATTTCCTTCGTATTCGAGGATGAAAAGCCCGCCGGCAAGCATGGCTTTACCGTTGTCGACGGTGACGATATGCGCTTTGAGGATGGCACCATCGCCAAGTTCTGGGGTGTCAACTTCAACGGCGGCGCAAACTTCCCCGAGCATGACTACGCCGAGAAGGTAGCTCGCCGCCTGGCACAGACCGGCTGTAACCTCGTCCGTCTGCACCAGCTGGATGCCGAATGGGATACCCCCAACATCTTCGCTTACTCCAAAGGCAAGCGCGTGAAAACCACCCGGGAGCTGGACCCCAAGAGCATGGACCGTCTGGACTACCTGATCCACTGCCTGAAGGAAGAGGGCATCTATATCTACATGGATATGATGACCTACCGCAAATTCAAGGAAGGCGACGATGTGCCCTTCCACAAGTACCTGCTGGACAGCGCAAAGCCCTGGTCCATCACCAACCCCCGGCTCATCGAGCTGCAGAAGGAGTTCGCCCATCAGTTCTGGAATCACTACAACCCCTACACCAAGCTGTGCTACAAGGATGATCCCGCTTTTGTCATGACCGAGATCACCAACGAGTGCGATCTGTTCGTCAACCCCAACGAAAGACGCTGGGCTTACACCCCCATTCCTTACTACGAAAATGAGTTCCGGGGCATACTCCGGGATTGGCTTCAGGAGAACGGCATCGAGTACGACTGGGAGAACTGCGACATCTTCACCAAGGATGATCCCATGCTCCAGTTCAAGATCTACGCCACCAAGAAGTACTACAAGGAAATGCGGGATTATATGCGCAACGAATGCGGCGTGAAGATCCCCATCACCGGCACCAACTGGATCAGAAATTCCGCGCTGGTCAAAACCCACGAGGAGATGGACTTTGCGGACACCCACCACTATTACTATGACTGGCGCTGGGGCAATACCGAGCGTACCTGCAAGCATTATTCTATCACCTACTCCCCGGTCGTCATGGGCAATGCTGCCATGACCAAGCTGGCAGGCAAGCCTTTCTTCGTGTCTGAATGGGATATGCCCTGGCCCAACAGCTTCCGGGCCGAGAGCCCCATCTACTACGCGGCAGTAGGTGCCCTGCAGAACTGGACCGGCTTTGCCATCCATACATATTCCTACGGCACCCGTCTGGAGGACATGAAGGTCCTGGGCAGTGAGCTGAGCTCCCCTGTTGGCGGTGTTCCCTACCGGGAGGGCATCTTCTCCGTATGGAACGACCCTGCCAAGTACGGTCTGTTCTATCACTCCGCCCTGATCTTCCGCAGAGGCGATGTAGCCCCCGCCAACAAGAAGATCGCTGTCCAGGCCAATGCACTGGACCGGTTGGTCAGCAGATCCTTCAACCAGGGTATTGAGCAGCACCAGATGGCCACTGTGTTTGACAATAAGCTGCCCGAGGGCTACGACGAGCTGATCCAGGAGACAGACACGATTCCCACCGAAACCGCCGGAGTCTTTGAGGCGGATAACGGTCAGCTGCTTAGAGTCACCAACAGCCAGATCGGCATGGTGGATTCTGACCGCACCAAGGTCATCTACGGCCAGATCAGCCGCAACCGTTCTCCCAGCTCCATTAACATTTGGAGATCCGCTCCCATAGAGCTGCGCAGCGGCGGCCTGATCATCGACTCCTACACCGATTTCGGCGTCATCGCTGTGTCCTCCCTGACCAACGAGCCCACTGAGAAGTCCGACAACATGCTACTGTCTGCCATCGGCCGGGCCCGGAACACCGGCGGTCAGTTTGACGGCACCAAGATGCTGGATATCGGCCAGCCCCCCATCATGTCCGAGGTCATCCATGCAAAGGTCAAGCTGAAGACCGAGCTGGGCGACGACCTGAAGGTCTGGGGTGTCAACGCCGAAGGCTTCTACGCAGCTGAACTGCCCACCACCTACGAGGACGGCTTCCTGTGCTTTGAGATCGGGGACGAACTGAATCCTGCCTGTTACTATCTGATTGTAAAAGAATAATTTCTGCGCAACAATTTCACCGCCCTCCAGAAAGGGCGGTGAAATGATAAGAAAACGGAGGCATCGGCTGATGCCTCCGTTTTGATATATGGAAATTAAACCATAGTCTGAGGATCCAGGATCTTCTCGATCTCTTCCTCGGAGAAGATGTTCTTGCTCTTAAGTACCTCGCGGACAGACTCACCGGTCTTGATAGCGGTCTTCGCAATATCGGCAGACTCTGCATAACCGACCTTGGGGCAGATGGCAGTAATAACACCGACAGAGCCTTCCACCAGCTCACGGCAGCGCTCTTCATTGGCGGTGATGCCCACCACACAGTTGTCGGTCAGAGTCTGCACAGCACCGGTCAGAGCCACGATGGACTCAAACAGCTTGTGGTACAGCACGGGCTCCGCATAGTTCAGCTCCAACTGACCGGCCTCAGCAGCCATGGTGATGGTCATATCGTTGCCGATGATGCAGAAAGCAGCCTGAGACATGACCTCGGGAATAACAGGGTTGACCTTACCGGGCATGATGGAAGAGCCGTTCTGCATAGCAGGCAGATTGATCTCCTCAAAGCCGCAGCGAGGACCGGAGGACATCAGACGGAAGTCGTTTGCCATCTTGGAGCAGGAAATAGCGCAGGTTTTCAAAGCAGCGGACACATAGGCAAAGGAGTCCAGATTCTGAGTGCCGTCTACCAGGTCGTGGGCTCTGGTCAGGGGCAGGTTGGAGATCCGGCTCAGAGTGGGTGCCAGCAGGTCCACATACTCAGGATGGGCATTCAGGGCAGTGCCGATAGCAGTGCCGCCCAGGTTGATGGCATACATCTCCACCATGGCGCGCTTGATACGCAGAATGTCGCGGGAAATCGCTCTGCTGTAAGCGCCGAACTCAGAGCCGAGACGGATCGGCACAGCATCCTGCATCTGGGTTCTGCCCATCTTGATAACATTGTGAAATTCCTTAGCCTTAACCATCAGCGCATCATTCAGGCGCTCCAGTTCAAACAGTGCCTTCTTCAGCAGCTTAGCAGCAGTCATCTTGGCGGCGGTGGGAATGACATCATTGGTAGACTGGGCTCTGTTTACATGGTCATTGGGATGGACGATGGAGTAATCACCCTTGGTACCGCCCAAGATCTCAATGGCGCGGTTGGCAATGACCTCGTTGGCATTCATGTTCGCAGTTGTTCCTGCGCCGCCCTGAATTGGATCGCAGATGAACTGATCATGGAACTTGCCCTCCAGGATCTCATCACAAGCCACGCAAATGGCTTCCTTGATCTTTCCGTCCAGCTCTTCAACCGCATGGTTGGAGATAGCGCAGGTCTTCTTGATCTCTGCCAGAGAATCAATAAACTCAGGACGCAGACGCTGCCCGGTGATCTGGAAGTTTTCGCGGCCTCTGAGAGACTGTACGCCATAGTAAGCGTCAGCAGGGACCTTCTTGGAACCAATAGAATCGGATTCAATACGATATGACATAATAACACCTCTCTGGTTAACTCATTCGCAGGAATTCTATCACAACGCAACATTTTTTTGCAATAGTTTTGCATAAAGTATTGCAAAGTTTTTCCTTATTTTTTCTTGTTCTCCCCAAAATTCGGCCTTGACAGAGTTCAAGAAAAATGATACAATACGCCTTGCGATGGTGCTCAGGCACCTGTGACTTAATGGGCCTTTAGCTCAGTTGGTTAGAGCCTCCGGCTCATAACCGGATCGTCCCGGGTTCGAATCCCTGAAGGCCCACCATCAAATAACAAGGCCCAAGCCTTTTTATATAGGGGTATAGCTCAGTTGGTAGAGCGGCGGTCTCCAAAACCGCGTGCCGAGGGTTCAAGTCCTTCTGCCCCTGCCAAGAAACAGTCAGTAAATCTTACGATTACTGACTGTTTTCTTTTGTTTTCCGAACTTTTTGAGGCAATTTGTTTTGAAAACAGGCGCAGAGAAACGAGTTTCCCCTTATTTTCCCCTTATTGGGCGTTTTCAGAACTTAATTGTTCGTAGAATTTTTGCATCCGATTTGCGCTGTCCTGGCGCATCTTTTGGGTCACGTGGCCGTACACATCCAAGGTGAATTGGGCGGTTGCGTGGCCTAAATTTGCCTGCACCGTTTTGATGTCATCACCGGCATACAGGGAGGAAACAGCGAAGCTGTGGCGCAGATCGTGGAAACGGGCATCATCAGAAATTCCGGCTCTTTGAGAAATCTTTTTGAAATGCTTGACCACCGTGCGGCGGACAAGATATTTTCCCAAAGCATCGGTGAACACCAGATTGAACTGGTTGTCCCACATCTTTCCTGCCTGCGCCTGTTCTTTCTGCTGCCGCTGCAGCTGATTGCGGAGGGCATCCATTACGATGGGTGCAGGTAGGATTGTGCGGTTCTTACCGCTTTTGGGCGTTTCCAAAAAGTAGTCGCCGTCTTTACACTGTAGCTGCTGCTTGACAGTGATGATGCCGGATTTGAAATCCACACACTCCCAAGCCAGTCCCAACAATTCGCCTTGGCGCATACCGGTGAACATAGCCACAATGAACAGGTTGCAGTAATCATCCTGTTCCGCCTCTTTCAGCAGCCGGGCAATTTCTTCCGGCTCTAACGGCTTGATCTCCGGTTTGGTAACCTTCGGCAGCTTGCAAGCGTCTGCGGGGTTGCGAGTAATGTAATCGCAGGCGATGGCTTGCTGTAGGGCGCAGTGCAGGATGCCGTGAAGGTTCTTGACTGTCTCGGGTGACAGCCCCGAGGCAGACAACGAATTGTAAAACCGCTGGATGGTGTGGGTGTCCAATGCGTCCAATCTGACTGCACCCAAAGCAGGCTTGAAATGCTTCTGCACCTGCTTGTTGTAGTTGTGCTTGGTCAGAGGTTTCACACTGTTCAGATACTCAGCGACCCAGATGTCCAGCCATTGGGCAACGGTCATCTTGCAGGGTGCCTTGTAGGTGCCTGCGTCGAGATCGGCCATAGCGGCTCTCAGCTTTTGGGCAACGACCTTCTTGGATTTATCGGTGATGCTGCGTTGGATTTGCTTGCCTGTTCCGGGATCGAAACCGGCAGTATAACGAGCTTCATAGTAGGTATAGTTCTTTCCGTTGATCGTTCTGGTGATCTTCCGGATCGAACCCATACCTGAGGTGGTTCTTTTGCTTTGCGGCATAAATATTACTCCTTTCGTTGCCGCATAGCAGGTACACCTATATTATACCATACAAGCGGACTTTCCGCAACGATCTCAGTGCTTACAAAGGTAGTCAATCACCGCTTCTAGCGGAATACGGTAGGTTCTCCCCACACGGACACTATGAATTGCTCCAGAACGGAGCAAATTATAGGTGGTATTATGACTGATCACCAATATTTCAGCCACCTGCTTCACGCTAAGGACCGGAGGGTATTCATTTAAAAGGTTAAAAGATGCCTTAATGTTCTCGTTCATTTATGCTTCCTCCTATATTCCCTTTCGTCTTTTATTATTTATTGATGTTGTAATTTGATATCATCCTGCAACAAGGTACCGTTTGTTGCAGAATTTATATATTTAAGGTGCTGTACTGCAGATACACACCCGCTGTGTTGTATACCATTATCTTCTCGCCTATATAATGCTTCTCGTCTCTGCGGATTTTGCGCAAATCTTTCGATAAATACAAAAAAGCTGTCAATTTTCTGTAAACAAACATTGCAATTTTATTTTAGGCACATTGAAAGCAGAGCAATCCAGAATAATAATTATTGTATCAAGAAAGAAGGTTTCTTTCACCATAACTGTTTGGGACATGTAACAGTTAGCGGAAATGAACAATATAGATCCTTGGCTCCATCTTTTGATTCTTTACAAGCTACAAGCCATAATGAACCGCGCACGGCAAAAGGAGAATCTGGAATGGGAACACCAATGTAAGTCTTCTTCGGATAATAACGGAATTTATAATGCTCGTCGTTTCCTGCAATACCCAAGATGAACAAAGCACTATAGCGGCCGTTACCACGCAAAACCATCTGTGGCCTGATTAGATAAACGCCAGCGTTATCTGGGTATTTGTAATTTTCAACATACTCGTTATTTCTGTAGAGACCGCATTCGATTTCCAGGGGAATTGGCGCTGAGTTTTCCATCAAGGCAAAATAAGCAGAAACAACTGTTCTGATATCGACTAACATCTTCCTCGCAGATTTCAAATTTTGTCTTTCTCTTTCTTGTATAGCTACAATCGTTTCAGATAATTTAGAATTTGCATTCTCTAATTTTTTGATTTCTTCACGTTGGCAATCAAACAAGCTTCGCAAATATGAATCACCTCCCAAATCCATGAAAAATGGATCAGATTGGTTGCATTTATCGAAAAGGTAAAGTAAAGTTTCGTGCTGATTCAAATTTAGATTTGCTCCAATTTCTTGAAAGTGCACCTTCTCATCTTTTGTCAAACGGAGGGTTAGCGTCTGGGTCGATTTAGCTTTTTGATTTCGCGTGGTTTGTGGTATTGGTGCGATATCAGCGTCTGTAAGCTTTTCAATTCTTGTAGACAGCAATAACTCAGAAATACTTGTTGACTTGATCTTGGCCCAAATTCTTTGTGTATCTTCTTTAAGATTGTCAGATCGCTCTATAGAACGTGGACAATTCAGAATTTCATAGTCAGCATCCCGAAACATTCGTATGTAAACAAGCACCCATTTGTAAGCTTCAAATGCCCTCATTTCGCTTCGACGCAAAAGATAACACTCGGGTGCCGGTGCAGGCTTGACAAAATAAGTACGAGTAGAAGCGTTTTTTCCGTTGCGATGGTAACTGAAAACTGCAGAAATTCGTTTTCCTTTTGTTTTACCTACATAGACCTTTTGGTCATTAATTAAGGCGTAGATCGAGAATGTTTTCTTATTCATTTACAAAGAGCTCCTTATAGTTCTATATCTATATAGTGCCTTTCTTAAGTGCGGATTTTGCGGGATCAGCAAATTTTTTCAATTAAAATTTTTCAAAAAAATGTACTTCTTTTGTGCTGATTTACGAATGTACAAATCGTTTTACAACAGATCAATTAATAATTGATAGTAAGCATACCCGCGCCTTTAGTGGAACAAATCTATGTGGGTTGCTTATAACCATAAATGTGATGCATCACATCCATAGAGCGTTAGCAAGCACTGGGTGCGCTATATTGTCTTCGCCACATTGCTTACCCGTCTTCAGAGAGACCTTCTCCCTATAACCCTCTGTTGAACTGCGCTCAAGCCCCCTAAAAGGGGCAAAGAAATCACCCCCAGAGATGTGCTCTGGGGGTGATTAATACAATATCCTAGTTTTCCATCTGATTGTGTTTGCAAATTAAAATGCTCTGATGCAAATTAGTTAAAATTCAAACAATAGCATCTCATCGTCACTCGTATGCTTTTCTGGTTTTCAATTGTCGTTCTCCTTTACTAAAACGTTGTTTCAAAATATGCAGAGGTCTCCTTATCTGCTTTTTTCTCCAGTGTTTTGTTCTCAGGCAATGCATCATCCTTGAAAAAATGCTTTTGAATATCTCGTCGCTTGACAGCATATTCATAGGTCTTATTCTGAATATAACAAAACCAAAGTCCTCAAGCGCACCTGCTACGGTATGCGTAACTTTAATAATTTCAGAAAAAGAATTCTGTTTTGTAATACATAAAATCGTGCCGGAGCAAAAGCTCCGACACGATCCACAGATTATTCTATTTTGG
>JAGBSG010000109.1 GCA_017632035.1 Oscillospiraceae bacterium | reverse complement strand
GCCGGTGTTCTCATTGCCGGTGTTCACATTGCCGGTGTTCCCGTTGCCGGTATTCTCATTACCGATGTTCTCATTACCGGTATTCTCGTTACCGGTGTTCTCATTGCCGGTATTTTCGTTGCCGGTGTTCTCGTTGCCGGTGTTCTCATTGCCGGTGTTCTCATTACCGGCATCCTCATTGTCAGGGTTCTGATTGGCAACCTCATCATAGTTAGTATACTTCAGGCAGATCCAGCCATTGGCGGACTTGCCCCAGGTGTAGCCGCTTCCGGTGGCAGTCTGGGTAATGATCATCTGATCGCCCCTGTTTGCCTTCCCGGTCAGTGCATAGCTGGTGCCGGGGCCTCTGCGGATATTCACATCGTCTGCTGTGACTGTGATCTTCACGCCTTCACCGTTCACGTCCTCAGCCTGAGGATCCTGTGTATAACTCAGGTTGATCCATCCGCCACCGCTGAGCTTGCCCCATTTCAGGCCGTTTGTGTCGGTATACTCCGCGCAGACATCCACGATCTCTCCCAGCCGGTAAGCGTTGACCACCAATGCGCCCTTCACAGGCTTATCAAAAGAATTAAGCACACCGGTTGCGATCTGCTTTTGGTAATTTACAGGTGTTCCGCTGACCTCCTCCGTGGTGTCCTGAGGAAGATCTGCGCCATCGCCTGCGCTCCAGTGCGCATAGAGCATATAATTACGCACGCCTGCATCCAGGACCTCGACCTTCTCACCACCGGTGGGATCGGTATACCAGCCCTCAAACTTATAGCCTTCATAAACAGGAACTGCACGAATTGCCGCTGTTACATTCAAGTCGTAGCCCTGAGTGATGATCTCAGTCTCACCGCCATTGGCATCGAAACGCACATAAGCATAATTCTCTGGCGGTGTGTAGTTATAAACACCGTTCAGATACATATGGGCCTCAGCCAGACGGCGCCGAACCAGAGCAGGTACTGTTACACCGCCGGCTGTGCTCCACTGGCCAATAGCAAAGATAAAATCATTGCCTTTCCAGCCCTCAATAACCGAAGTGCGGAAAGTGCTTGGCTCCCACATCCAGTTGGGTCCACAGTTAAATGTAAGAGAAAGAAGCGCATCAAACTGGCCCTGATTCATGGTCAGGCCGAATTTATCAATAAAATTGTTCAGGTCCTTGCCCATGTCATTGAGCATGCTATGTAACAGCTGTGTCGCTTCCTCATTAGAAATGCCAATCTGCTGGTATTCCTCCAGCTTGCCGTCGGGAACGCGTGTGCCGTAGCCCACAGTCCACTGCCTGTAATCCCAGTAAGGCTTTGCACTGAAGCCTTCCCACTTTTTAAGGACCTCAACAAAGGCATCGCTTGCGACAAAATTAGATGCCGCCTGAGCTCGGATCCCAGCAAAAGGTACCAGAGTCAGCAGCAAGGTAGCTGTCAGGATAAGGATTATGATTCTTTTCTTCACAGGGTCTGCTCCTCTCAAATACGACAAATAGTGTCCGCTGTGCCCCGCAACACCTGTAAAACAGACGCACAGCACAGCGAATCATGTAACATTAGTATGTATGGGGGTATTATACCAGAGGAAGCAAAATATTGCAACCCCTTATTTCACAAAAATTACAGGTTTGTTACCAATTAATTTCTAAGAAAGTTTCTGATTCTCATAATTTTTTCTGCATTTAACCAAACTATATCACCAAAAATAAATACTTTTAACTCATGCTTTCCACAACTTTCCAATATTGTAACAAAAATTTTCGTTAACGATACACTCGCTCCAAAGCAATTGCAATTTCGCTGCGCTTGTGGTAGAATAACACAGAAGTAATCAGAAGGGAGCACCCATTTATGCAGACAAAAGCACTGATCGCTATGAGCGGCGGTGTGGATAGTTCCGTTGCCGCGTATCTTACCAAAAGTGCCGGCTTTCAGTGTATCGGTGCCACCATGCGGCTTTATGGCAACGGGATACTTGGCACCCAGGAGAGCACCTGCTGCTCTCTGGACGATGTGGAGGATGCCAGAAGTGTAGCCCTCACCCTCGGCATGCCCTTCTATGTGTTCAACTTCACCGAGAACTTCCGCAAAAACGTCATGGATAAATTTGTGGACTGCTACGAGTGTGGCCTAACACCCAATCCATGCATTGACTGCAACCGCTACCTGAAGTTCGCCCATCTGCTGGAACGGGCCAAGCTCCTGGGTTGTGAAAAGATCGTTACTGGGCACTACGCGCGCATTCGCCAGGACAACATCACGGGCAGGTATCTGTTATATAAAGCAACAGACATATCTAAGGATCAAAGCTACGTTCTTTACAGCCTGACCCAGGACCAGCTGGCCCATACACTGCTGCCCTTGGGTGAGCTCACCAAGACTCAGGCGCGACAGCTTGCGGAAGAAAACGGTTTTCTGAACGCCAGGAAGAAAGACAGTCAGGACATCTGCTTTGTGCCTGATGGCGACTATACGGCTTTCATGGAGCGCTACACCGCAAAACAATATCCGGCCGGTGATTTTCTGGATCAGGACGGCAATGTGATAGGCCGCCACGCAGGTGCAGTCCGCTACACCCTGGGGCAGCGAAAAGGCCTGGGACTGGCCATGGGCGAGCCGGTCTATGTGTGCGAAAAAAACATGGCCAATAACACCGTAACCGTAGGCCCAAACGAAGCTCTTTACAAGAAGATCCTGCGGGCCAACGACTGGAACTGGTTTCCCTTCCCCGTCCTGACTGAACCTATGCGCATCAAAGCAAAGTGCCGCTACCGGCACGCAGAACAGGCCGCCACAGTTTACCCCGAAGCTGACGGCTTTGCCCGTGTGGAATTTGAAGAGCCCCAGCGGGCCATTACCCCCGGACAGGCCGTAGTGCTGTATGAGGGTGACCAGGTCATTGGCGGCGGAACCATCACCGAGGTGCTGTAAAAGGACCGAAGAGCAAAAGCTCTTCGGTCCTCTCATTTCATTGTAAAGCCCGGAAAGTAGGTCTGCACAAATTCTACATCCCCCACTTGAAAAGTCTTTCCATTCAGATACTCCAGCACGCCGGCATCTGTTGTAAAGCAGAAGGACAGCTTATAGGAGTACAGGGCCTGATAATTCCGGTCAAACCGCTTATCCAGCTTGCCGTATTTTCCATCGCCCAACAAAGGATGGCCCGCATGGGCAAACTGGGCACGGATCTGGTGAGTCCTACCGGTGATCAACTCACATTCCACCAGCGAAAGACCCTGCGCAGAAGCTAGGGTCCGGTAATTGGTTTGACAGGATTTTGCGCCCGTTTGGGGCGTGTCTGTCACAAACACCCGATTCTTTTTGGCATCCTTGAAAAGATAGCCCCTCAGACTTCCCTCTTTAGGACGCGGTGTACCTTCCACAACAGCCAGATAACGCTTGTCCAGCTCCCGATCCTTGATCTTCTGATTCAGCACACGAAGGGCCTCGGCAGTCTTAGCCGCGATCACGATACCACCGGTGTTTCTGTCAATGCGGTTGCATAAAGCTGGCGTAAAGCTGTTCTCTTCTCTCGGACGCCATTCCCGTTTCTGATACAGATACGCCTTAATATGATCGATCAATGTTCTGCCGTACTCTGCCCCATCATGGGGATGGACCGCAAGGCCCGGTCGTTTATCGACCAGAAGCACTTGTTCATCTTCATAGACAATATTGAGCTTTGGTGATGCAACCGTGAGGAAGGCATTATCCTCCCGGGGTTTATCAAAGAACTCATCGTTGATATATAGCTGCAGCACATCACCGGCCTTCAGCCGGGTATCCCGCTCTGCTCTGCCACCGTTACACTTAATACGCTTGATGCGGATATACTTCTGCGCCAACGAGGCCGGCAGCAGCGGTACTGCCTTTGCAAGAAACCGATCCAAGCGCTGTCCTGCGTCATTTGCACCGATCTGCAATTCCTTCATCAGCCGTTCTCCTGCCCAAAATGCTTATCCACCTGCTGTGTGAACTCCAGTGCCGCATTGTAGCCCATCTTACGCTGACGGTTATTCATAGCGGCCACCTCCAGGATCACAGCCAGATTACGACCAGGCGTAATGGGGATCGTGTTCATCGGCACCTGAACTCCCAATATTTCCATATACTGGTCTTCAAGACCTAAGCGGTCATAGACCTTCTGTGTGTTCCAGGGAACGATATTTACCACCAGATTGATCTCATTTTCCGCTCTGACCGCGCCCATACCAAACAGCTTCGCCACATTCACAATGCCGATCCCACGCAGCTCGATATAATTACGGATCAGCTCCGGTGCCGTTCCCACCAGTGTGGATCCGGAGATCCTGCGGATCTCCACAGCGTCATCAGAGATCAGCCGATGTCCGCGCTTAAGAAGCTCCACCGCAGCTTCACTCTTACCAATACCACTGTCGCCTACCAACAGGATTCCTTCGCCATATATCTCCATAAGCACGCCGTGGCGCGTGACCCGCGGTGCCATGGCTGCCCGAAGATACGTAATGATGCCGGAAACGATCGTCGAGGTAGGCTCTGCAGTACGAAGAACAGTCACATTATGCTTACGGGCCAGCTCCATACATTCCGGGTCCGGCACGATATTCCGGGCAATCAGCATGGCCGGAAACTTATAGGAAAACAGTCGGTTATAGGTCACCCACCGCTCCTGAGAGGTCAGCTTCTGCAAATAACTGGCTTCCACATTGCCGATGACCTGAAGACGCATAGGCTCAAAATGGTCAAAATATCCGGCCAGCTGCAGGCCCGGACGGGCAACATCCTCAACTGTCAGGTGAATATCCTCATAATCCGTAGCGGCAAATTCAACCTGCAAATGAAATTCTTTAACCAAAGTTTTCAGCGGCACGCAATAAGTATCCACCCGATCATCTCCTATCACGAATATTTTTCAATATTATACCTGCAACAGGCGCGAATATCAACTTAAATTTGAAAAAAGTCAAAAAAATTGTAAAAAAGTGCTTGCATTTTTTGAAAATCTTTGATATCATATCTAAGCGCCTGCAAAGGGCGCTATTTCAGTGAGTTATCATGCGGATAGGAGGTGCAGTGAATGGCGAAGTGTGATTATTGTGGCAAGGGCGTGACCTTCGGTATCAAGGTGTCCCACTCCCACAGACGTTCCAATCGTACTTGGAAGCCCAATGTGAAGCGGATCAAGGCGGTTGTCAACGGGACTCCGTGCCATGTGTACGCTTGTACCAGATGCCTCCGTTCTAACAAGGTTGAGCGGGCCATCTAATTCCCCTGCATAGCAAACGGCGCTGCAATCTGCAGCGCCGTTTTTGTCGTATCAAACCGGCGTGCGTGCACGCCGGTTTTTCTCATTCCTTATTCATTTCCCGATGGATCAGATGGACCTTCTTCTCAGTGCCCTTCATCAGTCGCGCAATGTTAGACCTATGCATAAACACCGCCAGTACCGCCAAAAAGATACCTCCAGCCATAACCCACGGCTGTCCGGCATAAAAGACGCAAAAGCCTACACCGAAGATGAGTGCGCCTAAGACAGACCCCAGCGAAACATAACGGGTAATCGCAAAAACGGTCACAAACACAGCCAGAATCATCAGTGCGATCCGCCAGTCGATCACAAGCGCCACAGCAAAGCCGCACACGATACCCTTACCGCCCCTGAATCCCAGCAACGCCGGAAAATCATGACCCAAGGAAACCGCAACCGCACCCAGCATAGCACCTTCCTGACCATAACCAAAGGGCTGCAGGATTAGCTTACCGGCCAGGCAGCTGAGAACTGTTTTCCCCGCATCCACCAGCAGAACCAGAAGGGTCCGCCAACTGCCATAGCTGCGGAAAAAGTTGGTCAGGCCAGCATTACCGCTGCCGTGTTTGCGGACATCATCGTTTTCCAACGATGTCGAAATACTCACGGCTCCATTCAGATTTCCCAGAAAGTAGCCGGTCATCGCAACAATGAACATTGCAAACCACATAGATCATTCCTCCTTATCGCCGCGCTGCCGGATCGTAATGCGCACAGGCGTCCCCTCCAGGCCAAAGACCTCCCGAATCTGATTTTCCAAATAACGCTGATAAGAGAAATGGAACAGCCGCGCGTCATTGCAGAAGATCACAAAATGGGGCGGCTTGGTGCTGGCCTGGGTCATGTAATAGATCTTCAAACGCCGGCCCTTATCCGTAGGCGGCTGTACACGGGCAGTGGCATCAGCCAGCACGCTGTTCAGCGCACCGGTTGTAATACGGCTGGTATTCTGGGTATGGACCGACTGGATGACCTCGTACAGCTTGTCCACCCGCTGGCCGGTCAGCGCCGACAGAAACACAACAGGGGCATAGGTCATGTAGCTCAAGCCCTGGCGCACACCGATCTCCTTGTCACGCATGGTATTGGTCTGCTTGTCTTCTACGGCATCCCACTTGTTGACCACAATGATCGCCGCTTTTCCTGCCTCATGTACCAGTCCGGCAATTTTTGTATCCTGTTCCGTAACGCCGTCATTGGCATCAACGAGGATCAAACATACATCCGCGCGTTCGATAGCATTGATAGTGCGCATGTTGGAGTATTTTTCGATCTGGTCATCGACCTTGCTTTTGCGGCGCATGCCGGCAGTGTCGATAAAGCAGTACTTACCGGTTTCATTTTCAAAGAAGCTGTCAATGGCATCCCGGGTCGTACCGGCAACGTTGGAGACAATCACTCTTTCTTCTCCCAAAATGCGGTTGAGCAGACTGGACTTACCCACATTAGGCTTGCCCACAATGGCAACCTTGACCACATCGTCCTCTTCCTCCTGGGCCTCCTCAGGCGGAAACTGCTCCAGGCACCAGTCAAGCAGATCACCGGTTCCGTGACCGTGGATGGCAGAGACCTCAAACAAATCTCCGATGCCAAGGCTGTAGAATTCATAGACAGCCGGATTGGTAGGACCAACGGAGTCGCACTTATTAACTGCCAGCGCTACAGGCTTACCACTTTTGCGCAGCATTGTTGCTACATCCTCGTCAGCAGCAGTAACACCGGCATGCACATCCACGACCATGACCACACAGTCAGCCAGCTCAATGCCGATCTTCGCCTGGCGACGCATGAATTTTAGCATATCGCTGTCGGTAGACGGCTCAATACCACCGGTATCCACCAAGGAAAAATTCCTGCCGCACCACTCACAGTCGCCATAAATGCGGTCGCGGGTGACACCGGGGGTATCCTCTACAATAGATACCCTTCTGCCGGTAAGCTTATTAAACAGCATGGACTTGCCAACATTTGGGCGGCCGACAATGGCAACCAAAGGCTTTGCCATAAGAATCACTCCTTTACCCAGAAAGAATCATTGCCTATATTATGGCACAATCTTCCTGCCAAATCAATAAAATCTTGACACTTCACAGAACTTTTACACAATTGCGCGGTTAAAAGGAAAAAGAGGAAGGCTAGAAGCCTTCCTCTGCGCATACGCTTTTCCTGCCTCAGTCAGCCTTGGCAGCCAGAACCTGACGGCCATTGTAGTTGCCGCAAGCCTTACAAGCTCTGTGGGGCATAACGGGTTCACCGCACTTGGAGCAAACCGCGACGCTGGGAGCAGCCAGCTTCCAGTTGGAACCACGGCGCTTATCGCGACGGGCCTTGGACACTTTACACTTAGGAACAGCCATGGATGACACCTCCTTGGTCAATCTGCTTTAACAGCATTCATTCTAGAGTTTTACTTATCGAGAAGCTGCCGTAAAGCAGCAAAACGGGGATCGAGCTCCTTCTGGCAACTGCAAGGTCCGTCATTCAGGTTCTTGCCGCAGCGGCAGCAAAGGCCTTTACAATCCGGCTTGCACAGCAACTTGGAATCCATATTCAGCACAAATACAGTGCGAACGATGTCCTCCAAATCGGCGCTGTCTCCCTCCAGAGGGAATACCCATTCGTCCTCATTCTCTTCATTGGAAAGCTCTGCTACCAACACCACATCGATGGGAAACTCCACAGCCGATACAAAGTCAGCCGCACAGCGGTCACACACGCCATGTAAGGTCGTAGTGATGCTGCCGGTCATAACCAGAACACCTGCGGTATTCCGCACCGTACCGGATGCCAAAACCGGCTCACTGACCGGGTAACAGGTACCGTACAGAAGATCACTCAGATCCACGCTGGTAGTAAAAGGAACCGATGCACCCGGGCAATCCATAATTTTGGAAAGTCCTAGAAGCATAGTATCCCCTCCTCACAGTCATGCTTAGATATTATATAGAACTTCTTGCCATTTGTCAAACATTATTTTTCGAAAATCCCGACTTTTTCCCGACTTTTTGCGAAGCATCCCTCCCATTCCCAAATCCACGGGATTTACACACAAACTTTGTAAAAAGTACACCGTGTCAGGTATTGCTCATAACGCAGCATTATGATGTATGCTGTACACCGCAAGACAGTCAGCAGACCACCGCAGACAGACCGTAGTATCTATTTCCCAAAAAGCTTATATCAAAATCTGTCTGCTTTTCTTTGAAAAACAGTCAACAAACCGCAACTTATTAAATTTTCTTGCATGTCTTGTGTTGCTCATCCCAGTATGGTAAAATACTACTAATTTATAAGTTTATAAGAAATGGGGTTAACAAAAATGCTTCGTATCGAACATTTCACCAAAACCTACCGAAGCAAGGTCGCCGTGGATGACCTGACGCTGCACATCGCACCCGGCGAGATCTGCGGCTTCATCGGCCACAACGGCGCCGGCAAAACCACAACATTGAAGGCCTGTTGTGGTATCCTCCAGTTTGATAAGGGAGCCATCACAGTCAACGGCCACTCCATTCTGACAGATCCCATAGCATGTAAGCGGGATCTGGCCTATATACCGGACAACCCCGACCTTTATGAATTTCTCACCGGTATTCAGTATCTGAATTTTGTCGCGGATATCTACGAGGTATCCAAGACTGATCGCAACCAGCGCATTGCGCACTATGGAAATCTTTTGGGTATGACCGAAGATCTGACCCTCAAGATCAGCGAGTGTTCACACGGTATGAAGCAAAAAATCGCTTTGATCGCCGCATTGATCCACAAGCCCCGGCTGATCCTGATGGATGAGCCCTTCGTAGGCTTAGACCCCATTGCATCGCACCAGCTCAAGAATGTCATGGCACAACACTGTGCCGAGGGCGGTGCGATCCTCTTCTCCACCCATGTTTTGGAGGTGGCTGAGAAGCTGTGCCACAAGATCGCAATAATTAAGGGCGGCAAGCTGGTAGCCAGCGGCACCATGGAGGATGTCCGGGGTCAGGCCTCTCTGGAGCAGGTATTCCTGGATCTAGAGGACACCCTATGATCAGAACATTGGTGTCCCTGCGGTTTCGTGCTCTCTTTACAGGCCTGATCGTACAGAGACAGAAAAAGAACAAAAGCAGCAAAGGGACTGTGATCCTGTTTGCCTTTCTCTTTCTCTATGTCTTCGCCGTTGTGGCAGGCATGATGGGCTTCACCTTTTATTCCCTTGCACAACCGTACCATATGCTGGGGCTTGATTGGCTCTACTTTTCCATGGCCGGTCTAATGGGGCTTGGTTTTGCGGTTTTAGGCAGTGTATTTACCACCCAAAACCAGCTTTACGATGCCAAGGACAATCCTCTGTTGCTTTCTATGCCTATTCCTCCGAGGATCATTCTGTTAAGCCGTATGATCCCCCTGCTTGCCATGAATCTTCTGTTTGGCGGCCTGGTCATTGTGCCCGCCACAGTCGTCTATGCCATTTTTGTAGAATTCAGTATCGTCGGCCTGCTGCTGCAGCTTTTGTGTCTGGCAGGTATTGCTGTGCTGGCCCAGGCCATTAGCTGTCTGCTCGGTTGGCTGCTGCATTTGCTGCTGAGCAAGCTGAACAAATCTCTGGCATCCGTCCTGTATCTGGTGGTATTTCTGGGGATTTACTTCTATGTTTATTCCCAGGCCGGCGAGATCCTGACCGCCATAGTCATGGAATCTCAGCAGATCGCAAGCATCCTGTCCAAATGGGTCTGGCCCCTGTATGCCATGGGCATGGGCTGTCTGGAGAATGGCGGCTTGCTTCTGGCATTTCTGGGTATCTGTGCCGTCTGCTTTGCGGCTGTATATGCCATTCTTTCTGCCACCTTCCTGCGCAGCGCAACCATGTCCTCTGTCAGCCGCAAGCGGCAGAAGCTGAATCTTAAAACCAGCAAAACAGCACCCCCTGTCAATGCCATTGTGGGAAAGGAACTGCGTAAATTCCTTGGTTCTCCGGTATACCTGACAAATCTGGGCGTGGGACTTCTCATGGCCGCCGCGCTGACTGTTGCTGGTGTGATCTTCCGAGAGGACCTTCTATCTGCCTTTTCTATGATCCCCGGATTCACCGACCTGATCCCCCTGCTGATCTGCGCCGTGCTTTCCTTCCTGATCTCCACCATGTACATCAGTGCGCCGTCTGTATCTCTGGAGGGTAAAAACATCTGGATCCTGAAAAGTCTTCCTGTTTCCGGGAAGGACATTCTTAATGCAAAGCTGCTGTTTCACTGCCGCATGACTGTTCCCCTCTGCGGCATTTGCGGTTTCGTTCTGGCTCTCGCCTACGGCTGAAGCATTCCCGACATTCTGCTCTGTGCTGCTTTTCCCATGCTTCTGGTAATGACAAACGGGCTGATCGGTATGGTCTTCGGTCTTCAGTGGGCACGGTTGGATTATATCAACGATGCCTATCCCTGCAAGCAGAGCGCTGCTGTGGCATTTACCATGTTCGGCATGATGGGTCTTCCCGCTATATTAGGCCTTATATATGGCTTCCTGTTGGTCGACCACCTTTCACCCTCTTTCTTTCTGGCACTGATCTCTTTGATCCTTGCCGCTGTCAATTATGGTCATTATCGCCTGCTGATCACCTGGGGCGTCCGCAAATGGGAAGCCCTATAAATAAGCCAGAGGACAGTCCTAACGGGCTGTCCTCTTTTTTAGAATATGGGTTCTATTCCGGCCTTTCAGGACATACCCTGTGGTAAACCGTGGCAGGAGCTTGCTCTCCTGCGGATAAGGAGGCTGGCTATGGAAAACCTTTACGCCGACATTGCTGCCAGGACCGGCGGCAATATCTATATTGGCGTGGTTGGGCCTGTACGCACAGGCAAATCTACGCTTATCAAGCGGATCATGGAGGAGCTGGTGATCCCCAACATTGAAGACCCCTACCGAAAAGAGCGAGCCAGGGATGAGCTCCCCCAAAGCGGCTCCGGCAAGACCATCATGACAAGCGAGCCAAAGTTTGTCCCGGAAGAAGCAGTGGAAATATCTCCGGACGGAACTGCCCGTCTCCGTGTGCGGATGATAGATTCCGTGGGCTATATGGTCGACGGTGCTGTTGGCGCGGAAGAAGACGGTGTTCCCCGGATGGTCACGACTCCCTGGTATGACTATGAGATCCCTATGACCCAGGCCGCCGAGCTGGGCACAAAAAAGGTCATGGATGAGCACTGCTCCATCGGTCTTGTTGTCACGACCGACGGCTCTGTTACCGACATCCCCCGCAGCGACTATCTGGGTGCCGAACGCAAGGCCATTCAGGACATGAAGGCCACCGGCAAACCATTTCTGACTGTAATCAACAGCCGAAACCCCAATTCCGAGAATGCAAGAGCTGTTAAGGACTATTTACACAGCGAGTATGGCATCCAGGCAGTGGTAGCAGACTGCCAGGCTCTCACAGCCGAGGGCATCGGCGATCTGCTTAAAGAGCTGCTTTTTGCCTTTCCCATAGCTGAACTTCGGGTCTATTTGCCACGCTGGATGGATGCTCTGGAATGGTCTAATCCGGTAAAAGCATCCTTGCAGGAGGCTCTACTCCAGCGGGCTGAGGAGATCACATCCCTCGGTCAAGCAGAGCAAACGCTATCTCAACTTCGGGATTTGGAGCAGGTCATGGATTTCTCCATCCGGGATCTTGACCTTGCCACCGGCACAGTTTCCTGCGCATTGACCCTCCCGGAAAAGCTGTTCTACGAGATCCTCAGTGCAAAGGCCGGGCTTAGCATCCAAACAGATGCTCAGCTCATCGACCTGCTCAGCCAGTTCTCCCAGATCCGCCAGGAATACGAAAAGATCTCCGACGCGCTGTCCTCCGTAAAAGCCACCGGCTACGGCATTGTCATGCCCACAGCGGAGGAAATGAAGCTGGAAACGCCGGAGCTTCTGCGCAAAAACGGAGCATACGGTGTAAAGCTGCGGGCCGGAGCACCATCCATTCACATGATCCGGGTTGACATCGACACAGAAATCAGCCCCATGGTTGGAGACGAAAAACAGTCGCAGGATCTGATCTCCTATCTTTCCGGAGAATCCCCCGAGAAGCTTTGGGAGAGCAATATCTTTGGCAAATCCGTCTATGCCCTGATCCAGGAGGGCCTCACCTCCAAGCTTGTACGCACACCGGAGGATGTCCGGGCAAAATTCCGAGGGACACTGACCAAAATTGTTAATGAGGGTGCCACAGGTTTAATCTGTCTCATTCTATAAATTTCGCCCGCCAGGGTCAGCAAAGCAGCATTGTTCCAATGTTAATCATGTCTATTTAACGGCTTCCCTGCCGCTTTCGGCAGGGAAGTTTCTTTTATATGGTTCAAACCCCTTTTGTTTACAATTTTTTATTAGTTCTGCCCTTTACCGGGGGAGAATATTGTGGTAAACTATATAATGATTTGTTGTGCCCAAGGGGTGATTGCCATGAAACTGCCGCAACTGAATAGAATCCGGTGGAACTACCTTGCTCTTGCGTTTACCGTGCCGGTAGTGTGCCTTTTTGCCGTCATGATCTGCGGTGGCTATGAACCCTTTGGCAACGGGCGTTCCATGCTGTACTCCGATATGTACCATCAGTACTATCCCTTTCTTGTGTCCTTCCGGGACACCCTGCGCTCCGGTAACAGCTTGCTGTACTCCTGGAATATCGGCATGGGCCTGGACTATCTGGGCTTGATCTCCTACTATCTGGCTTCTCCGTTAAACCTGCTCAGTGTCCTGATCCCGCAGGACTGGCTACTTGAGTATTTCTCTTTACTGGTCCCGGTTAAGTTGGGTCTGGCTTCCCTTTTCTTTGCCTATTTCCTCAAAAAGACATTTCGCAAAGACGATCTGTCCATCACCCTGTTCGGTGCGCTGTACGGCCTGTGCGCCTGGGCGCTGGGCTATCAATGGAATGTAATGTGGCTGGACACCTTCGCTCTGCTGCCCCTTGTCGTACTTGGTACGATCTCCCTGCTGCGCAGCAAGAAGTTTTTCCTATACACTGTCACCTTGTTTCTGTCCATCTACTCTAACTATTATATTGGCTTATTTACCTGTATTTTTGTACTTCTGCTGTTTATCTGTTATGAGATCTGCCGTTTTCGGGGCTTCCGGCGGTTATTTTTGGATCTGAGCAGGATCGCCTTCTTTTCTATACTTGCCATAGGCATGACAGCCATTTTGGAGCTCCCGGCTCTGGCAGCTCTGCAAACCACCCAATCCAGTGTGAATGAATTCCCAGAGGGTTTCCGTCTGAATATTGCCAGCGAGAACTCCTGGAAAGGCCTATTCGATGCTATGCGCCAGGTAGCAGGCAATATGGGTGGTGGCCTGACCCCCAGCTTCAAGGAAGGTCTTCCGAACCTGTACTGTGGTGTTGGCACTATTATGCTGGCGTTCCTGTATCTGACCTGCAAACAGATCAAGATCCGCGACAAGATCTGCGCAGTCGTGCTTCTGCTGTTCTTTATGGTCAGCTTCATTGTGCGCCAACTGGATTATATTTGGCACGGCTTCCACTTCACCAACATGATCCCTTATCGGTTCAGCTTCCTGTTCAGCTTTGTATTGCTGTATATGGCGTACCGTGCCTATCTGCTGCGCAAGCATTTTAAGCTCTGGCAGATCATAGCCTCCAGTGCGCTGGCCTTCGGTATATTCTGGTGCTCCGACAGTCGGACAGATGTTGTATTCCTGGTATACAATTTGGTTTTTCTTCTCCTTTACCTTGCAATATTTTTGTACCCTGCAGTGCTGAAATATGTTCCAAAGAGGGCCGAACAGCCCAAACGATCTGCTTTTATCCGAGAAAGGGATCAGCGCCGCAGGATCGCCGGCACAGCACTGGCCGCAACACTGGCCGTAGAGATCATAATGAATGTGATCAACTTTGGCGTCACATTCCCCTATACCACCGTAACAAACTACCCAAAAGGAACAACGGATTCCGCCGCTGTAATCGCACACATGGAGGCCCCTGAAGAACACACACTGTTCTACCGCACTGAAGTCACCCATTCCCAGACCCTGAACGACAGTGCACTTAACGGATACAACGGCATCTCCACCTTCACCAGTTCCGCAAATGTTAAAGTTACAGAGTTTATGAAGGCACTTGGCTACGGTGCAAAAAACACTTATAACCGCTACTGCTTCGAGGAGTCCTCTCCGGTATGCAACCTGTTTCTGAATCTAAAATATATGATCGAACGGGACGGGAATGTAGAGCCCAACGCTTATTTTGACGATATATACCACAGCGGCTCGGTTCACCTTCTGGAAAACAACGCCTATCTTCCCCTGGGCTTTTTGTCAAATCCCCAGCTGGTCAATATGGATTTCGAATTGGTCACCAATGTGTTTGGCTTCCAAAACGAATTGCTGACTGCTGCCAGCGGCATTAGTGAAGATGTATGGTATCGTCTGGGCAAGGAGTGCCTGTCCGTTACGACTCAAAACGCAACACTGACCAGCACCACTTCCACCGGCTACTCCGCATACAAGACCGACAGCGCACAGGGCAAGGTGATTTACACTTTCACCGCCAACAGAAGCGGTCTGCTGTGCATTGATCTGAATCTGCCAAAGCGAAATTCCTTCTCCGTTAGCCTGAACGGCCAATTTCTTTACTCCGAATCTTACAGTCTGCCGCAGATGCTATCCGTTGCCAATGTAGGGCCCGGAGACACTGTGGAGATCAGCCTGAACTGTAAGGCAAACGAAAGAGGTTCTATCACCGTACACGCGGCGATCATGGATGAGACAGTCTTTCGGCGAGCCTATGAAGTTCTGGCAGCATCCACATTGGAGCTGACCACCTTCGAAAGCACCTTTGTAGAGGGCACCATTGATTGCGACAGAGACGGCCTGCTCTATACCTCCATTCCCCAAAACGGTAATTGGTCCGCGCAGGTCGATGGCAAGGATGTGGACATTGTCCTCATAGGCAATGCTATGATCGGCATTCCCCTTACCGAGGGGCATCACACCGTCACCTTCACCTATCGCAATGCCGCCTTTTCCCTGGGTTGGAAGATCAGCTTGATCTGCGCTGCGATATTCATTGGTGTTTATCTAGTGGTGTATAAGCCCCGTCGTAAAAAAGGTAAATTCGAGAAATAAACAAAATCCCCTCGAAATATCATCAGATTTCAAGGGGATTTTAACTATTATCTCAGTTTTTCAAACGCCTTTAACCACTCTCTTGCAAGGAGCTCATGGCCGGCCATAGAGGGGTGTACACCATCTCTCAGCCAATAACCGTCGATAGGAGAATCAGCATTCACGCGATCAAACATCTCCTGCAGAGGAACAAATACCAAATCGTACTTCTGTGCGATTCGTCTTGCTGCAGCAGCACGCAGTTCTATCTCAGCGCGAAAGTATTCCCATCTACCGGGATTCTCCTCGTCACTCACGGTTTTATATCCGGGAAGCACAAAGGGTTCCATGATCATAATTCTAATTCCTGGCAGTTCCTGAAGAACTTCCTCGATCAGCATATCATAGATCCGCTCATATTTCTCTGCACTAACGCCATTCATTTCATCAAGCTCATGCCATACATCATTCACACCGATCAGGATGCTCATGTAATCCGGCTTCAGGTTGATGATATCCTTGCGCATCCTGGCATAAAGATCAACAACTCGGTTGCCGCTGATTCCCCGGTTGTAGGTCATATACTTGTATGGCTCATTAACTCGCAATACGCCGGCAACTCGCTGCGCATAGCCTACGCCATGACCATTTGAATTTCGGTCTCTGTTGCTGTCGGTTATGGAATCACCCTGAAAGAGTACGATTTTTCTATCCATAGTAAAAACACCTCTGTTTTCTATTATACACAATATGGCAAAATCGTCAATAACCGTGTGGCAGATGATGCACAGCTAATTGCTGCAAGTGTCCCCCGAACACTTGCAGGCATAAAAAACCTCCTACATTCGTAGGAGGCTTTCTGTGTTTGCGTTACCTATTTTCACGGGGAGCGATGGGAGCGCCGCCTGTGGCGGAATAAGCAAGCTGAGCGAGTGGCAGCGGTCTGCAGAAAACGAGCCTGCTTCGCCAGGCGATGTTTTCGCAGGGCACCGCAACAGGCCCCGGCAACTATCGTCGGCGCATACGAGCTTAACTTCTGTGTTCGGGATGGCCGCGTTGTCCCGCGCTGCCGGCGGCAGATGAAGCGGGACAAAAGTGTGCGCAGCGGTCGGCGAGGGACGATGGCGCTCCGTCGCCGAGGACATTCGCCGGGCACCGCAAGCGAAAACAGGTGGACACTACACTTTACACAAGCAAACACTCCACTACCTAAGTAGTGGAGTCTTTGTGTTGGCATTACCTATTTTCACGGCCAGTCACCCGGCAACTATCGTCGGCGCATACGAGCTTAACTTCTGTGTTCGGGATGGGAACAGGT